>CAZNRP010000113.1:0-3431 GCA_964575555.1 uncultured Thiohalophilus sp. | reverse complement strand
AGGGAAAGTATTGGGATGAGGGGATAAAATACATGAAAATACTGATGCAACGATTAATATTTACAAAAAAGAGGTACCGAGTACTTTTTAAAAAATGAATGTATACTACTAAATCACCAAGCTTATTAGCAAATAGCTTTTATTCTCCATAGACCACACTTGTTCGGTTACAATTTTAGAATATGACAACCAATAGTTATGCACAAAAATACTGGCCATTTTTTGATGGATTACGTTGTTTCAGCGTCTTATGGGTTCTTGTAGCACATTTACATATCAATGCTCCCTTCCCTATTTCATTTATAATGGGTAGAGGATGGGTTGGGGTAGACATATTTTTTGTATTAAGTGGCTTCTTGATCACTACCTTATTGTTACGCGAGCAAGACAAAACCGGCACTGTCAATATTAGACATTTTTTTATTCGCAGAACTCTTCGAATATGGCCCGCATATTATCTGACAATTTTCTTCTATCTATTGATCGGATTTATTAATTTTAAGCTTAACTCAAATTATGCTGATACCAATATTGAGAGTGTACTTAATCGACTTGTAATTTTAATGCCTTTTTTAACCAATATTGACGTTTCCTTAACCGGCTTTGAAAATGGCGTTTTTTTACATTCCTGGTCTCTTGCCCTCGAAGAGCAATTTTATCTATTCTGGCCTTTTGTTTTTGTTCTTCTTGGGAAGCAGCGCAGCTTATATTTTGCCATAGGTATAATATTATTATGTCTGTTCTGGCGCAGTTATTTAGCTTTCACTTATGAACAAGGAGTGCCCGTTATGATCAGAACATTTTATGGTTTTGATACAAGAGTTGACACCATAATGATGGGATGCCTGCTTGCATTATTAATGCAGAAACACGCCTTTGTGGATATTGCATCTCGCATAACTAAACATCCGGCATTTTTCCCCATATTTTGCCTATCTTTTATATTTATAATCTACAAAATTCCACGCTGGAGTGGGTATTTTGGTAATTCTATTGGCTACACACTTCTTAGTTTTTTAATAATGTGCTTAATTAGCTTCTTAATATTCAACAGCGATGGGAAAATATCAACGACATTATCACAGAAATTATTCGTCTATATCGGGAAAATATCCTTCGGCATTTATCTCTACCATATACTTATCAGAAACTTTTTTATTGAGTTATTTATTTCTTCTGACAACAACCTGGCTTATTCAATTTCTGTAATACTGGGATCCATTTTATTCGCACATCTATCCTATACTTTATTTGAAAAAAGAATTTTAACCTTAAAAGAAAAATTTAAAACAACAGCATCTGTAGAATAAATTTACCACCGACATATTATGACCACGCGACTTCTATAGTTATGACTGAAAAATTATCCACGATAAACACTGGAGACATTATGAAATTTCTTGCTTCTTTTTTTTTATTAAATATTTTACAATTTAGCAGTATTGCTATAAGTGCAGAATCAAATTTCAACAGTAATCTGAAAAAAACAGTTGCTCCTGACCCAATTATATTCTTTGATTCATTTGAATATAACGTTAAGCGCTCCGGAGATAGCCTTGAACATTTTCAAAATGCCGGATGGGCTGGAGGTAAAGCTATAAACCTTAATGGCAAAGGTCAAAATAAAGGCGTCGGTTATATTTATACTGTCAACAAAATACCAGGCTATTCTGGCCCTTTTCCCGGAAAAAATTCAAATCACGTATTAGCACTTGAATCACGTGCATCCACATTTAATAAGCAAACTGATTTTTATTTACACTACGGTAAGAAAGACATTGCAGATGGATTACCCGCAAATTTATGGCTACAGTTTTGGATATATATCAACAGTTATGATGATCCAGATGATAAGAACGACCAACTCAGTCATTTTGGTCGCAACGGGAAATTCATCTACCCAACAAAAGACAAATACCCCACACACTCCGGTACCTGGCTGTTAGGAATGAGCGCTAACAGCAAAGAACCTCTGCATCACGATCTGGGTAAATGGCCGAAAACTTTTCATTTTCAATTAGCCGATTATGAAAACATTAAATACCGACGTAAAAATGGAACAGATAACTGGAAAATCGGACCAACAAACCTTGATGAAATGCTTAGCGTCAACCAGTGGATATTAGTTAAACTACATATCGACACATCTTCGAACTCAGGTCGTTTTGAACAATGGCTCAAACCAATGGGTTCTAAATGGACAAAAATAGCCGAATATATTGATGGTGTAACACCTAACTTTAGCTGGAAAATTCCTGACCATGAAGTTGGTGGCCATAAGGCATTTCGCTTGCCCACAACTCATAATCCATGCCGGCCTGACAGCAGCCTTTCTTGTGACTGGTGGGTCTACCTGGATGACTTCAGCATAGCTAATTCCGAAAATGCTTTACCTGTATATCCCAATTAAGCCAAATGAATTATAGATAGCCATATGACCCTGACATCCATCTACCTATTATCACTGCGAAAATAGGCGACTTAGGCCGCTGACAATTAATTGTTTCACATTATATTTTAATTTTGAAAAAATCGTTTTTCTCTGATGAATCTCAGTAGGAAATATATTATTCAAAACCATTAGTTGTGGAATTGAACCATACATAACGACACCCCAACGTGGTGATCTCCCTAACATTGAATCAGCGGGATAGCGTACTGGAAAAACATTGCCTAACATCTTTACAGCAGCGGATTTCTTAATGACATAACCAAGACTGCCATTTGGCAGGCATTTTTTTGAATTAAATCTGGCTATATTTTCTGATAACTCTTCATAATCTTTACAGTTATGATAATAAAACTGGATTATTTCCCAATCATCAGGAATATTTTTCAAAATATTTTTAAATGTGTTTGAAACACCTTCATCAAACATTACATCATCTTCAATAATTAATGCCTGCTCAACATTATTGCTCACCATACGTTTATATATATTTATATGGCTCAATGAACAACCTATTTCTGGCATTGATAATTGTCGGCTAAATGCTTCAGTTGCAGCTTGTTCGCTGTAAACACCGTCTTCTTTTAATTTATCAAGATCCAGCTTTGAACCTTCAACAGCAGTTATAACTTCACCCTGTATACCCAGCTTTGCCAAATAATTTAAAATAAATTTCCGGCGATAAGTGCTTCGCTCAAGGTTAACAATAAAAACAGGGCAGTTGATAATTCCACCTAAATTATCAACGATATCAGATGGTGAGTTTTTACCACCAATATTATTCTTATATTTTTTGATGTCGTTAAGAAACGTAGATATGTCCATAATCATCAACCTTTACTTAGTAATATTTTTATATCAACCGCTAGACTACAAATAAGTCACAGAAAATTTAATTATCAACGCGAACCTTTGCCGACTATGATGACTTCAACCGTCTGCAATAGTATAAGGAAATCCAAAAACAAACTTTGATTTTTCA
>CAZNRP010000112.1:0-3558 GCA_964575555.1 uncultured Thiohalophilus sp. | reverse complement strand
GTTTCAGATTACGCTATTCAGTATAATAGCTCAGCATGGATAATAAGGGTGATGTGCTTATATTTTGTAAACGAGAAACACACCCGGTAATAATAATGAATGGGCTAAATAATAAAGTGTCAACAATTTCACCTGATAAAACGATTAAACCTGATCCGGTACCCTTCTGGGATGCCTTTATTTATTGGCTAAAACTGGGATTTATTAGTTTTGGTGGGCCGGCAGGACAAATTAGCATGATGCATCAGGAATTGGTGGAGAAGCGAAGGTGGATCTCTGAACACCGTTTTTTACACGCGCTAAATTACACCATGGTATTGCCCGGCCCGGAAGCTCAGCAGCTGGCAACTTATATCGGCTGGTTAATGCATGGCGTATGGGGTGGCATTGCGGCGGGCATCTTATTTGTTATTCCTTCGTTATTTATTCTTTCTGGTTTGACCTGGATTTATCTAGCTTATGGTGATGTAACTGCTGTCGAGGGGGTTTTATATGGAATCAAGCCTGCGGTAACGGCGATAGTTGTGTTTGCGGCTTATCGGATTGGCTCTCGCGCTCTGAAAAATAATGTATTGCGAGCAATGGCGCTACTGGCCTTTGTCGCCATTTTTGCCTTTCAAATCCCTTTTCCCTATATCGTGTTGATGGCGGGCATTATTGCCTACATAGGTTCACGGTTTGCACCGGAATATTTCAAGGCCGGTGCAGGACATGGTGCCGCAAATGAATCGTATGGCCTGGCCATTATCGATGATGAAACTCCGATTCCAGAGCACGCGCTTTTTAAATGGAGTCGGTTTATGATTTTTGCTCTTCTGGGCATCATGATCGGTGTCGTGGCAATGGCATTGTTGTATATGAATTATGGCTGGGAAGGGACGCTTACCCAAATGGGCATCTTTTTTACCAAAGCTGCCTTGGTTACTTTTGGAGGAGCTTATGCGGTACTACCTTATGTTTATCAGGGCGGGGTTGAACAATATGCCTGGCTAAGCGGAACACAAATGATCGATGGTCTTGCTCTTGGTGAGACAACTCCGGGGCCATTGATCATGGTTGTGGCTTTTGTGGGTTTTGTCGGTGGCTGGACCAAAGAAATTTTCGGGCCGGAATTATTGCCTTTAGCCGGTGTGGCTGGTGCGAGTGTCGCCACACTGTTTACCTTTTTACCGTCGTTTCTTTTTATTCTTCTCGGTGGCCCCGCCATTGAAGCAACCCGGCATGATGTGAAACTTACCGCACCCTTAACCGGGATAACGGCGGCTGTCGTTGGCGTTATTCTTAACCTGGCGGTATTTTTTGCCTATCATGTGCTTTGGCCTGAAGGCTTTGAGGCGAAGTTTGAATGGTTCTCTGCGGTGATTGGTGCGGCGGCCTTTATTGCCCTGTTTAGATATAAAACAGGAATCGTACAGGTAATCGCTGTATGTGCAATGGTTGGTTTGGTTTATTCTTTTTTCCAGCTTGTATAGTTGCAGGTACGGCTGTAGCCGTACCTGAAATTATCTAACATTTGCGCCGATAAGTTAGCCTTGCCGTCAGCCCCGTTATCATCAATAGAGAGAAGCCGATAAAGGTATCGGGCTTGTACTCGCTTGCCCAAGATAATTCAGCTTGATGTCACACATACCTAAATTCAACGTTTCATCTTTTTTGTGCTGCTATTAACGCTTCATCCCAACATATTAAAACTGGCCGGGAAATCAAAAGCACTTAAAGTCGCTTGAAAAATTCGGCTTCTTTTAATTTTACCTCTGCATGGGGAGAATATTTGTAGCGTTGAAGCTAGCAAAAAACCGTGACCACGGTCACGGTTTTTGGTCGAATTTTAACCAATCAGTCAAGTCCTCCGGTCTGCATGCCGTCATGATATCTACATTCATGAGGCTTGCGACCAATGCATACATTTATCAAAATCAATGACTTAGATGCCCCCTGGAACAGGGGGCTTGGTTTTGTTCAGTGGCTTTTAGTTGGCTTGATGCTGTTGTTTCACAATCCGCTTTGGGCTGCATCGAACACAGAGACAATGCCGACTCCGAATAAGATTCTGTTGCAGCAACTGGTAACGGAGCTTGACCAAAATGGCTCGTCTGAGCAATTAAAAGTTGAAGTTATCAATGATTTTTTCAATCAGGTTCCCAGGGCAATGGATCAAGAAGTGTGGGGACAGAAAGATTATTGGGCCACTCCCGATGAGCTGTTAAAGCGCCACATGGGCGATTGTGAAGATGTGGCGATTGCTAAATATTTTACCCTGCGAGATCTGGGGGTGAGTGATCAGCATTTGCGCCTGGCTTATGGAAAAATTGTAGATTTCCAACGAGGCAGTATTGAACCTCATATGGTACTGATATATATGCCTGAACAGGGTCGCCCAGTGGTACTGGATAGTTTGAATATAAATTTAATCAGCATTTCAGAACGTCAGGATCTAATTTTAGAATATACGTTTAATATTGAATCATTGTGGCGGTGGCAGGAAAAATCTTCCATATTATTAGGTAAAGCCGATGTACTTGAACCCTGGCGTAATCTGTTAAAGCGTTTGTAATTTGAAGGTATAGGATCCCAGCACAGCGCAAAACATCCCGTGCGAGAGGAGCCGTTCTGTTGGTTCTAACACCCTCAGTTTATGGGATAAGCTTAACACTCCTTAAAATTGTCGCATTATTAATAATACTGTCATCTAGACTCATTAATATTTCCCCTCTAAATAATAACCTGACAAGTAGTCTGGGGGAAAACCATGTTACACATACCATTTAAGAAGAGCTTACTCGTTCTTGCCGCTGCTGTTGCATTGAACGCTTCACCTGCCGTTGCTAGTGATCACCATCATAATCGCAATGCCGAATTTTCCAGAATATCGACCTTCCCGGTATTTCTAAACTCTGATATTACGCAAAAAACCGTTTCAGAGATTGTTGCGGCCACCGACGATGGTAATACGCTGGTGTATACCGATTCGAAAATGGAAACCATCGGTTTTGTTGATATTCGTAATCCGGCCAGACCACAGCCGATGGGCATGCTTGAAATGGGCGGTGAACCCACTTCCGTTAGCATCCTCGGTAATTATGCGCTGGTTGCCGTTAACACCTCGCCGACTTATACCGCACCCAGTGGTAAGCTTGTCGTCGTCGATATTACAAATAAAAAAACAATAAGCAGCATCATCTTAAATGGACAGCCTGATTCGATTTCAATCAGCCCGGATAAGCGCTATGCAGCGATTGCTATCGAAAATGAACGTGATGAAGATTTAGGCGATGGTCGCCCACCGCAGGCTCCTGCGGGATCATTTATCATCGTTGATTTAGTGGGTAGTCCTGATAAATGGACGACACGTGTCGTTGATGTGACCGGCCTAAGCGGTATGTTATATGCCGATGATCCCGAGCCTGAATATGTCGATATTAATAAAAATAATTTAGCCGTTCTGACCTTGCAGGAAAACAATCACATCGTTCTGATTGATCTTCCCAGTGGTAAAATTGTGAATCATTTCAGCGCCGGTACGGTAGATTTAACTAATATTGATACCAGCAAGAACAA
>CAZNRP010000111.1:0-3619 GCA_964575555.1 uncultured Thiohalophilus sp. | reverse complement strand
ACCGTTCGTCCTGAGGTTGTCGAAGGAAGCTTGTCGAAGGAATGCCAATAGCCATACAACTCTTCGACTTCGCTCAGGGCGAACGGATAAATAGTAAACCGTTTAAAAACACATCGTTCATCCTGAGCGAAGTCGAAGAACGCTTGGGTTATTGAGATAAACGTTGAATACGTGCACCCAGCCGATCCAGATCCCCACGCAGGGTATCGACCTCGGACATAAATGCAGATAGCTCAGCGGCCTCAGGCAATAATTTGCTTTCCTGCTGTATAAATTCGCTAGCATCACGGCCAAGCGTATCAACAGCCTGCTGCCACCACTGCCCCAGTTCACGAACGACATTACCGGCTTTATGGGCAATGATGTCACCCGTGAGTCGGGACAGATGTTCTTCCCAGTCAAAATCCATCTCATCGAGGATGCGGCGAAAACGCTGGCCAAGCTCAATATCGCCGCGAATAATTACTTCGCCAGAAAACATCACTTCGTTGGTATCTGGGCAGTCTAGATTGTCGCCGCCAAATTTTGCCGCCAGTTTGGGAAGCAGGGACATTTTTGCTAGCGCCATTGGCGTACCAGAAAGTGTGGTATCCGCGCTTTCCCCATATTGGCTGAACAGCTCAATGCCATTTTCATTTGGCAACATCGTTAAGCAGAGCAGCACATGGCCAGGAGTTGATTCCAGCTCGATAGCAATGATCTTGCCGCTGAGCGTGCCCAGTTTTTTCTGTAACGACGGATCAAAGGCGATGAATTGATTCAGTGCCGTTTCCATTGCACCTATCAGCGAGACAAAAACTTCGGCGCGCAGGCTCATTTGCAACGCTCCATCAATTCCTGCAAGGACAGGTTGGCATAGTCATCAGGATCATGCAGCACCAGGGTGCCAGCCAGTTTATCGTGCAGTCCCTGTTTACGCTTATCAACCGCCATCCAGATAAAGCCCAGGTACACCGGCAGGGCAGAAATAATATAAGCACCGGCACGAATGATGGCGGTTCTTAAGGAAAGTACTTCCAGCGTTTGTGCATCCACAACCCGGCAGTCGAGCAGAATCTTTCCGGGGGTCGCGCCCAGTCGTCGCCAGAGCATAACCAGTAATAAAAATGGTAGTAGCTTGCTAATCAGCAGATCGGCAACACCGTAGATTTCGAAAAGGCCATCCACTTCGGCCAGCCAGAGAAAATAGCCGCGCCCATAAATGAGGAATAAAAGAGGAGCCAGTAAGGCCGAGAACAGCAGGTAGTCAATGAAAAAGGCCAGCAATCGCCGCCAGAAACCGGCGTACGGCAGCGGCGTACTCACAACTTATAACCCCGGTGCAGGGCGACGATTCCGGCACTGAGATTGTGGTAGTCACAGCGTTCAAAACCGGCCTCTTCCATCATGGCCTTGAGGGTATCTTGATCAGGGTGCTTGCGAATGGACTCGGCAAGATAAGTATAACTGTCTGAATCATTGGTAATCAGCTTGCCAATCAGCGGCAAAAGTTTAAAGGAATAGAGATCATAGATTGGGTTCAGCGGTTTGAGCACCGGCTTGGAAAATTCTAGCACCATGAGCTGACCGCCGGGTTTTAGTACTCGGAGCATGGAGCGCAAAGCCGCATCTTTGTCAGTCACGTTGCGCAGGCCAAAGGCCATAGTAATCAGATCAAAATGGTTATCGGGAAAAGGCAGACATTCGGCGTTGGCCTGCACATATTTCACATTCCCGGCAATGCCGCGATCAGTTAGACGTTCACGCCCGACCTTGATCATGGAATCATTAATATCCGCCAGCACTACCTGACCGTCCGCGCCCACCATACGAGAAAAACGTGCGGTCAAATCACCCGTGCCTCCGGCCAGATCCAGCACCTGTTGACCTGCGCGCACGCCGCTTAGCTCAATGGTGTAACGCTTCCAGATCCGGTGTACGCCCAGTGACATCAGATCATTCATGACATCGTATTTATCCGCCACCGAATGAAATACGCCCGCGACCTTACGTACCTTTTCTTCATAAGGAACGTCAGTGAAACCGAAGTGAGTTGTTTTATCTTTCATGTTTATATAATGGTATCCGAAAGGGTTAACCGTAACTTGCTTGCGCTCAGGTTGTTACCTGTAGTAAAAACCATACAGAGTTATGGATATTTTGCCCATTATATAACAACAAACCCGGCAGGTGAGGAAAAATGCTGTGAACCGCGCCGAACGTATCTACCGGCTGCATGCTGTACTCAAGTCGTCCCGCCCCGTCAGCCTGCAAGCCCTGATTGAAAAGCTGGAGGTCTCTCATGCCACCATCAAACGGGATCTGGCCTACATGCGTGATTTCATGGAAGCCCCCATCGAGTATGATCGCAGCGCCAATGGCTATCGTTATAATCCCGCTGCTGATGGCTTTGAATTGCCCGGACTCTGGTTCAATGAGACCGAACTCTATGCTCTGCTGGCAACGGAGCAATTGCTGGAAGCGGTGCAACCCGGTTTTCTCACCCCCTGGATCGGCCCCCTGAAAAGCCGCATCCACAAACTGCTGGAACACGGTGGTCATCAAAGCAAAACGGTTACCTCCCGCATTCGCCTCCAGCCAATGGCGCAGCGCCCGGTCAGGCAGGAACAGTTTGGTCTGGCCGCCAGCGCGGTGCTGGAGGAACGACGGCTAGAGATTGAATATCACGGACGGCAGCGTGGTGAGAACACCCAGCGGCAGATTCATCCCTATCGTCTGCTGCATTATCGGGACAACTGGTACCTGATCGCCTGGTGCGAACAGGCCAATGACTACCGAACCTTTTCTCTTGATCGTATTCAACAAGCAATCTTGATTGATAAAAAATTAAAGCCCGTTGATGAAAAGCAACTTCAGCGCTATGTCTCAGCCAGCTTCGGCATTTTTACCGGCGAAGCAAAACACTGGGCGGTATTACGCTTCTCAGCTCAACGTGCTGAATGGGTCGCGGATGAACAGTGGCATCCGGATCAAATCGGCCAGTGGAAAGGTGGCAAATACGAATTACAGATCCCCTACTCCGACGAACGTGAACTGCTAATGGAAATACTCAAATACGGCCCCGATGTAGAAGTTATCGCACCTGAAGAACTACGCAACAAAGTCAGTCAATATTTACAGCAGGCCATGCAGCATTATCAGACAGAAAAATAAATCAGAGTTTATCTTGGCTGTAGGTTGTGGTTGAGCAAAGCGAAGCCCAACAATATATTTCCAGGCAACCCGATGGAATGAAAATGACATTACTCCATCTAAATTTTCCACAGGCTCACTCTGTGAGCCACCGACTGTGATACAAAAGAGGGAAGTAAAAAAGGAAATTCAGTATGTCACGCCGTAGCTTTATAAAATCAGTCCTGGGTTTGGGATTGTTGCCCATCGCAACAAAAGCCAAAAGCATAACTGAGCCACAACAAAACCCGACAATTCTGCTCCAACATTCCCCCATCGCCGGGTTCCAGTATTACGAAGGTGAAAACATCTGGTCGCAAATGAAAGTGGGTGATCCACTTGTTCTGCATAGAGACCCCAACAATTGCTATGACACCCACGCCATCATCGTGTACTGGAAATATTCCAAACTCGGCTACATCCCCCGCCGTGAAAACCGAACCCTCGC
>CAZNRP010000110.1:0-3849 GCA_964575555.1 uncultured Thiohalophilus sp. | reverse complement strand
TGCTCTACCAACTGAGCTATTCCCGCCTGAAAGAAGCTGCGTATTTTAGCGATGTGCGCCTCTATGTCAAGAAATTTCCTCACTATTTTCCTCACGTTCGCCTATCAGACTGGGCCAGGCAGCCTGTATATAGATCACCATTGACCAGAGGGTCAGGATGGCGGCGGTGTAGAGCAGCAGGTAACCAATGATAATGGTGGGGAACTCACCAATGGGCTCGCCATAGAGCAGGAAGCCAATGGCTAACATCTGTGCGGTGGTCTTGATTTTGCCAATCATGGAAACCGCAACCTTGGTATTGTCGCCAATATTGGCCATCCACTCGCGCAGGGCGGAAACAGCGATTTCCCGGCCGATAATGATTGCCGCCGGGATGGCCAGTTTCCAGTCGGCATTATCGGCACTAACCAGTAATACCAGGGCGGTGGCGACCATTAGTTTGTCAGCGACGGGATCCAGGAATGCACCAAAATCCGACTGCTGTTTGAGGCGGCGAGCAAGATAGCCGTCAAACCAGTCGGTGACCCCGGCAATAAAAAACAGGCCGGTGGTGATGTAGTTATTGAGACCGAACAGGGGCATGTAGAAGGCCAACACGAAAACCGGGATCAGGCCGATGCGTAGCAGGGTTAATTTATTAGGCAGAGTCAGGTGCATGTTTTATTCGTTTCCATCTATATGAAAGGCATCATAAATCAGTTGTGCCAGTGCGGTACTGATGCCGCTCACACGGGTCAGATCTTCTACCCCGGCTCGCGCCACTTCCTGCAGACCGCCAAACTGTTTCAGCAACTGCTGGCGACGTTTTGATCCCATCCCCGGAATGGTCTCTAATACCGAGGTATTACGCTTACGCTGGCGACGTTGCCGGTGTCCGGTAATCGCAAAACGGTGAGCTTCATCACGGATCTGCTGGATAAGATGTAGGGCTTGCGCATCTGGAGCCAGTATAATCTCGCGCACCCCATCCAACAAGCCGGAATCCGCTTCTGCGCCGGTATCCGTACCGGAATCAGTGCATGGGTGGCACAGCCAGAGCACTTCTTTTCCGGGTCGGCGCTCAGGGCCTTTGGCAATGCCAACCAACAGCACATCGCATATCTGCAACTGCTCCAGCACCGCCTGTGCCTGAGATAACTGACCTTTACCGCCATCGATAAATAGAATATCCGGCAGCCTGGCTTCCCCCTCCTTCAGACGTTTATAACGCCGGGACAGCACCTGACGCATGGCAGCATAATCATCACCGCCGGTAATGTCTTCGATATTAAAACGGCGATAATCCGATTTCAGCGGCCCGTTCAAATCAAACACCACGCAGGAGGCCACCGTAGCCTCACCCATGGTATGACTGATATCAAAGCATTCCAGCCGGGTGGGCATGTTCGTCAACTCAAGAGCTTCCTGCAAGGCTTCAAAACGTTGCAGCATATTGGCCTTGCTATTGAGATGCAAGACCAGCGCCTGCTCGGCATTTTGTATCGCCATTTTCAACCAGCGTACACGCTGCCCACGCAGGCGGGTCGCCAGGCGGATCTTGTGGCCTTCCTGAGTACTGAGTGTCTGCTCTAATAGCGTAATACTCTGTGGCTCATGGCTAAGAAGAATTTCCGGGGGAATATCACGTCTGCCCTGCCCGCTCTCCCCCGCCAGATAATGCTGGGGCAAAAAGGCATCAAGCAACGCGGCGGCGTTTTCTGCGCTCTTATCTTTTTCTACCGCAATGTCGCCTGAGCGGGATGAAATCCCGCCAGATGAGCGGGGTGAAATCCCGCCAGAGAGGGGAAAGAAACTGCGGTTGCCCAGATTACGCCCTCCCCGAATGGTGAAAATCTGGATACAGCTCATGCCACCGAGAGTACTGGCGGCAATCACATCGAAATCGCCTTCTTCCTGGCTGATATATTGCTTTTCCTGAATCCGGCGCAGGCTGGCGATTTGATCCCGATAGCGGGCAGCCTGCTCAAAATCCAGAATGTCTGCCGCCTGTTCCATACTGCTCACCAGGGCATCGATAACTTCGTTACTTTTACCCTGTAAAAACATCACCGCATGTTGTACATCTTCAGCATAAGCAGCTTTGGAAATCAGTCCTACACAGGGTGCAGTGCAGCGTTTAATTTGATATTGCAGGCAGGGTCGGGAACGATTGCTATAAAAATGATCTTCACACTGGCGCACGGGAAACAATTTTTGTAGCAAGTTAAGAGTTTCCCGCACCGCACCGGCACTGGGATAGGGGCCGAAATAACGCCCCTTGCGCCGCTGCGCACCGCGGTGCACACCCAGCATCGGAAAATCATGTTCGCTGGAAAGAAATATACTGGGGTAACTTTTATCATCACGATAGAGGACGTTATACCGTGGTTTGAGAGATTTAATTAAATTGTTTTCAAGCAACAGAGCTTCGGTTTCGGTATGAGTGACCATGACTTCGATTTCACGAATGTGGGATACCAGCACCTTGGTCTTGGGACTATCCAGATTCTTGCGAAAATAACTGGCCAGACGTTTTTTTAAATTAATGGCCTTGCCAACATAGATCACCGTGCCACTTTCATCACGCATACGGTAGACACCGGGTTTACCCGGCAGCGTTTTGAGAAAGGCGCGGTGATCAAATAATGGCGAACTGGCAGACGGATTCATAAAAAAATGATTTTAAATTTTGTTTAGCATGCTCCGGATATCCCGAAAAATCTTATCAAACATAGCGGGCGTTAAACGCTTCGTCTGGGTATTGTAGCGGCTGCAGTGATAGGAAGTAAGCAACTGTTGCTCACGTAGCAGCGGGTATTTCAAACCGTGGCCAAAGGGATGCTCGGACTGTTTCAGACCCAATGCGGATATCACCGCCTTATGTGCAATTCCACCCAGCGCGAGAATAATCGCCCCTTTTTTCAATCCGGCCAGTTCGGCCTGTATATAGACATTACAGGTTTTGATTTCACCTCCGGTAGGCTTGTTCTCGGGTGGCAGACACTTTACCGCATTGGTGATGCGGCAACTTTTCAACTTAAGACCATCATCTAAAGCCGTGGCTTCAGGCTGATTACTGAAACCGAATTTATACAGGGTTTCATATAGAATAATGCCCGCATGATCACCTGTGAAGGGACGGCCGGTAGCATTGGCTCCGTGCTTACCCGGTGCCAGACCGACGATGAGTAAACCAGGTTGTTTGGTTCCAAAGGGCGCGACCGGGCGGCAATGGTAGTCGGGACATTCTGCTTTTACCCTGTCGAGAAACTGACTGAGCCGGGGGCATACACGGCAATCGGGATTGAAAACTTCAAGAGAAAATTGAGGCTTGGACATACAAGGGTTTACTCAAAATTGGATTATGCTAAAGGTATAAAAGGTAAGTTAGTGCTGAATGAAATAAAGCCCAACAGTTTGGCTAACATTATGTTGGGCTTCATTTCATTCAGCACTAACCTACAGATAATAGTATTACTTTGTCTAGGTTTTAAACGGCACGTTTTCAATAAGCCCGTAAAACAGAGCCATGCGTGCCAATTCAATATCACTCTTTACCCCGACTTTATCATGCAAACGGTGACAATAGGTACTCGCCATTTTCGGGAACCCCATAGGATCAAGCCTTACATTTCACACCGCATAAAACGCAAGACCTGGCCCGTTATATGGCCCCTTGTGAAATGTAAGGTCTGACCCGAATGGTACTTAGTTAAGCTCTTTTCCGTCATTCCGGCATGCCCTTAGCCGGGATCCAGAAGACTAAAAGGCTGGATTCCGGCTAAAAAAATGCCGAAATGACGGGGATTTAATTTATTGCTTTCTTAACTAAGGAGCTTGATCAATATTAAGTTACCAACTTTGAAGAGT
>CAZNRP010000109.1:0-4144 GCA_964575555.1 uncultured Thiohalophilus sp. | reverse complement strand
AGGGCGGGTTTCAACCCACCGGCCAGGGCAGGCTGCTTGTGACGTGATTAAATGCTATCCTTGCCGACCTGTTTTTTTATCCACTATCGAGCCTGCCCTGCATGAAAGTCCTGTTTTCCCTGTTCCTTGTCACCACCCTGCTAGCAACCGCCCCCGATATTTTTGCGGAAAAAGCCAAAGCCGTAGAGCTGGACAATATCATTGCCGTGGTCAATAACGATGTGATCACCCAGATTGAACTCGACAAGCGTTTGCAGCTGATCAAACAACAACTCGGTGCCCGTGCCCAACTCCCGGATGATGCGGTACTGAGCAAGCAGGTGCTGGAACGCATGATCATGGAAAAAGTACAGCTACAAATTGCCAAGCGTTCCGGTATCCGTCTTGACGATGAAACCATCAACCGGGTGATTGAAAATATTGCCAAAGAAAACAAACTCAACATGGAACAATTCCGTCAGCTACTGGAGCGGGACGGCATGGCCTTTGCCGATTTTCGCGCCAATATCAAAAATGAAATGATCATCAACGAACTGCGCAAACGGCAGGTCAACAACAAGGTCTCGGTCAGCGATCAGGAAGTGGATAACTACCTGGCCAACCAGGCCAATATTCAGCACAATGAAGAAGAATTTTTACTCAGCCACATCCTGGTCGCCACCCCGGAAGCGGCCACCCCGGATCAAATCCGCAAGGCCCGCGAACGTGCCGATGCCCTGCGTGAACGCATCCATAATGGCGAAGATTTTTCCAGTATTGCGATTGGTAATTCCGATGGCCCACAGGCTTTAAAGGGAGGCGACTTAGGCTGGCGCAATGTCGAGCAAATGCCGAGTTTTTTTGCGCAACTGGTAGATAGCATGGAGATCAATGATGTCAGCCTGCCCCTGCGTAGCGCCAGTGGTTTTCATATTATCAAAATGATAAACAAACGCAGCCCGAGCACCTCTCACGAGATTCAACAGACTCTGGCCCGGCATATCCTGATTAAACCCAATCAGGTGGTCAGCAATGAGGATGCCCGCCGCCATCTGGACACACTCCGTAATCGTATTCTCAGCGGCGAAGACTTCGGCCAACTGGCACGCGGCCATTCTGCCGACACGGCCTCGGCCGCAGAAGGCGGCAGCCTCGGCTGGAGTAATCCCGGCACCATGGTGCCGCAATTTGAAGAAGAGATGGGCAAACTGGAACCCGGCCAGATCAGCCAACCTTTCCGTACCCAGTTCGGCTGGCATATTGTTCAGGTCATGTCCCGACGCCGACATGACGACAGCGAACAGTTCATTCGTAATCAGGCGCGGCAGGTCATCGGCAAGCGCAAATCCGAAGAAACCGCACAAAACTGGATGCGCCGCATGCGCAGTGAATCCTATGTGGAATATCGGTTCAATCAATGAGCGTATGAGTATTCAACGCAAAGGCGCGAAGGCGCAAAGCACACAAGGCTTTGCCAGTATATTTACCCCCCCTCCCCAACGGGGAGAGGGGCAAAATGGCTGAGCCTGCCCCCGTCGCATACACCCCCGGAGAGCCTGCCGGCATCGGCCCGGATCTCATCATCCAGCTGGCCCAGCAATCCCTGCCCTGCCCACTGGTAGTCATTGCCGATCCCGATTTACTTACTGCTCGTGCAAACCAGCTGGAACTGCCGCTGACGATTCATATATATTCGCAGCAGCCACTCAAGCCATCGACTCCCGGCCAGCTCACGGTGCTGCCGGTGACCCTGACACAAACCTGCGACTGTGGTCTGCTCAACCCGAATAACGCAAATTACGTACTCGAAACCCTGCGCCAGGCGGCGAACGGCTGTCAGTCTGGCGAATTTTCTGCCCTGGTCACCGGCCCGGTCCATAAGGCCACTATCAACAATGCCGGCATAGCCTTTACCGGACATACCGAATTTCTCGCCAAACTCACCAAGACCCCACAGGTGGTGATGATGCTGGCCACCCCCGGCCTGCGTGTGGCACTGGCCACCACTCATCTGCCGCTGAGCCAGATCAGTCAGGCCATTACCCCGAGCTTGCTGGAAAATGTCATTCGCATCCTGCGGCAGGATCTACAGGAGCGTTTTGGCCTGCCGCAACCACAAATTCTGGTTTGCGGGTTAAACCCGCATGCCGGTGAGGGCGGCCATCTTGGCCGCGAGGAAATTGAAATCATCATTCCCGTACTTGAAAAGCTGCGTCTACAGGGCTTTAATTTATCCGGCCCCCTGCCCGCCGACACCGCCTTCACCCCACCCCGACTCGAACAGACGGATGCGGTGCTCGCCATGTACCATGATCAGGGCCTGCCGGTACTGAAATACAAAGGCTTTGGTCAGGCTGTAAATATTACTCTTGGCCTGCCCTTCATTCGCACTTCGGTGGATCACGGTACCGCACTGGATCTCGCCGGTAGCGGCCAGTGTCATACGAGCAGCCTGCAAATGGCTATCGACACCGCCCGGCAAATGGCGAAACAGGCTGTGCTCAAATCGACTGTTCCTAATTAACGCAAAGGGCACGGAGGCGCAAAAACGCAAAGCTTTAGATTCCCGTTGATCTGCGTCTTTGCACCTTTGCGTCCTCTGCGATTAATCACAGGATCAAAATAAAGGAACTTAACCTCTATGTCCCACCAGCCCCGCAAACGCTTCGGCCAGAACTTTCTCCATGATCCAGGGGTAATTCGCCGTATTATCGACAGCATTCATCCCCGTCCCGGTGAGCAACTGGTAGAAATCGGCCCCGGTAAAGGGGCACTCACTCGTCCCTTACTGGAACGCTGCGGCCGGCTGGATGTGGTCGAGCTGGATCGTGATCTGATCGCGCCTCTGAAACAGCAGCTGGCCGACGCGGGTGAACTGCATGTACATCAGGCCGATGCACTGCGCTTTGATTTTTGCGCCCTGCGTGCCGATGATAATTCCCGGCTACGCGTCATTGGCAACCTGCCCTACAATATTTCCACCCCCCTGCTATTTCATCTCATGAGCCAGTCCGACTGTATCGAAGACATGCATTTCATGCTGCAAAAAGAAGTGGTGCAACGCATGGTGGCGAAACCCGGCAACAAGGAATATGGTCGTCTCACCGTGATGCTGAATTATCACTGCGAATCAGAAATGCTATTTACCGTCGGCCCCGGCGCTTTTTTCCCTGCGCCCAAAATTGATTCGGCCATCATCCGTCTGCATCCACACCGCCTACCACCCGTTGCGGTCAATGATCCTCAACTACTCGCAAAACTCGTTACCCAGTGTTTCTCACAGCGGCGCAAAACCCTGCGTAATAACCTCAAAGGCTGGTTGAGTCCAGAAGCCATTGCGGCACTCGATATCGACCCCGGTATTCGTGCTGAATGCCTGGGCCTGACCGAATTTGCCCGTCTCAGTAACGCCCTGCCAGACGTATTAAATTAAAGTCTGCTCGACTTCAATTTGCCAGAGCCAACTTTTTTCTACCCATGGGTCGGATGAATCCAGCCCTACACCTTGATTATCAACCTAGATGCCTGCCCACAGACTCCGTAAAAATGTGAGCCCATCCCTTCATTTTTGTCTGACCATGCCGCTAATTCCGCCAAGGAGCGCAATTTATGGCACAACTGGCGGACAACAATGCCCTGCTGATATACCGGGTCGGCCCGGTTTTGTGCTGCGCCCCAAGCCTGCCGATTGAAACGCTGATTACCCCACCCACGCTGACCCATCTCCCCGGCAGTTCAGCCTCTCATCCCGGCATTTTCCGTCATAACAATAAGCTGGTCAGGCAGATCGATCTGCGCCAGCTGTTCGGGGTTGAGCAACAGGATCGAACGCAACCCGGACGCATTGCAGTCTGTCAGCTGGAAGATCAATACCACGGCTTTCTGGTAGATGAAATCATCGATGTCATCCACACACCCACTGCTGGCTGGGGACAAATAGCCGCCTCGCTGAGTGGCGGCATATTCACCCGCAGCCTGCTACTCGAGAACAAAATTCACCTCTATGCCGAATTCGGACAATTACATAAAGTGCGTAATTTCGGCTTTCTCAAGCCCTGGATTCAACAACTGAAAGAACAGGCGCAGAGTGAAGCAAAAACACCGGCGGCAACTCCAAATACATCGGCAGCATCAAGCACACCGGCAACCCCAAGCACACCGGCAA
>CAZNRP010000108.1:0-4454 GCA_964575555.1 uncultured Thiohalophilus sp. | reverse complement strand
AACCCGGTGGAACATTGAGTCCCATCTGGGTCATTTCACAAAGATTGGCACCTTTGCCGCCCAGTTGTTTTTTATTCTTTCCATCTCCATCATGAAAAGAATAAACGTATTGTGTCTTACTCACTTTGGCATCCATATTCATATCCCTCTTCTTTAATGTTCATTTGCAGATAGCGGCGGCTACAGATCTTCTTTCACTGAAATATATCCACAAGGACATTCATGTGCGCACAAACCGCAACCCTTGCAATAATCATAATCAAAAATATAGTGAGTCCCGTCCATCGCCTGCTCTCGGGTTTTCAACACAGCGCTGTCCGGACACAGGGTCCAGCAATTATCACAGGCCATGCAATTGCCACAGGACAAACAGCGTCGGGTTTCATGACGCACCTGTTCTTCTGTCAGGCTGGCTTCTATTTCAGCATCACGACTGCGTTCTTCAACCGGCAGAACAGGGTTATTCTGTCGCGCGCCATGTTCGTGATAGTTCAGGTTTAATTTTTCATAGGGGATCGGTTTGCCCGGACCCTGATCGGGCATAGAATCTTGCTGGATATAAGCATGCATGGCTTCTGCGGCGCGACGACCATCACCGATAGCCATAGCTACCGTGCCCCGATTGGGACAGGCATCACCGCCGACGAAAATCCCGGGGTGCTTTTCGATCTGCCCCCAGGCATCAGGCGAGAACAGAGGCTGCTGCTGTAGCAGGTTACTGAAGTCTTCATCATCGACCTGCTGACCAATCGCCGGGATAACCTGATCAACATGCAGGACGGTTTCCGTGCCTTCAAACGCAGTGCGGCGCATAGTACCATCGGCCTGCTGCATATTTTTCATATGCACCATTTCAATGCCGATAACTTTTTCACCCCGCAGAATCAAACGACGAATACCGCGATGCTCATGGATCTGTACGCCTTCCTCCAACGCCTGTTCAATCTCACGCGGCAGAGCGGGCATGGTGTCCGCTGTCGCCGGATTGCCATTCGGCAGCGCATTATCGGTAATAATATGAACTTCGGCGGTGCCTTCACGTTTCATCACCCGCGCCAGATCAACGGCGGTGTTACCACCGCCAACGACAGCAATACTATTGTATTGAGGAATAGCATCGACATGGATCCATTCTTTCAAAATATTCAGTCCGGAATGCAAATCCCGAGGTGTCACACCATCGACATTCCAGTCATGACTTTTTTGCGTGCCGGGGCCTAAAAATACACTGCGGTATTGTTGTTTCAGTTCATTGATCGAGATGTCGCGACCAAGACGATGATGGGGCAGAAATTCCATGCCGCAGGCGAGTAGTCGTTCCAGTTCTTCATCGATCACCTGCCGAGGCAAACGATAGGGCGGGATACCTGAGAGACAGGTGCCACCTGCCTGTGACAGCATTTCAAACAGCGTTACCTGATAACCCTGTCGTAATAAATGATACGCCGCTGAGAGCCCCGCCGGGCCTGCACCGACAACCGCAACGGCTAAGGCATTTTTGTCGACTTTGCCCACCGGGTAAGCCCAACCCTGACGAATCGCTTCATCACCTAACCAGCGTTCAACCGAATGGATAGCAATGGCTTCATCATACTGGCCTCGGTTACAACCACCTTCACAGGGATGGTTACAGACCCGTCCAGTAATAGCCGGTATCGGGTTGGCCTGAACCAGGCTTTCCCAGGCTTGCCGAGTCTGTCCCATTTCCAGTTTGGCCAGATAAGCCTGCGCATCTTCACCCGCCGGACAGGCCGTGTGACAGGGCGCGGCCTGATGCTGGTGATAGGGTTTTTGCACCCGCCAGGTGCCCGTCTTAAACTGTATGGCCGTGCCGGGGTTGGCATAGCCGCCACGATTATATGTGATCATATTTGTGTCCTGTCTCCGTGCGCCATCATTCAGGCCCAACGTATCTTGTCTCGACCTACCGTGTCCGCACCCTCACTGTCGAGGGCATCGGGCTCGTTCCCCTTGAGTCCATAACGTTCCATGTTGTAATTGGCCAGAGCCTGTAGATGTTCAAGTTCTTCCTCGGCCAGTTGCTTGCCACTAAATAAATGACGGAAACGTTTTTGTTGTTTCAAGTAATCAATGACAGGACGAGGATGACGGATCGGCATAGTGCCGGTCAGTTCGCCACGCTCCAGTTCGATGATGGGAAACATGCCGGTTTGTACCGCCAGTCGCGCCACATCGATAGTCATGTCGCCTTCATGCCCCCAGCCCAGCGGGCAGGGAGAATGCACCAGTAAAAAAGTGGAGCCTTCTATCGACATGGCGCGACGGACTTTTTTACGAATATCCGAAGGATAGGCCACCGAAGCCGAGGCGGCATAAGGAATATGGTGTGCCGCAATAATAGAAAGAATATCTTTTTTCAAATGCCGTTTACCCATGCGCATTTTGCCCGGCGGTGAGGTGGTGGTCATCGCCGCATGGGGTGTGGAGCTGGAACGCTGCACCCCGGTATTCATATAGGCTTCATTATCAAAGCAGACATAGAGTACGTTATGGCCACGTTCAAACATGCCGGACAGGGACTGAAAACCAATGTCAAAGGTACTGCCATCACCACCGAAGGCGAGCACCTTGGTAAGTTTGCCCTGCGCCTTGAGTGCGGCTTCCATACCTGAGGCTATCGCGCCCGCATTTTCAAACAGTGAATGCATCCAGGGAACTCGCCAGGCGGATTCAGGATAAGGCGTAGTAAAAATCTCTAGACAACCGGTGGCATTGGCAATAACCACATCGGGCCCGGCGGCTTCGGTCACCAGCCGGGCAGCCAGTGCTTCACCACAACCGAGGCAGGCGCGATGTCCCGGCGTTAAGGCCTGAAAGCGTTGCTGCTGTTGTCGCAAGAGTGGGATATTAATATCTGGGTATTCAGCTTGTTTGCTCATAGTCTCTCTACTTTGAAAAGAGTAAAGGATGGATCGTATTAGCGATCCTGTTCAGGCAATCTGTCCAGTACCACATCAAACACACTGAACTGTTCGGACTGTTCCTGCTTTATCGCAGCAAGCAGTTTGGGCAGCGTATCCATGGGCACGTCGCGCCCACCCAGACCAATGGCGAAATTATGAATGCGTGGTACATGTTCCATCTGATGCAGGGCGGCGCGAACTTCATTACCAAGAATGCCACCGCTACCAGGCGACATGGCACGATCAAGCACGATCAGTTGATCCAGTCCTTCGCAGGCCTGTTGCAGAGCCTTGACCGGGAAGGGACGGAAAGAACGTAATTTAATCAGTCGCACCGCTTCAAGATCAGAATAATGACTGCGCGCATCCGCCAGCGTGCCATAAACCGAGCCCATGATCAGAATGCCAATGCGCGCTCCCTCCGGGCCATCGGCCTGCAACAGTCCGGGACTTTCCCGACCGCTGATTTTTGCCCAGTCCTTGGCAGCAGCAATAATTTCTGCCTCAGCGTTTAACACCGCCTGATGATGAGAGTGACGTGCTTCAGAAAATAAATCCGGTGATACCAGGGTGCCGATACTGATCGGATTTTTTGGATCCAGGGTGCGAGAAAACTGGTAAGGCGGCAAAAACTGATCAACCTGTTCGGCTTCAGGAATTTCCATCGGCTCCAGAGTGTGGGTGAGAGTAAAGCCGTCAACACAAACCATCACCGGTAACTCACAACGCTCGGCAATTCGAAAAGCCTGAATAGTCGTATCAATGGCATCCTGATTATCTGCACAGTAAAGCTGAATCCAGCCAGCATCGCGCACCGCCATCGAGTCCTGTTGATCATTCCATATAGAGAGTGGTGAGGAAACCGCGCGATTGGCACAGGTTAAAACCGTGGGGATTCGCAGACCGGCAATGTTATAAAGCACTTCACTCATTAACAGAATGCCCTGCGAAGCACTCGCCGTGTAAGTGCGAGAACCGGCGGCCGCCGCACCGAGCACCACGGAGGCGGCAGAAAATTCACTTTCAACACTGACCAGATTACAGTCGAGTACACCATCGGCAACCAGTTTGGCTATGTTCTCAACAATATGGGTTTGCGGGGTGATGGGATAGGCGGCGACCACCTGTGGTTTACACAGAGCAACGGCTCGTGCAATCGCCAGCGATCCTTCAATTGCCTGTTGCATTGTTTGCCTCCTGCCATTTACCTGCGGGAACTTCCTGTGCGGCGATCTGAATTAACCGGGTATTGTTTTCAAGTATCTCACCCGAAAATTTATGTGCGAGAACTTTAATCAGGGCATCAATCGGAAACAGACCGGTAAGACTCAAAAATGCCGCCAGTAATGCCGTGTTGGGCACCGGTCGTCCCAGATATTTTTTGGCGATGCCGGAGGCTGACAGGGAAATCATTTCAGCCTCGTCTGATGCAGGCAGTTCAGCCACCGGTCTGGAAGAATTTACCAGAATCTTGCCACCGGGCAACAGGCCATCGGTAACGCCGGGAATATTCAACAGGGCTTCATCCTG
>CAZNRP010000107.1:0-4816 GCA_964575555.1 uncultured Thiohalophilus sp. | reverse complement strand
GCTTCCTTCGACAAGCTCAAGACGAACAGTGGATTTAACAAGCTTCCTTCAACGAACTCAGGACAAACGGTGAATCCTTGCACGGCAAGTCCGGCCCTAAAATCTACTGGTATTTGCAATATCTATTTAAATTTAAAGAAAAAAACAATTTAATCCCGAGCCCCTATTGACCCGGGAGCGGTGCATCAGTAAAATTCGCGCCTATTCCCCGGTAGCTCAGTTGGTAGAGCAAATGACTGTTAATCATTGGGTCCCTGGTTCGAGCCCGGGCCGGGGAGCCATATAAACCTTCCTGTTTTCTCTAAACATGAAGCAATAAAAAAGCCCGCATTTGCGGGCTTTTTTATGCGTACTACTCATTGGCGCTGAACAGTCCTTTTTCTCAGATATCCAGACCCGTCAGGTATTCCCTGAAATCATCTTTCAACTCAGCGTGCTTAAGCGCATATTCCACCGTTGCTTCAAGATAACCTAACTTGCTGCCACAGTCATAACGCTTGCCGGTGAATTCATAGGCCAATACCCGTTCCAGCTCCAACAAGGTGGCAATGGCATCGGTCAGTTGAATTTCACCACCAGCACCCCGGCCCGTGGTGTTCAATAACTGCATGATCCGGGGAGTCAGGATATAACGGCCAACAACCGCCAGCGTCGAGGGAGCTTCAGACGGCTGGGGTTTCTCAACAATGGTCTCTACCTTGGAAACGGCATCTCCAATGGGAGTTGCCTTAACAATGCCGTATTTATCCGTTTCTTCCGGGAGCACATTTTCAACCCCAATAATACTACTACCATGCCGCTCAAATTGTTCCACCATTTGAGCCAGTGAGCTCTTGCCACCACCATCAATTAAATCATCAGCCAGAATCACCGCAAAGGGTTCCTGATCCACTGCAGGCTGCGCACATAAAACAGCATGTCCCAAGCCCAGGGCTTCCGCCTGACGAATAAAAATACAGGACACATGGCTGGGCACGATGTTGCGTACCAACTCCAGCAACTTGTCCTTGCCGCGAGCTTCCAGCTCTGTTTCTAATTCATAAGCCTTGTCAAAATGATCCATGATGGAATTTTTATTGCGACCGGTAATAAAAATGAGCTGATCCATACCCGCATCAATCGCTTCTTCCACCGCATACTGAATCAAAGGCTTATCGACAACCGGCAACATTTCCTTGGCATTGGCCTTAGTTGCGGGTAAGAAACGTGTCCCCATGCCCGCAACTGGAAAAACGGCTTTTCTAATTTTTTTCATTTTGAAACTACCCTGTTGATCTAATTATATAAAATGTTATATGGGTACCATAAGTAAAATCGGCAGCCCGGTAAATAGCGCATAAGATGTAGATACGGCTTCAGCGGTACTTGTTCGCTGAAGGCAAACCCTACCGCGAATGCCCCGCCAACTTACTGCGAGGCCGTTTATTTTCCTTTATATATCTGCCATAAATATGACAATTTCAATGTCTGTTTCGGGTTTAAAGCCACCTATATAGAAAAGGGCGCTCAAAAATTACCGAGCGCCCCGCTATTACTTTATCTTTATTGTGACGTATCAATCTGGGGATATGACCTCTCGATTGACAATTAATAAATTGGAACGATTCTTTTCGATCAGTTTAGGACCGATCCCTTTTATATTTTCAAGTTCATCTATTGTTTTAAATGGCCCGTAGGTTTCTCGATAACGGATGATTTCAGCGGCTTTTTTATCCCCGACACCGTTTATATTCGCCGCCAGCGTTTGTGCATCAGCCGCGTTGATATTAACCGGCTCAGCCAATACATTTAAACTCAGACCAAAAAACAGGGAAATTAAAAAAAATGATAAATTTTTCATGGCGAGACTCCTTTCTCGTTATTTAATATGTTTATGGAACAACAGTAAATATTATCCATAAACTCCACCGCCATTCTGCCACGTCCATGCAGGCAGTCAACCAATAAATAGTGATACCGTTACCCGCTAGCTCATTTCTTTTTCAATTGCTACTAGCGCTGCCATAGGATCCGGCTGCTGAGTAATGGGCCGGCCTATCACCAGATAATCCGATCCCGCCGCAACGGCTTCAGCCGGGGTCATAATCCGGGTTTGATCGCCCACATCCGCGCCTTTGGGACGAATGCCTGGGGTGACCAGTTTGAATGATGGATCAATATGTTCACGCAACATAGCGACTTCCAGCGGTGAACATACCACGCCATCAATCCCGCTTTCCTGTGCCAGTAGTGCCAGTCGCTTAACCTGTTCTTTGGGATCAACGCTTAGTCCAACCTGTTCAAGATCGGCCGGCCCCATACTGGTCAGAACCGTAACAGCTATCAACAAGGGTTTATGCTCCACCGTATCAATCGCTTCTCTCGCGGCAGTCAACATGCGCCCACCACCCAGCGCATGCACGTTCAACATCCACACACCCAGGCCCGCTGCTGCTTGACAGGCTTTGGCAACCGTATTCGGAATATCGTGAAATTTGAGATCTAAAAATACATCGAACCCCTGATCAACCAGGTTTGATACAAATGCCGGTCCGGCAGCAGTAAACAACTCCTTGCCGACCTTAACCCGACAACGCGCGGGATCAAGTTGATCAACTAGCCCCTTTGCGGTCTTTGCATCGGGATAATCAAGGGCAATGATAATTCGTGATTTTGTCATTTAATCTCTCTGGGTTTAATTCTCTGCTATTTACAGCTAAACTTTATTGTCGATGTGAAGTTAAAAAATCAAGATACTATTAATCATTGCATAAATACTCGCCTGTATTTTATGCCCTCTCCCAAAGGGAGAAGGGGGCTATTATGCGAGTGTTTATGCAACAATTAATATTTACCTTCCGTCTATTGTACAGGCTTAACCGTATTCCAGCCTTTGCAGCCAGGACATTGCCAATGTAAAGTTCGACCATTAAAACCACAGTGATGACACTGATATATGGCTTTGTTTTTTAAAATATCACCGGTAACCTGCTTCAAAACCAGTAACTTATCTTTTACTTCTGCGTTTACCCGTTCAAGGTTTAATTCAATCAAACGCTCTATGCCGAAAACAGATGGAGTATGTCGAAGAAAATTCGTTACAAATTCTTCTGCGGCTTCATCACCTTTATCATCACGAACCAATTCAACTAACTCAAGTACCACCGCGATACAACTATGTTCAGCTAACAGTCTTTGCAGATAACGATTAAAATCAGCAAGTCGACCTGAATTTTGATAGCAGCGTTTTATTAATGGCAGGGCTTCAGAAATAAAGGCGGGATCCTGTTGTTCCACCCGCTGCGCAGCTCGTAATGCCGACTTTCCATCACCGGCAGCAAGCTCTATATCCGCTTCTAATAAACTGGCGCGCACACAATTTCGATCTTCATTCAAAGCTTTTTTCAGAAATTTAAGTGCACGCAAGGGTTCACCTGCTACACGTATCTGCTCTGCTAACTCACAGTAAAACTGGGCAATATTTACACTAAGGCTTTCACCCGTGCGAATTTCATATTTCTTGGCAACTTGAATCGCCTTTTGCCATTCTTTTTCCTGCTGATAAATATCCAGCAATAATTTTAGTGCAGAATAATGACGCTGTTCACTGTCCGCCAACTCAGACAATAAGGTCTCGGCACGATCCAGCAAACCGGCACGCATATAATCCTGACCCAGTTCATATAATGCCTGGGTACGTTCGTCCTTGCTTAAAGTCGGCCGGGCAATCAAATTCTGATGGATACGAATGGCTCGATCAACTTCACCACGTCGCCGAAATAAGCCGCCCAACGCCAGATGCGTCTCAACCGTATTACTATCAACATCGAGCATCTGTATGAACGTGTCAATCGCTTTGTCCGGCTGTTCGTTCAGAAGGTAATTCATTCCTTTTAAATAATCAGATGGAATATCAGCGCCAGCGCGATCATCATTCACTGATGATCCACGCCGCCCAAGTAACCAGCCACTCAGGGCGGCAACCGGCAATAATAATAAAAGTGTTTCTAACACCATATTAATCTATGTCTGAATTAGCACTGACAGACATCAGTGCTTATCCTTAATTGGAATAGCACGCAGATTAGTAATTTCTTTTTCCGCCAGTGAAGCTGATTTTTTCAGCTGTGCCATTTCACGTTTGAGTTTAATAATAAGGCTGGTACTTGCCAGCACACCTAATACAGCTCCTGCAAACATAGCAAGTACCAGTATCAAAGACAGGGGAATTTGTCTGCTGGAAAAATAATAACTAAACTCAACCACTTCGGCATTCAAAACCGCAAAAGCAATGCCGACCACAATAAGTAATAAAAATAATAACAGATAGAATATTCGCAGCATTGCATCTTCCTCACGTTCAGGTGCAAATAGAGAGTGTCAGACTTATTCCTGGAAAGCCTGTGAATAATATTTTATGAAGCACTTTTTTAAATAATAAAAATTTCCGCTTCGGCATAAAAAAGCGGCATGAAGTCGAAACCACATGCCGCTTATTTTGTTCTATTACGAGTAATGGCTCAATCCTTGATTTCAACCGCCGTCATGCTGATGTTCACCCTTTCCCGCATTTCCTTACCCGGTTTGAAGTGTGGAACATACTTCGCACCCAGTGAGACAGAATCACCGGTCTTGGGATTACGACCGGTACGCGGTGGACGATAGTGTAATGAGAAGCTACCAAAACCACGAATCTCGATACGTTCACCATTTGAAAGATTGGTACCCATATGTTCGATCATCGTTTTCACGGCCAGCTCAACATCCTTGTAGGCCAGTTGGGGCTGTTTTTTTGCCAGAATTTCAATTAACTCTGATTTTGTCATCACCCATCCTT
>CAZNRP010000106.1:0-4843 GCA_964575555.1 uncultured Thiohalophilus sp. | reverse complement strand
GATGTGGGTTTGAAGGTTCGAGAGTTGATTCGTCAGACCTGTCAAGCCTTTGAGAGCGAGATTCTCAAAGGCGTAGTGAGTATTTTGAGCCAAAGGTTAATGATAATTGTAGAACAGAAGACTAAACGGGTCTTTCGACCCGTATCCGGACTTTCAGTCCATAATACTAACCCACCAGCTTTAGCTGGTGGTTGTTGAGTCTCTTTCCTCATCACCAAAGGATTTCTTAAACGAGGTACTATGGCATTTGGGACAGGGGGGAATGCGGCCAGTTTTCTCAAAATGCAGTTTTTCACCACATTCGCGGCAAATGAGAATACCGATACCCGTGACTTCTCCTGTGTGCCAGATACCAACCCGGCGAGCCCGATCAGCGAGGGCATCAAGTTCGACCCGGGTGCGATCAGCAACGCTGGCAAAGAGTTCGGCTAATTTCACTTCGGCAAATTCCAGATCAAATTTCAGCCATTCTTTCAGTTGCCGGCCATTATCGGAGAGATATTCCCCCGCTTCATGCAGGTCGCGTTTGAGATAATCACCCACTTTTTCGGCTTCTTCTCGGCTTAGTTCACCCAGTTCGGATGCGGTCTCGGTAGCCTTGTTGAGCAAGTCCTTAATGGGAGGCAGGGTGTGTTCTTCCACCTCCTTGAGACCCTCTTTTACCCTGCCAAGCATGACGTTATAGGCATGCACAAGTTTTTCCTGATTATTTCCAGTCATAGTGAACTCCTCTCATTAACAGCGACATACCCTAACTATCAGCCCGAATGGCAAAATATTCAAGCCATTTTGCCTGCTTTATTGCGGACTTTGTTGTGACAGGTTCATCGCCTGCGTTATCCTTATGCAGATTGAAAAAGGTGTGAATAACCCTTGTCGAATTACCAACATTATAGAGAGATGAACAGACCTGATGGAAGCCCGTTACCAGTCCGATACTATTGAACAGCAGGCCCAGGATTTTTGGGAGAAACAGCAGTCATTCAAGGCCGTGGAAGATCCGCAAAAGGAAAAATTCTATTGCCTGTCCATGTTCCCCTATCCTAGCGGACGTCTGCATATGGGGCATGTGCGCAACTACACCATCGGGGATGTGCTTAGCCGCTATCAGCGCATGCTGGGCAAAAATGTACTGCAGCCTATGGGCTGGGATGCCTTTGGTCTGCCGGCGGAAAATGCGGCAATGAAAAATAATGTCGCTCCGGCGGCCTGGACCCGTGACAACATCGACTATATGCGCGGCCAGCTCAAACGTTTGGGGCTGGCCTACGACTGGGATCGGGAGCTGGCCACCTGTGATCCGGATTATTACCGCTGGGAACAATGGCTGTTCCTGCGCTTGTTCAAAAAAGGGCTGGTGTACAAGAAAACCGCGCCGGTGAACTGGTGTCCCAACGATGTCACGGTACTCGCCAACGAACAGGTGATTGATGGTCGCTGCTGGCGCTGCGATACCGAGGTTGAGCGCAAGGAACTTTCCCAGTGGTTCATGAAAATTACCGACTATGCCGAGGAGTTGCTGGCGGATCTGGACCAGCTGGAAGGCTGGCCGGATCAGGTGGCCACTATGCAGCGTAACTGGATTGGTCGTTCAGAGGGCGTGGAAATTGCTTTTGCAATCAAGGGCCGAGATGAAAACATGAAAGTTTTCACCACCCGCCCCGATACGCTAATGGGCGCAACCTATGTGGCGGTCGCCCCGGAACATCCGCTGGCGCAGGATGCGGCGGCTCGTTTTGCCAATGTGGCAGAATTTGTGAAGGAATGTGCAGCCACTGGTACGGCTGAGGCGGTGTTGGAAACTATGGAGAAAAAAGGCATAGATTCCGGCTTTAAAGCCATCCATCCGATCACAGGTGAACAGTTGCCGGTGTTCATCGCCAACTTTGTGCTCATGGGTTATGGCGAAGGTGCGGTGATGTCGGTGCCCGCGCACGATCAGCGTGACTGGGAATTTGCACATAAATATGGCCTGCCCCTGCTGCAGGTGATTGCCGCCACCGATGATAGCCCGGTGGATATTCAAAAAGCCGCCTTTACCGATAAAGGCCAGCTGATAAACTCAGGCGAATTTAGTGGCCTGAGTTCTGCCCAGGCGGTGGATGAAATTGCCGCCTATCTGGAACAGTGTGGCAAAGGTAAAAAACGCATCACCTGGCGACTACGCGACTGGGGTGTTTCACGTCAGCGTTACTGGGGTACCCCCATCCCGATTATTCACTGTCCCGATTGTGGTGAAGTGCCGGTGCCGGAAGCGGATTTGCCCGTGGTACTGCCCGAAGAGATCAAATACGAAGGCATCGGCTCACCCTTGAAAAAAATGCCGGAGTTCTACCAACTTAGCTGCCCTGAATGTGGGGCTGATGCGGAGCGGGAAACCGATACCTTTGATACTTTCATGGAATCTTCCTGGTATTACGCCCGTTACACCTGCCCGGATAATGATTCGGCCATGCTGGATCAGCGTGCAGATTACTGGCTGCCGGTGGATCATTATGTTGGTGGTATCGAGCATGCCATCCTACATTTATTGTATTCGCGTTTTTATAATAAGCTGCTGCGTGATGAGGGGCTGATCAAAACCGATGAGCCGTTTATCAATTTACTGACTCAGGGCATGGTGCTTAAAGACGGTAGCAAGATGTCCAAGTCCAAGGGTAACACGGTAGATCCGCAGGCACTGATTGAAGAGTACGGTGCAGATACCGCCCGCCTGTTCATGATGTTTGCGGCTCCGCCCACCCAGTCACTGGAATGGTCGGATGCTGGTGTGGAAGGCGCACATCGTTTTCTGAAACGGCTCTGGCAACGGGTCTATCAGCACATTGATGCCGGTGCGGTGGTCGCGCTGGATAGCATCAGGCTGAACAAAGAACAAAAAGTCTTACGCCATCAGGTGCACAGTACGATTGCTAAAATCACCGATGATATGGCTCGCCGACATACTTTTAATACCGCGATTGCCGCAGTGATGGAGCTAGTCAATGCGCTCTACAAGTTTGATGATGACAGTGAGCAGGGACGGGCGGTGACACAGGAAGCACTGGAAGCTAGTGTCTTGCTGCTCTCACCGATTGCGCCGCATATTACCCATCATCTCTGGAACAGTCTCGGACATGAAAATGCTGTGATCGATCAAGCCTGGCCGCAGGTTGATGAAGCCGCCATGGTCAAAGATGAAGTTCAGATCATTGTTCAGGTGAATGGCAAGTTGCGTGCCCGTCTCGATGTGCCTGCCGATGCTTCACGGGGCGAGATGGAACAGCTTGCGATTAACGATGCTAATGTCTTGCGTTTTACCGAAGACAAAACCGTGGTAAAAGTTATCGTGGTGCCGGGTAAATTAGTGAATGTGGTTGTGCGGTGAGTCGCTAGTTGCTAGGACACCTCTTATCCCCTGCGGGGGGAGGGGTATAAATTAAAGTGTTTAAAAAATATATGTTTAAAAAATTATCAGCTTCAGTGTTACAGGTATTAGCATTGGGTATTTGTGCAAGCATTTTTTTGTCATCCTGCGGTTTTCATCTGCGCGGGCTGGTGGAATTGCCGCCGGAGCTGAAGAGTATTTATATCGACGGCGGGCTGCCAAATAGTCAGATGCGTGAAATTCTACGGCAGAAATTGATTGCCTCAAACGTGGAGGTACTGGAGCAACGGCAGGATAAAGGTGCCGTGCTGCGTATTCTCAAAGATGAAACCACTCGCCGCATCGCGTCGATAAATGCGGCCGGTCAGCCAAATGAATATGAATTGAAGTACATGCTTTCTTATCAACTGGACGATGGCAAAGGGCAGCCCCTGCTGCTGGCTAAAAGTCTCAGCCAGTTGCGTACCTACCGTTATGATCCCAATAATATACTATCGGTGGAGGAAGAAGAGTACCGGATTAAAAAAGAAATGGCGCGCGCGGCAGTGAATCAGATGTTGCGACAGATCAGTGCGGGCATGCGTCATCGTGATCGCCTGGCTAATGGCGAAGATCCCACCCAGCCGACAACTCATCAACACGAGCCTGCCCCAGTGAATCCCACACCATGAGGTTAAGACCCGAACAACTGGAACAACAGCTGCAACAGGGATTAAAGTCGGTTTATCTGATCAGCGGGGATGAGCCTTTTCAGAGTGATATGGCCGCTCGCCAGATTCGTGAGGCCGCACAGGCTCAGGGCTATAGTGAGCGTGAACAGTTTCATGTGGATGCAAATTTCGACTGGGATCAGTTGCAGGCTTCAGCCAGCAACCTATCTCTGTTTGCTGAAAAGAAACTGATGGAATTACGCCTGCCTGCGGGCAAGTCACCCGGTGCGCCGGGCGGTAAGGCGCTGACGGCCTGGGTCGAAGCGGATAATACCGAAACCTTGTTATTAATCAGCATGGGCAAGCTGGATAAAAAACAGCAGTTGGCCAAATGGTTTAAAGCCCTGGACAAGGCTGGGGCTGTATTACAGATCTGGCCGGTGGATGCGGCAAAAATGCCAGGCTGGATTCAGGCACGGATGCAGTTTCGCGGCATGCAGCCGGATCAGGAAGCTGTGCAGCTATTAGCCGAGCGACTGGAAGGTAATTTGTTGGCCGCCGATCAGGAGCTGGAAAAATTACGCCTGCTCTGTGGTGAAGGCCGGGTAAATGCCGAGCAGGTGGAAGTGGCAGTATCGGACAGCGCACGCTTTGATGTGTTTGCCCTGGTGGATGCGGCACTACTCGGCGAGACCGCGAGGATGTTACGTATTTTTAATGGCCTGCGTGGAGAAGGGCTGGAACCCATACTGGTGCTATGGGCACTCACTCGGGAGATCCGCAGCCTCAGTGGCATGGCCTGGCAGGTGGCCCAGGGCAATAGTGT
>CAZNRP010000105.1:0-4947 GCA_964575555.1 uncultured Thiohalophilus sp. | reverse complement strand
TAAATTATAATCATGCTGGAATGACGAACGGAGTAAATGGGGTAATGTTTCAATTTGTCCGCGACTGGTTAGATCGTCGTATAATCCAACATTCAACCATCACATCGGCACAGTGGCTTGAAGCCTTTGCTGCACTGCCGTTGTTGCATGGATTAACGGCGGATGAAAAAAATACGCTGCAGGAATTGGCCATTTTATTTTTGCATCACAAGGTATTCGAAGGCGCCCATGGTTTTAATATCACTCAAGCGATGACAATGACTATCGCTCTACAGGCTTGCCTTCCATTATTAAAGACAGGGCTTAGGAGATATAAAGGTTGGGTTACGGTGATTGTTTATTCAGCCGGGTTTGCACCCAAGCGTGTCATCAGAGATGAATATGGTGTGGAGCATCACGTGCAATCCAGTTTAGCCGGTGAAGCCTGGTTACGTGGCCCTGTGGTGTTAGCCTGGGATGATACGGAGGATGCTGGCATCATTGATGGTCATAATTTGGTGATCCATGAGTTTGCGCACAAACTTGATATGCTCAATGGAGACGCTAATGGTTTTCCACCATTGCATGCACAGATGGATTCAGTCGCATGGGCTGAGGCTTTCAGCGCTGGATTTGAGGATATTCAAAACAATTGTAATCTTGGAAGAGATATTGGTATCGATTGCTATGCGGCGACTTCACCGGCAGAATATTTTGCCGTGTTGAGTGAAGTGTTTTTTGAACGGCCTGAGATTCTTCAGCAACACTCTGGAGCCGTTTATGATCAACTGCGGCAGTATTATCGTCAGGATCCGTTGGTGCGATTGAATCAATAGAGTCAGACTCGATTGGTAATAGAAGACAACCCCCAATCATTTGACGTAAAATATACCCCTTGCCAATAACTCCTTCTAGTGAATACCCCGATAACTCCAATACCCTTGAATGAACGTTCCCCCAAAATCTATTACAGAATCTTTATATGACTTGATTGCCAATAGCATGTTGCGCGATCAATTCCGCTTTCGCCGGCGTTTAAAGAAATTACGGCAGTCAAAGCGCAAGACTGACTCCGTTGAGCCGCCGTTGCAGAAACTGGAAGCGGATATCCGCGCTTCTGTGTTGCATCGCTGTGAACGACTGGCCCGTCTGCCTGTGCCAACCTTCCCCGAAAACCTGCCGGTCAGCGAGTGCCGTGATGAGATACGCGAGGCGATTAAAAATCACCAGGTCGTCATCATTGCCGGTGAAACGGGTTCGGGGAAAACGACACAGTTACCCAAGATTTGCCTGGAACTGGGTCGTGGTGTGGCGGGAATGATTGGCCACACTCAGCCGAGACGTTTGGCAGCGCGGAGCATTGCGAACCGGATTGCCGAAGAATTGCAGACTGAATTAGGCGCTACGGTAGGTTACAAGGTTCGTTTCAAGGATAAGGTTGGCGCAAAGACTTACCTGAAACTGATGACGGACGGTATTTTGTTGGCAGAGATACAGGGTGATCGTTTTCTCAATGATTATGACACTCTAATTATTGATGAGGCTCATGAACGAAGCCTTAATATTGATTTTCTGTTGGGTTATTTCAAACACCTGTTGCCGAAGCGACCTGACCTGAAGTTGATTATTACTTCGGCGACGATTGATACCGAGCGATTTTCTCGTCATTTTGATAATGCACCAGTGATCGAGGTATCGGGCCGTACTTATCCGGTAGAGGTTCGTTATCGGCCCTTGATGGAAGATAAGAAAGCCAGTGACAATAAATCAGGTGATGTTAAAGACTCGACAGCCAGTGATATGCAAAGGGATATACAACAGGCCCTGCTTGAAGCGGTGGATGAGCTAGCGGCGATTGATACCTCTCTGGGGAAAAGCCCGGGGCATATCCTGGTATTTTTTAGTGGCGAACGGGAGATCCGTGAAGCGGCTGAGTCACTACGAAAACATCACCCGCCACAGACCGAGATACTGCCTTTATATGCACGCCTGAGTGCGGAAGAACAAAATCGGGTGTTTAGCTCGGCAAAACATCGACGTATTGTACTGGCGACGAATGTCGCTGAGACATCGTTAACCGTGCCCGGCATTCATTATGTAATTGATACGGGTACGGTCAGGATCAGCCGTTACAGTTATCGTAGCAAGATCCAACGCCTGCCGATTGAGCCCATTTCTCAGTCCAGCGCCAATCAACGTAAAGGTCGTTGTGGCCGAATCAGTGAAGGGGTATGTATTCGTCTGTATTCGGAAGAGGATTTTAACCATCGGCCTGAGTTTACCGAGCCGGAGATCAAGCGTACCAACCTGGCAGCTGTTATTTTACAAATGGAGTCATTGCGGCTGGGACATATTGAAGATTTCCCCTTTATTGAGCCACCAGACTCACGCTACATCAAGGATGGTTATAAGTTACTGCATGAGTTGTGTGCGGTAGATGAACACGATACGGTCACGGCGCTGGGTAAAGAACTTTCACGTTTGCCGGTTGATCCGAAAATTGGTCGCATGTTGATCGCAGCGAGGCAGTTTAATTGCCTGCAGGAGTTATTAATCATCGGCAGTGCCCTGAGTGTGCAAGACCCGCGTGAACGCCCGGTGGACAAGCAACAAAAGGCCGATGAAAAACACCGGCTCATTAATGAAACGGTGTATGACCAGAATGGTGTAGAGGTTGATGTTACTGACAAAGACAAGAAGGAAAAGATAAAGTCAGACTTTTTGTTTTACCTCAAGCTGTGGCGTATGTATGAGCACAAGCGTAAGCACCTAAGCCAGAACAAACTGCGTAAGTTTTGTAAGGAGCATTTTTTATCCTACAACCGAATGCAAGAGTGGCGGGATATTTACCAGCAAATTAATACACTGTTTAAAGAGCAGGGCGTTAAGCTTAATACCACCGAGGCAGGCTCTGAGGTGGTTCATCAAGCGTTGTTGTCTGGTCTGTTGGGTAACATTGGCAACAAGTCGCTAGAGAATAATGAATTTCTCGGGCCACGCAATATTCGTTTTTATATTCACCCGGGTTCCTGGCAGGCAAAGAAACCACCTAAGTGGGTGATGTGCGCCGAGTTGGTTGAAACCACTCGCCTGTACGGGCGAATGGTGGCGCGTATTGACCCGGAGTGGATTGAAGACCTTGCCGGGCATTTGATCAAACGCAGTTACTCGGAGCCGCATTGGCAGAAGGGATCGGCACAGGTGGCGGCGTATGAGCGCACGACCTTGTATGGCATTACCCTGTGTTCGAAACGGCGCATCAACTATGGCCCCATCGACCCGGTGCTGGCGCGTGAGTTATTTATTCGCGTGGCACTGGTGCAGGGTGACTTTCATACCCGGGCATCATTTTTTAAATATAACCAGTCGGTGATCGCAGAGATTGAGGCGCTGGAGGCCAGGGGTAGGCGGCGGGATATTCTGGTGGATGAGCAGGCGCTGTTTCAATTCTACGATGAGCGTATTCCCGCTGATATTTATAACGGCAAGGCGTTCGAAAAATGGCTCAAGTCCGTGCAGCAAAGCAAGCCTGAACTTCTGCACTTGCAGAAAGAAAAGTTGATGCGCCACGAGGCGGAACACATTAGTGAGGGGCAGTTCCCCGGCACGATGGAGCTGAATGGTGTCACCCTTAAACTGGATTATCACTTTGAGCCGGGTCATGCCGAAGATGGTGTGACGGTTATCGTGCCACTGGCCATATTGGGTCAGCTACATGAACAGTCGTTTGATTATCTTGTTCCCGGTTTATTGCGTGATAAGATCATCGCCCTGATAAAGTGTTTGCCCAAGGCGCTACGCAAAATGTTTGTGCCGGTGCCGAACTACGCCGATGCCTTTCTTGCAGCAGGCAGTGACCGATCCTTATCTTTGATTGAAAGTTTGTCTGCGCATATGCAAAAGATTAGTGGTACAGCTATCGCTTCGGATGCCTGGCAGCGGGATAACCTGCCCGCTTTTTACTGCATGAACTTCCGCGTGATTGACCCGGATAACAAGGTGTTGGGTGTGGGCAGGGATCTAGCTTACTTACAGCAGACGCTGTCAGATTTGAGTGAGGAGGTATTGTTGGAACTGCCCACCTCTGACATTGAAAAATATCATGTTAAGCAATGGGACTTTGGTGACCTGCCTGAAGTTGTTGAACTGGAACAACACGGTTTGACGATCCGTGCCTACCCGGCCATTGTTGATGATAGTGATGACGGGGAGAGTGTGTCTGTTCGCCTGTTCAATGATGAAGCGCAGGCGAGGGCGCACAGACACGCGGGTTTACGACGTTTGTTCAGGCTGGTTGCCCAACAGGAAATGAAGTATCTACGTAAGAACTTGCGTCACCTGGATAAAATACAGTTGTATTACACCTCTATCGGTAACAAGCAAAGCCTGCTCCAGGATCTGGAAGACGCCATCATTGACGATGCATTGTTTGCCGATGTTGATGATATCCGTTTAGAAAAGGTGTTTAATACCCTTGCCGGTGAGGCCAAAAAGAAGCTGGTGGAAATCTCTAATGAAACCTGTGACATGCTTTATAAGCTTCTCACGCAATATCATAAACTTGCCAGGTGCCTACAGGGTAACATTCCCCTGAGCTGGTTTGATGCCGTCAAGGACATCAGGCAACAACTGGGGTGTTTGATCTATGAGGGGTTTATTAGTGCCACACCACGTCAATGGTTGAAACACCTGCCACGTTATATTCAGGCCATTAACCTGCGACTGGATAAGATGGAACACTCGCTTGCTGCTGACAGGCAACGTCAGGCAGAAGTGCAGAAGCATTGGAACAGGGTTTATAACCAGCTCAGCGATGAGCCGGAACAAAAGCTCAGCCCAGAGTGGGAGACCTATCGCTGGATGATTGAAGAAATGCGTGTGTCATTGTTTGCGCAGGAGCTCAGGACATCCAGACCGGTATCAATCAAGAGACTCGATAAGCAGGGTGAGCTGCTTTAAATCTAAATG
>CAZNRP010000104.1:2610-5735 GCA_964575555.1 uncultured Thiohalophilus sp. | reverse complement strand
ACTCAATAGAAATGAACGGTAATAAGCAAGGTAGGGTGGGCATGGGTTTTTATGCCCACGCGGTGTTCGGAACCTGAACATCTCTGTAATAACTAAATAAGCCATGAAGCTACCGCGTGGGCACAAAGTACGTGCCCACCCTACAAGACTGAAGCCGACCCTACATTCAGACTTTCAGTGTTTTAAAATTTACCCGGTTGCGACCATTTTCTTTTGCTTCATACAGAGCACTGTCCGCAGCCGCAATAAGCTGTGTACCCGAACCATCACTTTGACTATCCTGACTGAGGGGTGCGTTCAGCGTTGAGCAGCCCGCCGACAGGGTAATACCGAGATGTGTATCCGTATCAAGTTCAATCTTGTGTGCTTCAATACTTTGACGAATTCGCTCTGCAATTTCCAGGGCTTCTTTCTCGGCGGTATTGATGAGCAGGATAGAAAATTCTTCGCCGCCAAACCGTCCGAGCACATCACTTAGCCGCATTTGTGATTTAATCACGTTGGCCACATCCTGTAGCACCCGGTCGCCGATTTGATGACCGTAGTTATCATTGAAGGCCTTGAAGTGATCAATGTCCAGAAACAGACAGCTCAACGGTTTTTGCTGACGTTGACTTTGGCTGACTTCTTCCGCCAGGCGTTGATCAAAGTAGCGACGATTATGTACCCCGGTAAGTGGATCCAGTAATCCCAGTAATTTAACTTTTTCATTATTGATGGCATTTTCAAAACAGACCGCAAAGATTTCAACCATGCGTTGTAGAAAATCAGTCGCACTGTCTTTGGTATAGCGTCGTGCTTTGAGGCTGCCAATATTAAAGCAGCCAATTAAGCGAGTCGTGCGAATCAAAGGAAAGGCGGCAATACTAAGCGGGGGGCGGGCCTGCGTGGTAAAAAGTTGTTGATAGGTGTGAGCCTGATTGCCCCCGAGTATGGGACGAAAGCGGCGTCCAAAGATGGATTGCAGCGTGTCGGTGTTGTCGGAAAAATGTAGTTCAGGGTAACGTTGGTGATCGATACCCAGGTTTTCAAGTATTCGACGCACTTCATAGTCCTGATCCAGCAGTAACAGACTGACCGCATCGTGATTAAAGCGAAGACGGAAATCAACAAAAAAAGTTTCTAACAGTTCTTCAAGGCCAGCCGTTTTGATGAACTGTAATTCCTGATCCTGGAAACGACGTAGCTTGAGTTCATTGTCACGAGCATTATCAACAAAGTAGTTGAGTTGCCGTTTAAGTTTATCGGTATCAGTATCCGTTACGCAGTGCATGTTCCGGCCTCTGGCCGGCTGTATTACCGGCTTAGTAAAATTCGTGAATAACTTCGAGTAAACGTGCCTGGCTCACCGGCTTGGTAACAAAGTGATCCATACCAGCAGCAAAACACTGTTCACGTTCAATCGTGGTCGAATTCGCTGTCAGGGCAATGATCGGAATATGCTTGCCATCCTCCTCAACCTTGCGCCAGTGCTGGGTGACTTCCAGCCCAGTCATTTCCGGCATACGCATATCCATCAGCACTAAATCTATATCGCTATGTTCTTTCAATGCTTGCAGTGCTTTGAATCCATCCTCAGCATGGGTGACGCGAAAGCCTTCCTGCTTTAGAAAGGTGCTGATTACCTTGGCAACGATAGGAGTATCTTCGGCAAGAAGGACGTGGAGCTTTAATCCATTTCGCACTCGCTCGGCATGGCTGGATGAGATTTGTGAATGGGTCGGATTGTCAGCAGCAGGCAGGGGTAATTCAAACCAGAAGTTACTGCCTTTGCCGCGCTCACTGCTGGCCCCAATGGTGCCGTACATGGCATTGACCAGTTTAGAGGAAATGGTGGTGCCCAGACCGGTGCCGTGGCGTTGTTTTGTAGGATCGGTTTCACACTGATAAAAGGGTTCGAAAATATGCTTAAGCTGTTTCTCCTCGATGCCGATGCCGGTGTCCTCGACTTCAAAGTGTAACAGGCCGATGTGCTCATCATTATCAACTTTGTGAATCATGAGTTTGACATGACCTTCATCGGTATATTTAACCGCATTGCTGATAAGATTTAATAAAATTTGGCGCAGGCGGTTATGATCGCCTACCACCATCTCGGGGAGTCCCACCTGTAGTTGATAATCAAGGCGAATTCCTTTTTTATTGGCTTGTGGTAGCAGAATGTTGACCACACCTTTAACTACACGGTCAAGATTGAAGGCAGAGTGATCCAGCTGATATTTGCCGGCTTCGATTTTAGAGAGATCCAGTATATCGTTGATTAATGAATGCAGGGTGATGGATGACTCTTTTAGGCCTTCCACATAGTCGGCCTGGGTTTCATCGAGTTTGGTACCTTCGAGTAATTCCGTCATGCCGAGGATGCCGGTCATCGGCGTGCGAATTTCATGGCTCATGGTGGCAAGAAATTCACTCTTGGCCTGATTGGCAAAATCCGCTTCCTTACGTGCTTTTTTAATTCGGACAATCATCGTATTAAGATAAAAAGGCAGGGCTAGCATAAAGATAGAGTAGGCAATGGTATCAATCGTATGACCCTGCCAGTGGCCGCCATAAAAGACGATGCCGATAAAGGCAAAAAAACTAAGAATCGCAGTAGAAAAAAGCTCGAGCCTACCGTAACGAACCCCATAGCCGATATAGAGCCAGGGGTAAAACAGGAACCAGGGGCTGAATGGCCCGCCTTCGGTGAGTAGCATCACCGCACTGATGGATGCTACATCAAAGGGGATGGTGGCATAGACCCGCCAGCGGGAACGGGGGGTTTTTATAATCGAATAAATGATAAGTAGGCTAACGGCGAGAAAAGCTCCGGTAAACAGGGTATAGCCCAGGTAATTTTTAGGATAATAATTGCTATAGGCACCGATGAAAACCAGGATGGTGACGGTGATCCAGATCAACATGCGAACGATAGCCTGGCCGAATTCAGGATTGCCTTTTAGTTTTGATTTTGCATAGAGGCTGGGTTGGCTATTAGGCATATTAAAATGTCCTGGGTCAGAAGGGCTGATATACTGTTAACTTGAGTCTTAAATTTTTGTTTAGATCTGTTTTTTAGTGAATCCTGATTATCATACCGAGCGTCACAAATGTCACCTGCAAAATCAATCAAGATAGAAAAA
>CAZNRP010000104.1:0-2510 GCA_964575555.1 uncultured Thiohalophilus sp. | reverse complement strand
GCAAATCGTCGTAGCAGCGGTTTCAGTTATAAATTGATGCCGCGCACCCCGTAGGTTCGACTTCAGTCGAACAGGCCCGAAGCCACCCAGCTACATCACTCGCCTCCGTTCGATTAAAATCGAACCTACAGGTGTGCCTTACCATATCAGGCAATAATATCGCTGAAATCATAAATCGCCTGAAATTCTTCTACATCTTTTTCAGGGTTTTGGCTATCCGGCTTACGCACGGCCAGTAAATATGCAATGCCATAGGCTTGCGCCGAGCGCAGCACCGGCAGGCTGTCATCCACTAGCAGGCTACGGGTCTTGTCAAAAGTCACATCCGCTTTAAGTTTATCCCAAAAGCGGATGTCTTCCTTGGGCACACCATACTCGTGGGCGCAGATGATCTGATCCAGATGCTGCTGAATCCCGGTGTGATCCAGCTTCAGCATCAAACTTTTCTGGTGGGCATTAGTGACCAGAACCCGGCGGATATTTTTCTGCTCCAGCATGCCGAGAAAATCAACAACATGGGGATGCACGGCAATCAGATGTTCCACCTCGGCCTTAAGCCTTGCGATATCCAGCCCCAAAATACGTGACCAGTAGTCCACGCAATACCATTCTATCGTACCTTCTGCTTCACGAAAACGCGGTCTCAGGGTGGCCTTGGCCTCATGCACCTCAAGCGAATGTTTCTCGGCATAACGGATGGGAACATGCTCCTGCCAGAAATAATTATCAAAATTAAGATCTAGAAGAGTGCCGTCCATATCCAGCAAAACCGTGTCGATAGTGTTCCAGTCAGGCATCGTGATTCAGGGTAGTTCCAGTTGAATTCGGGGAATTATAACCGAATGTGTCACTACAGGTACGGCTGCAAGTTCGGCTTTAGTGGTGCCCATTTAATACAGAGTGCAGGTGTTCATGTCGCCAAATTTTCCCGCAAAGATAGAAAGATACAACGTGCTTCACAGCAGCATTACTGGCAAAATGCAGCAATGATTTCTCGCTTTAGCAACCAACAGGAAACCGAAGCCCTGCTAGCCGGGGTGAAGCAAATCGCCTACGAGGCTGGCCGGGTGATCATGGAAGTCTATGATCGGGGGTTTTCAGTAGAAGAAAAGTCCGACCATACGCCTGTCACCGAAGCAGATCTTGCCGCCCACCACGTAATTTTGAAAGGCCTCAATGCGCTGACCCCGGATATTCCCATTCTCTCCGAAGAATGCCCGCCCCCGTCCTATGCCGAGCGTGCCGGTTGGCCCTGCTACTGGCTAGTAGATCCACTGGACGGGACGCGAGAATTCATCCGCCGCAATGGTGAATTTTCAGTGAGCATCGCCCTGATTGAAGGGCAGCAGCCGGTAATCGGCACAATTTATGGCCCCGTGGTAGGGTGTCTATACTATGCTGCCAAAGGCATGGGAGCGTTTAAGAAATCAGGAATTGACGAAGTGAGAGCAATTCAGGCGCGAACAGCCTGTCCCGAAAAAATAGTGATAGCCGGCAGCCGCTCCCACCACGGTGAAGAATTCAAACAGTTCATCTCACACCTGCCTGATTACGAGATCATCCCCATGGGCAGCGCCCTGAAATCCTGCCTGGTAGCCGAAGGCAAAGCCGACATCTATGCCCGTCTCGGCCCGACTTCTGAGTGGGACACCGCCGCCGCACAAATCATCGTCGAAGAAGCCGGGGGGCTGATAACTGACATCCGCATGCAAGCCCTACGCTACAACACCCGCGATGAACTGCTCAACCCCCACTTTTTCGTCTACGGAGACAAAACCCGCCTCTGGTCGGAATATCTTTAAATAAACGAAAAGATTACCCCCCTCCCACAAGCCTGTTTCGAAGGAAGTCTGCCCCTCCCCCAAGTCCGTTCGTCCTGAGCCTGTCGAAGGATACTTGCACCCCCCACCCTAATACTCCAAATTAATTCGGCACATAATCATGCAACTGTTCCACCGCCAATTTAGCAAAGTCATGCAAACGCTGCTCAGCAACTTCGATTTCCTCACCCGGAGGCACATAGGTCGTTAAGCGAATCAAGGCACCATCAGTACGATTCATTTCCAGAGCATCCCACAAAATAAACCACTTCACCAAATACTCATTGGTAATCACCCGACCCCGCTCCTGGAACCAGTAGTACACCAGCTGACGGTGTTCACCCTTCTGGATGATGGTGCGATTAACGCTCAAAGGCTGGCTGCCCACATATACCCCGTCAATGGTTTTCTGGCTGATCCCCTGCATTTTCCAGCCACCACCGGGCATACAGGTACGAGGTGAATGAGCCGACTGGCCCTTTTTCTGCGAAGCATAATAAGCCACATAAAGATTAACCACCGCCTGATCTGCATTTTTATAATTTACCAATAAATAATCGTCAACCTTGAGCGCATCCAGAATATTGCCGGTCAGACTTTCTGTTGAGCCTGTCCAGTTTTCCATCGTTTTTGGGAAAGCATAAAAATCTTTACGCTCAGGTTTAATATCAACCCGTGCAGGCATGAGCA
>CAZNRP010000103.1:0-6113 GCA_964575555.1 uncultured Thiohalophilus sp. | reverse complement strand
TTCCCAAGCTGACTACGAGGGTTCGATTCCCTTCACCCGCTCCATCTGACCTTTGACATAGTTTACTTAAACCACCTTACGCGCTAAGGTCGTTATGCTTTTCTTTTTTAAGGTCTTAGTTGCTTTAAAATATATCACTATCCGCTAACATGGACTGTTTAAGGGGAACAACATACATTGCAGGATTCAATGCCCATTCCGGCTCACCTTGCCGGCACTCTCGATGGCCTGTTCCGGGAACGGGTTCGGCTCACGGCCACGCAAACCGCCTATCAGCAATATGATCGCACAGAAGAGTGCTGGGTAGACTTTAGCTGGGGCGACATGGCCAATCGCGTCCGACGTTGGCAGATGGCGATGCAACGGGAAGATCTTAAGCCCACCGACCGTGTCGCCCTGTTACTCCCCAACGGCGTGGACTGGGTTGCCTTTGAACAAGCTGCGCTGGGACTGGGGCTGGTTGTCGTCCCCCTGTATCCTGATGATCGGCCCGACAATATTGCCTACATACTCGGTGATGCCGGGGTCAAACTGCTGCTGCTTAACGATCTACGCCAGTGGCAGCGGCTCACTCCTCACATTTTAGAAAATCACAGCCTGCAACGTATTATTATGCTCAATGGTGAAGCCGAGTCTTTATCGGAAGCAAACCATGAACGTACCCGGCTCGCGCAGAACTGGCTACCTCAAATTGCCACCACGTCATTACCTGAACGCGGTGGCAGTAGCGATGATCTCGCAACCATTGTGTACACATCAGGAACCACCGGTCGTCCCAAAGGCGTGATGCTCAGTCACCGCAATATTCTTGTTACCGCCGAAAACGTCATTACCCATTTAAATGTGGATGGCAAGCACGGTATGCTTTCCTTCCTGCCCCTGTCGCATATGTTCGAGCGCACCACCGGTTACTACGCCGGTATGATGTACGGAATTAAAATTGCCTTCAATCGCTCCATTCAACAACTAGGCGATGACATGCTCACCATCCAGCCCACCATTTTAATTGCGGTTCCCCGTATCTTTGAGCGCATCTATGAACGCATCAGCAGTCAATTAGAGAAAAAATCACCACTTGCCCGCAGCCTGTTTCACCTTACTGTTGCCATCGGCTGGCGGCGTTTCCAGCGCCAGCAGGGACGTGCTAGCTGGCGACCCAGCCTCTTACTCTGGCCGCTACTCAATAAACTGGTTGCTAAAAAAATTCGCGAACGTTTTGGCGGTCGCCTGCACATGGCCGCCAGTGGCGGCGCGGCCCTCCCCCCGGCTGTCGCCCGCGTCTTTATTGGTCTTGGCATCAATATTCTGCAAGGCTACGGGCTCACCGAGACCAGCCCGATTATCAGTGCTAACACTCTCAGCGGCAATGATCCTGCCAGTGTTGGTCACGCCATTCCCGGCCTGAAATTGAGCATCGGCAACAACGATGAGCTGTTGATCAAAGGTCCAGGCAATATGCTGGGCTACTGGAACAACCATCAGGCAACCAGTGAATTGATCGATCCCGATGGCTGGCTGCACAGTGGTGACAAAGCCGACATCCGCGATGGCTACATCTATATCACCGGACGGATTAAAGATATCCTGATTCTATCCAATGGCGAAAAAATTCCACCCATGGATATGGAATGCGCGATCAGCACCGATCCCCTGTTCGAACAAGCACTGGTCGTGGGTGAAGGTCGTTCCTATCTGGGAGCACTGGTGGTACTGAATGCCGAAAACTGGGTTAGCTTTGCCAAATCACAGCAGCTCGATCCCTTTGCCGCCGATAGTCTGTGCAATAAAAAAATTCTCGCAAAAATGCAACGCCGCATCAGTGCCGCCCTACATGACTTCCCCGGCTACGCCAAAATCCGTCGGGTTCATCCTCTGCTCGATGAATGGAACATTGAAAACGATCTGATGACACCGACCCTGAAAATCAAACGTGCCCGTGTGCTGGCAAAATATGAAAAAGAAATAGAAACCATGTACACCTGAACCAGAGGCCGCCTATACTTCAGAACATAATGAAACAATTTTTCTCGCTAACTCTAAAAATAGTTCTAACGCTAACCCTGCTCATCGCCGCCATCCTCGTCAGCCTACCCTTCCTGATTGATCCCAACGATTACAAAGACACCATCAGTGAACAGGTCAAAATCCAGACCGGACGCACGCTGCATATCCCCGGTGAAATAAAATTATCGGTCTTCCCCTGGCTAGGAGCAAAGCTGGGTGAAGTCTCGCTGGAAAATGCCGAAGGTTTTGCAGAAAAAGGCTTTCTACGCATGGATGAAATCGACGTGCGTATCCAGCTATTGCCCTTATTAAAAGGCGACATCAAAATCGGCCATCTGACCCTTCGGGGTCTGCGGGTCAATCTGCAACGTGACAAACAGGGCCGGAATAACTGGGATGATTTACTGCCCGCCGCCACAGAAGAAACAACCCAGCCAGATAAGGCCGCGCCGATCAAACCCGCCCCCGTGCCCAGCACAAAGGCCGATCCAGCCAGCACACCCGCAGCAGATATCTCACCCGCTGCCGCACTTGCAGCACTATCCATCGAAGGCATCAGCATCGAAGATGCCAGCCTGCACTGGGATGATCAGCAAACCCAGCAAAACTACCAGATCGAAAAACTCTCCGTGGAAATTGGCCATATTTCCTTAGATGAAGCAATTTCGCTTGAGCTGAGCTTCCGTGTGAACAGTCAAAAACCCGCAGCCTCGGCACGCGTCGAATTAACAACGCAGCTACAACTGAATATTGAAAAACAGCAACTCAAACTCATCCCCTTTACCAGCAAAATAGATTACAGCCTGGATAAATCAGCTGAAATGGCGGCACTCAGCGGTACCAGTGAATTTACCAGCGAGCTGCATCTGGATTTAAAAAAACAAAAATACACCCTCAAACAACTTCGCCTAAATAATACTATTCACTCCTCACTTCTGCCCACCGGCCAGCTCGATGCGCAAATTGAGAGTAAAAAAATACGGCTGGATCTGAATAAACAATCCCTTAAAACCGAATATCTGCTGATTAAGGCTTACGGGCTGGAAATACAGTCCCGTCTCAATGTCCAACAGTTACTGGGCAAACCCCGTTACCTTGCCAGTGTGGACTTACAGGAATTCAGTCCACGCCAGCTACTGAAAACACTGAAGATGGAATCACTACTGCCGGTGACCCGCGATAAAGACGTGCTCATCCGTACCCGGCTTGGGTTGCGTATCATCGGCTCGATCGATGATCTGTTGCTCAAGCCCATGATTTTGCAGGTTGATGACAGCAATCTGCAGGGCTATATCAGTATCAAGCATTTCAAACAGCCGGTTATTCGCTATAAGCTGGTGCTCGATAAAATGGACTTTGATCGGTATCTGCCACCAGCACTTGAAAATACAAAGGTGGTATCACCAGGTAAACCGGCTCCCATTAACCTACCCGGTCAACACATCGCTGACACCCAAAATACAGCATCAAGCCAGACCCCGGTCTCCACCATAACCTCAACTAAACCCACGATCCCGCTGCCGCTGGAATTACTGCGTAACCTCAACATCGACGGTAAGCTGACCATCGGCCAACTCAAAGTGGCCAACCTGCAACTGGATGAGATCACCCTCGGTACAGTGGCTAAAAAAGGCCAACTCCGACTTAAACCTCTTTCGGCCAAACTCTATCAAGGTCGCTATAACGGTGATATTCAGCTCGATGTACGCCGCAACACACCCCGTGTCCGTCTTAACGAGAGCCTGAAAAATATCGCCATCGGCCCACTGCTAAAAGATCTTATGGGTGACGACACCATTCGTGGCACCGCCACCATTCAGGCCAAACTATCATCGTCCCTGGGACAGGGTGGGCTGAATATTCTGGCCGCGAAAAAAAGTCTCAACGGTACACTCAATTTCATAGTTAAAAATGGTGCCGTCAAAGGTTTCAATCTGGCGCAATACGAACGTGAGCTAACCGCCAGGCTGAAAAAACAGGCTCCACCCGAGAATAAAGCCCCACTAGAAACCGACTTTGCCCACCTCAGCGGCAGCACAAAAATTACCCGAGGACTTCTCGATAACCGTGACCTCCGCGCCGCGCTGCCTCATGCGCGGGTGCGTGGTCAGGGCAAAGCCGATCTGGTCAAAGAACAGCTCGACTACCGGCTAGATATCAAATTCACCTCCCGCGCCGAAGGTCAAAGCGGCAAACGCTGGGATCAAATGAACACCTTCATCCTGCCGGTTTACATCAAAGGTGCCTTTGCCCAACCCGATATTAGTGTGGACTACCAGAGTGTGATCAAAGGACTGGCCAAACAGGAGCTAAAAAAACAGGAACAAAAAATCAAAGCCCGGCTGCGCAAGGAAGAGAAGAAACTGAAACAAAAAGCCAATGACGAACTGAAACAGGAAGAGGAAAAAATAAAGAAAAAGGCAAAGGATGCGCTGAAAAAATTGTTTAACTTTTAATCTGCTGCGAGGACACAAAGCCTGTTGGGCTTCATAAAAACCATTCAGCCCAACCTACATTTAAAATCAAGGGCTTATTCATAATATTTACCGTAGGTTGGGTTGAATGAAATGAAGCCCAACATTGTTTAGAAGCCCGCCACTGATTAAAAAAAACACAGAAAGGGCTGTTCAAATTTCAGGATGAAAGAATCATAATCTCAGTTATGCCCGATACCCCCATCGCCCAAACCCTGCTCGACTGGTTCGCTCAACATGGTCGCCATGATCTCCCCTGGCAACATCCCCGCAGCCCGTACCGCGTCTGGATCTCCGAGATCATGCTGCAGCAAACTCAGGTGGCAACGGTTATTCCGTATTTCATCGAATTTATGCATCACTTTCCGGACATCCCCGCCCTGGCGCAGGCCAGTGAAGATGAAGTGATGCACCATTGGAGCGGACTCGGCTACTATGCCCGCGCCCGTAATTTACACAAAGCCGCCCATCAAATAAAGGAAAATCATGCCGGCAACTTCCCCGAAGTATTTGAGCAGGTACTGGCCCTGCCCGGTATCGGCCGCTCCACCGCTGCCGCGATTCTGGCACAGGCCTGCGGGCAGCGTCATACTATACTTGACGGCAACGTGAAGCGAGTACTTACCCGCTTTTACGCTATTGAAGGCTGGCCGGGACAAAAAGCAATCGAAAATCAACTCTGGGCCCTAAGTGAAACCCTCACACCATCGACCCGATCCGCCGATTACACCCAGGCCATCATGGACTTTGGGGCAACGCTCTGTCGACGCAGCCAGCCTCGCTGTGAAGATTGCCCCATTTCAGTTAATTGTGTGGCTCACCAACAAGGGCAACCCCGGCAATATCCCACTCCAAAGCCCCATAAAACCCTGCCCGTGAAAGCCATTCAGATGCTTTTGCTGCAAAACCAACAGGCGGAAACACTGCTGTTAAAGCGCCCTCCCACTGGTATCTGGGGTAGCCTCTGGAGTTTGCCTGAATGCTCTCATGACACAGATATTGTCGCCTTTTGTCGTGAACAACTGGGAATAACAATTGAAAATCTAAAAACTGGCACTCCTCTGCGTCACAGCTTCAGCCACTATCATCTCGACATTAGCCCCATTAGTGCCGAGGCCCGAACCATCGAACAAGCGGTGATGGCATCCGACCAGAGAGTCTGGTATAAAAGCCGCCAAACTGACAAGCTTGGCCTTCCCGCCCCGGTAAAGCGTTTACTGGAACAGGCCTCTGCAACCACCAAATAGAAAGATGTCCAGAACAGGAGCCAAAAATATGAGCCGTAACGTACAGTGCGTAAAGCTGGGTAAAGAAGCCGAAGGGCTGAACAAACCCACCTATCCCGGTGAACTGGGTCAGAAAATTTTTGACCAGGTCAGCAAAGAAGCCTGGCAACTATGGGTAAAGCAGCAAACCATTATTATTAACGAAAACCGCCTCAGCCCAATTAACCCGGAACACCGCGCCATCATCGAAGCTGAAATGGAAAAATTCTTCTTCGGTGACAACTGAAGAATTCCGAATAAATCCCTCTGTTCATGCGCATCCTTCGACAAGGCTCTCCTGAGTGAAACCGAAGGGCTTCCTTCGACAAGCTTCCTTCGACAAGCTCAGGACGAACGGAGTAGAATCAAT
>CAZNRP010000102.1:0-6551 GCA_964575555.1 uncultured Thiohalophilus sp. | reverse complement strand
AGCTTGTCGAAGGAAGCCCTTCGGCGTTGCTCAGGAGAGCCCTGTCGAAGGAAGCCTGGGATTTATAAAAAAGAGCATTCATCATAGAGGACACGGAGGTCACAGAGTTAAGAGGGCTGGCGGGTATCGGTTATGTGGGTACGGCTTTCGCCGTACTGGTTCGACTGAAGTCGAACTTACAGCCGAGGCTGCTCGCCCAGCCAGATCGCCAGCCAACGACTTTGGGTATTGGCTTCCAGTGCAATTTTCAGGGTCATGGTCAGGGGCACCGATAACAGCATGCCCACCGGCCCCAGTAACCAGCCCCAGAAAATCAATGACAGGAATACAATCAAGGTGGAGAGGCCGACTCCACGTCCGAGCAGGCGTGGCTCGACGAAGTTGCCTATGATGAAATTAACCAGCAGGTATACCAGCGCGGTCGCTCCAGCTGCTCCTGCGCCCAGCTGAATCAGTGCCAGTAGCACCGCAGGTACGGCGGCGATAATAGAGCCGATATTAGGAATAAAGTTAAGCAAAAAGGCGAGGAAGCCCCAGAGCACGGGGTAGTCCACGCCAATAATATATAGTGCCAGGGTGACCAGTACCGCCGTGCCTAGACTAATCACGGATTTGATTGCGATGTAATCATTAACACCACTGAGAATACGCTGGAAGCGTGCCATTGAAGCCTCAGTATGGCCGGGCATAGCTTGAAGCTTGGCTGGAAAACTGGAGGCTTCCAGCAGAATAAAAACAATGGTCAGGAGAATTAAAAAAGTATTGCTCAGTACCTTACCCAAACTGCCCAGCAGTGACTGCACCAGTCGCATCACGGCGCTGGGATCGATAATGCTTTCGAGATCGAGCCCGGAGGCGTCCATGCCCAGTTGTTGCATGGTATTCAGCAGACTTGCCGTGAGTCCATGTAGCTTGTCCTGATATTGCGGCAGGGTGCGAGTGAAATCACTGAGTGAGCTGCCCACGAACAGGGCGGTAAGGAAAAAGGCAATCATCAGTCCGGTGATGACAATAAGCACCGCGAGCGAGGCAGGCACTTTGTGCCGGGTCAACCAGGCCATTGGCGAGCGACAGGCCACGGCAATGAAAACGGACAATAGAAAAGGCACTAGAATCGGCACAATCGCACGCATCCCAGCAATGATAACCACCAGTGCGGCCAGTGCAATTAGCAAGGTGAGCAAGGATTGTTTTTGTGTGATGGCTTCGGACATCGTTGTCTCCAGTGCCAGGTTATTTATTGTTTTTTAAGCGTTGTTGGTTCGGCTTAGATTCCCGGTTCCTACACTTATGTGGGAATCGGGTGATGCGGGAGTTCTTAATTAGAATTTATTTTTTCTTTTGTAATTCCACCAGTTCTTTTAACAGGGCTTCGATATTAGCCAGTCGTTGTTCCATTTTTTGCATATGCTGTTGTCGCAACTGCTGCATTTCTTTCATTTTGGCCATTTTTTCGGGGTTCATCATGCCGCTGTGCTTCTGCTTGCACTCCATGGGCATCGTTTCATGTGAGTGTGAATCCATCTCGGCATAACTGATGCTGCTGAGAGCGAGTAGAGTGATAAGACTAAATGTTTGAACAACTTTCATATTGATTCTCCAGGGGTTAATTTTGTGCTTGCCAGCCATTATTGTTCCGTTAACTCCCATTCCCCTCTGGGAGAGGGTTGGGGAGGGGCAGTGGTGTTTACCAGTATAAATAAAATACCGCACAAATGTGTAGGTTGGTGCTGAATGAAATGAAGCCCAACAGGGTGCACAAATATTAGCTATTCCGGGTTTCCTGTTGGGCTTCATTTCATTCAACCCAACCTACGGGTTACGGATTTATGGTTAGAAGTAGTTGATTATCGTCCCTTTAATTAATACATTTCCATCGGATCCACATCGATTGACCAGCGCACCTTGCGCGCGCTTTTTAGTTTTTCCAGAATCGGCATCAGTTGTGCCAGCCACTGTTGTAATTCGCCCCGTTGATGATGCTGAAATAATAACTGGGCGCGAAAGCGTCCGGCGCGGCGTTCCATTGGTGCGGGCAGGGGGCCGAAGGCCAGCAGTTGTGATTGAATTAATGTTGCCTGTTGTTTGGCCTCCTGTAAAAACTGCATTGCGGCGGTAGTGTCAGGACTTTCTGCGCGCAGCAGTGCAAGGTGGCTGTAGGGCGGTAATTCAGTTTCGGCGCGTTCTTTTAAGAGTGCCTGCGAGAAACGGGAATAATCATGCTGGAGTAGAAAATACAGCAAGGGATTATCGGGTTGATGCGTTTGAATCAGCACTTCACCGGCACGCTCGGCGCGCCCGGCACGTCCGGCGACCTGTAATAAAAGTTGCCCCATGCGTTCGCTGGCGCGAAAGTCTGAGCTGAACAAACCATAATCTGCATCGAGCATCCCTACCAGGGTGACGTTGGGAAAGTGATGGCCCTTGGCCAGCATCTGGGTGCCGACTAAAATTACCGGCTCACCGCGCTGAATTTCTTCCAGCATGGCATCGAGGCTGCCCTTGCGTCGGGTGCTGTCACGGTCGATGCGCAGTACCCGTACGCTGGGGAAGCGAGTGGTTAGTACTTCCTCCACCCGCTCGGTACCGGCACCCATATAATGCAGGCTCTCACTATTACAGTCAGGACAGCGTGGATTAATCCGCCGTTGCGAGCCACAGTGATGACAGCGTAATTGCTGTTGCCCGTGATGCACGGTGAGGTGGGCATCACAACGTAGACAGCGTGCGTGCCAGCCGCAGTCATGACACATCAATACCGGGGCGAAGCCGCGCCGGTTAAGAAATAGCAGTACCTGACCCCTGGCTTCAAGATGTTGCTGCACGCTGTTTAATAGCTGGGCGCTGAGACCCTGATCGAGTTTCTGGTGGCGAACATCGAGCAGGCGTAGATCGGGCAGTTGGGCTTCACCGGCACGCTCGGGCAGGGACAGCATTTGCGAACGTTGTTGGGCTACATTGTGCAGGCTTTCCAGTGACGGAGTGGCTGAGCCGAGAACGATGGGAATGCCGGCTTTTTGCGCACGCACAATGGCCAGATCGCGGGCGTTATAGCGAAAACTGTCCTGTTGCTTGAAGGATAGATCATGTTCCTCATCGAGAATGATCAGGCCGAGTGAGGGCAGGGGCGTAAACAGTGCCGAGCGCGTGCCAATCAGCACCTTCGCCTCATTTTTACTGCAGGCCAGCCAGTTATTCAGGCGTTGCCGATCGTTGAGAGCGGAATGTAGCAGGGCAATATGGCTATTCAGACGTTTACGAAAGCGTTGGATCAATTGTGGGGTGAGGCCGATCTCTGGCACCAGTACCAGCACCTGTTGACCGGCATCCAGAACTTTTTGGATCACCTGTAAATAAACCTCGGTTTTACCACTGCCAGTGATGCCATTGAGCAGGTGACACTGGTAGCGAGTGAGCGTGGCAGTGATGGCATCGACCGCGAGCTGCTGCGCGGGATTGAGTATCCGTTTATCTTTTTTACTGGCGGCATTGGCTGATGGTGCATTTGGGCTAAAAGCGCGCTCTTCCTGTGTGACCCAGCCTTTTTCCAGCAGACGCTTCATGCTTGCCCGCCAGTTTGTCTGTTGCAGATTTAGCGCCGCTGCATCGAGTCCGCTAGGCTGATGTTTCAAGATCTGTAGTAGTACCACCTGTTTTGGGGCGCGTTTTAACGTATCCGGATCGCATTCCTCCCCTGTTGGGGTGAGCTGCCAGAATGTTGTGGATGATGGTTGGGCTTCGTGCCCCTGTCGTAGCAAGGTGGGCAGGCTGCCGAGAATAACTTCACCCATGGAATATTGGTAGTAGCGGCTGGCCCATTGCATCAGATTCAGCAGTTCTTCCGGCAAAATGGGTTGAGTATCGAGTAGCGCTTCAGCACAGCGTAGTTTTTTCAGTGAGACATCGCTGTTATCACTGACCGCCAGTAAAACTCCGATTAACTGGCGTTGGCCAAATGGCACGCGCAGACGCACACCGGGCTGTAATTGTGCGGGTGAACAGTGAGCCGGTGGCAGATAATCAAAAATCCGGCGCAGTGGGCCGGGGATTGCCATGTGTAAAATCAGCCGGGAAGAGGACGTGTTCAAAGCCGAGATCTCGCTGAATATTTGTTAGTAATTAACCATATCAAAACAGTAAGGAAAAAGGATGAGTTAGCCGTGATTTGCAAAATCATTCTAGAATAATTGCCCTAAGTCTTTGTATGGTCATGGATTCTCACTTTATCCACAGAAGCTGTGGATAAGTCTGTGGATGACATGGGGTAAACCTGCCTGATGCCTGATGATTATTACATTTTTGTTAAAGTGAACAGTTTTTGTGCGTTAACTTTAACTTTTTAATATCAATGGCTTACACTGTTTTTTTAGAGTTTTACCGTTTTGTTACTGTTTTTTGACGGCTAAGTTGTTGTTCCTGCAAGGGCTGTGCATAAGCGTGTAAATAATTCCGGAATTGGGCTTGTCACTCGGGTATTTCCTATGCTAGATGGGGCAAGTCAGCCGCTAATTGCTCGGTATTCATGAGAATAAACTCTTAGCATACCGCATCCATGTCTATAGCTTGTATCTTTGTTTTGCCCGCGTTAGTTTGTCTGGACTCAATTTTTAATGGAGAAAAATAATGTTAGGACATTTTATTCTACGGCCTTTTTTATGGCTATTTATGCTGCTGAGTTTGATCTCAGCAAATTTGTGGGCCGCTTTACCGGATTACCCCGCAAAAAAAGTGGCTGAACATACCTGGGTGATCCATGGCCCGCTGGGACTGCCCTCCAAAGAGAATCAGGGCTTTATGAATAATCCGGCTTTTGTGATTAGTAAAGTCGGGGTGGTGGTGATTGATCCCGGTTCAACGCTGGAATCGGGGCGTATGGTGTTGCGTCAGATCCGCAAACAGACTTCGTTGCCTGTTACTCATGTGCTGAACTCCCATATACATGGTGATCACTGGCTGGGCAATCAGGCCTTTGCCGAGGCCTTTCCGGATGTCGTATTTATGGCACACCCGCTGATGATTAAAAAGGCAAAGGCCGGAGAGGCCGATCTCTGGGTGGCAAACATGGAACGCTTAACCGAGGGCTTGAGTAAGGGAACACTAGCGGTGATTCCCGGCAGGGCCATGGAAAATGGGACGAGCTTTAAAAGTGGTGGCATTACCTTTCGCATGCATAGCCCGCCGGCGGCGCACAGCTATACCGATATGATGATCGAGGTGGTTGAGGATTCGCTATTATTTCTAGGCGACAATGCCCTGGTCAATCGTATTGGACGCATGGATGATGGCAGCTTTCGGGGCAATATTGCTGCACTGGATGTGGCGCTGGCAACCGGGGTGAAACATTTTGTGCCGGGTCATGGACCCAGCGGTGATCGACAGGTTGTTACGGATTATAAAAAATATCTGGCGACGCTCTATCAGCGGGTGGTGGTGCTCTATGAAGAAGGGCTGGCTGATTTTGAAATGAAAAAAGATATTGTGGCCCGGCTTGCAGCCTATCACGACTGGTCAGGTTTTAAGGAAGAAGTGGGGCGACAAATCAGCCTGGCTGTGCTGGAAGTGGAAAAGGCTGAGTTTGAATAGATTGTGTTTTAGAAAATCAGCAGAGCAATAGCAACCGGCAGCATTAACCCGACGATGATGCGCCCGCCCAGCTGGCGACTGCCTGCAAAAAAGGCGATGCTGGTTTTCACCAGACTGTTAATGATCGCAGCCAGCAGAATGGCGCGGGTGGCAATTTCCAGTGGCAGTTGTTGCAGGCTCATCTGGGTAATGGAAAGGCTGATGGCATCAACATCGGCAATGCCGGAGGTGGCCGCGAGCAGATAGATCCCAGAATCACCAAAGTAATTCACCATTACCCGGGAGAGCAGCATGATCATTGCCAGCAACAGGCCGAACTGCAGGGCGCTGGTGAGTTGAAAGGGATTGCGTAGCGGGGGTTGAGCAGATTGTTGAGTGGGGTGTTTTTCAGTTTTCGACTGATACCAGAAGACAAAGGTGAGTAGATAGATCAGGCTGGCAATCAGCAGCACCGGGAGTAATAGTTGCTGGCCGAGCAGAGGGTTAAAAATATAGGTGATGATGAGCAGGCGCGGAAACATGGTGGCACAGGCGGCAAGAATGCCTGCCGCGGTGGCATTGGTATAGCCGGGCTGTTCATGCGTCAGGCGTGAGAGATGCAGGGTTACCGCTGTGGACGATGCCAGTCCGCCAAAGATGCCGGTGATCAACATGCCCTGACGAGTGCCGGCCATCTTTATTGCAAAGTAACCAATAAAGGAGATAGCGGCAATCAGGACTACCATCCACCAGATTTGATAAGGGTTGAGCGCATCCCAGGGATCGAAGGTGTGATTAGGGAGTACGGGTAGAATTACCACGGAAATCAGCAGCATTTTTAATACCGCATAGAGTTCGATGTGTTCCAGCTTGCGTAAAAACCGGTGCAATACAGGTTTGATACTTAACAGCAGGGCAATGACGACAGCCGCCGGGGCGGCAATATGGACTAGCCCTAGCGTACACAGTGCACCGAGCAGGAAGGTCAG
>CAZNRP010000101.1:0-6835 GCA_964575555.1 uncultured Thiohalophilus sp. | reverse complement strand
TGTGGGGTAACCCGTGAGAGTTCGAGTCTCTCCTTTCGCACCAAATTTTCTATTTTAAAAAATCCATAACATATTGATATTAAAAATATTTAAGAGGAATCACAATGCAAGTTTCAGTTGAAACCACATCAGGTCTGGAGCGCCGTTTAACGGTCGCAATTGAAGAAGCACGGATTGCCCAGGCAGTCGAGAGTAAGCTTAAGGAAATCGCCCCCACGGTTAAAATTAAGGGTTTTCGTCCGGGCAAGGTACCAATGAAGGTGGTTAAACAGCAGTATGGTGGCCAGGTGCGGGAAGATGTGGTTAATGAAGTGCTGCAGTCTACTTTCTACGAAGCCCTGAGTCAGGAAAACCTGCGTCCAGCGGGTTCCCCGACATTTAGTACCGGTGATGCCAAACCGGGCAGTGGCCTGGAATACACCGCGACTTTTGAGGTTTACCCCGAAATTAAGCTGGTTTCTCTGGCTGATCAAAGCATTGAAAAACCTGCTGTGGAAATTGGCGAAACCGATATTGATGGCATGATTGATCGTATTCGTCGTCAGCATGTGAACTGGGAAGCCAGTGATGCTGCAGCAGAAAAGGGTGACCAGCTTACTATTGATTTCAACGGCATGATTAATGGTGAAGCTTTTGATGGTGGCGAAGGTAAGGATATGTCCATCGAGCTGGGCTCAGGTCGAATGATCAGCGGATTTGAAGACGGCCTGATAGGCGCGATAAAAGGCGGTAGTGTCACTCTTGATTTGACCTTCCCGGACGAATACCACGCCACTGAGTTGGCCGGAAAAGCGGTTCAGTTTGCGGTGCAGGTAAATAGTGTGGAAAAAGCCGTATTACCGGAAGTCGATGAAGCTTTTGCGAAAAAAATGGGCGTTGAAAGTGGTGACCTTGCTGAACTGCGTAAAGACATCGTTGAAAATATGGAACTGGAATTAGCCAAGCAATTGAAGACCAAACTCAAAGAAAAGGTGATGGATACCTTGCTTGAAGTGAACAAAATTGATATTCCGAAGTCTCTTATTGACGATGAATCGGAAGCCCTGCGCAACCAGATGGTACAAAATTTAAGCAATCAGGGTTTAAGCCAAACTGATGTTAGCTCACTGGATACCTCGATGTTTGCTGAACAGGCACAACGTCGAGTGAGTTTAGGCCTGATAATGAATGAAATAGTTAAAGAAAATGCTATAAATGTCGAAGCAGAGAATGTACGCGCACTGGTTGAAGAAATTGCCCGTCCATATGAACAGCCTGAAGAAGTCGTTAAGTGGTACTACGCCGATAAAAAGCGTTTAAGTGAAGTTGAATCACTGGCACTTGAAGAACAGGTCGTTGAATGGGCAATCAAACAGGCGACAGTCGTAGAGACGAAGGCAACATTCGAGGAAATAATGAAGCCGGATACGAGCGCATAAATACTTAAATAATGGCTTAAAGGACAGACCACAGTGACCGATAATAATACTAGTGCTGGATTTGATATACGGAGCCAACTGGTTCCGATGGTGGTGGAACAAACCGCACGCGGCGAACGTTCGTATGATATTTATTCGCGCCTGCTAAAAGAACGGGTGATTTTTTTGGTGGGTCAGGTAGAAGACCACATGGCGAATCTGGTTGTGGCGCAGCTGCTGTTTCTGGAATCAGAAAATCCCGATAAGGATATCCATCTATATATTAACTCACCCGGTGGTTCGGTAACGGCTGGCATGTCAATTTACGATACCATGCAGTTTGTAAAACCAGACGTGAGTACCATGTGTATTGGCCAGGCTGCGAGTATGGGAGCTGTATTATTGGCGGGTGGCGCGAAGGATAAACGTTATGTGTTACCGCATTCTCGCACCATGATTCATCAGCCCCTGGGCGGATTCCAGGGACAGGCGACAGATATTGAAATCCATGCCAAAGAAATTCTGGATATCAGAGAACGCTTGAACACCATTCTGGCCAAACATACGGGACAGGATTTGAAGCGCATCCAGCAGGATACGGATCGTGATTTTTTTCTGAGTGCAGAAGAATCGGTGGAATACGGTCTGGTTGATAAGGTGATGACTGAAAGAGCTAGCGAATCCTGATTTTTTTGGGCTATAATTACTTTATTAAATTAGTCGGGTATTAGTAGCCAGATTATATGAGTGGCTATTATTATGCTCTGAAGGCTTGAAAAAGAGCTGAAATGGACGCAAGGTTAGGGTAGCTAATAAATTGTTTGAGGTAAGGGCATGAGTGACGATAAAAATTCCACGGGTGACAATGGCAAACTGCTGTATTGCTCGTTCTGTGGTAAAAGCCAACATGAAGTTCGCAAACTGATTGCCGGACCTTCGGTATTTGTTTGTGATGAGTGTGTCGAACTCTGCAATGACATTATCCGTGAAGAAGTACAGGAACAGGCTGCCACGAGCAATGGCAGTAGTCTGCCAACGCCCCATGAAATTAACGATATCCTGGATGAATACGTTATTGGTCAGGAACGCGCGAAGCGGGTACTGGCGGTTGCGGTTTATAATCATTATAAACGCCTGGAAAATGGTCAGAAAAAAGATGACATCGAACTGGCCAAAAGTAACATCCTGTTAATTGGTCCTACTGGTTGTGGTAAGACATTGCTGGCAGAAACTCTGGCGCGGATGTTGAATGTTCCCTTTACCATTGCCGATGCGACGACTCTGACCGAAGCTGGTTATGTCGGTGAGGACGTTGAAAATATTATTCAGAAGTTATTGCAGAAATGTGATTATGATGTGGAAAAAGCGCAGACAGGTATAGTCTACATTGATGAAATCGACAAGATTTCGCGTAAGTCAGATAACCCTTCAATTACCCGTGATGTTTCCGGCGAAGGGGTTCAACAGGCCTTGTTGAAGCTGATTGAAGGCACGGTAGCGTCGGTTCCACCTCAGGGAGGACGTAAGCATCCGCAGCAGGAGTTTTTGCAGGTAGATACCTCGAATATCCTGTTCATCTGTGGTGGTGCATTTGCCGGACTGGATCGCATCATTCGTGATCGCTCTGAAAAAGGCGGCATTGGCTTTGGTGCTGATGTGAAAAGCAAGGACGATCAAAAGAGTTTCAGCGAAGTATTGCACGGCGTTGAGCCTGAAGATCTGACACGCTATGGCCTGATTCCAGAATTTGTTGGACGTTTACCGGTAGTGGCAACCTTGAGCGAGTTGGATGAATCTGCTCTGGTTCGAATTCTTACCGAACCCAAGAATGCACTAACCAAGCAATATATGAAAATGTTCGAGATGGAAGACTGTGAACTGGAATTTCGTGATGAGGCACTGAATGCTGTTGCAGTTCGCGCGATGGAAAGAAAGACCGGGGCTCGTGGTTTGCGTTCTATTCTTGAACATATTTTGCTGGACATTATGTATGACCTTCCTTCGATTGATAATTTGGAGAAAGTGGTCATTGATGAATCGGTGATTAAGAATGACGGTGAACCAATTTATATATACGAAGGCAGTGAAAAGCGAATCGCAGCTGCGGACGAATAACAGAGACTTTAAGGGGTATTTTTTAATACCCCTTATTTTTTTCCTGTGCTGATGTTTGATCAAGAAAATAAGGGTGGCAGCTTGAAATTACCGGTTTGCGCCCATACACATATTGCATACAAATTCACGTCTAAACGAGACGCTGCAGAAGAGATAATAATATGTCAGAAGTGATTGAAGAACAGCTGAGTACCATTTCCGTTCTGCCCTTACGCGATGTTGTGGTTTATCCGCACATGGTGATTCCACTTTTTGTGGGGCGTGAAAAATCGATTCATGCACTTGAAGCAGCGATGGAAAATGACAAACAGATTTTGCTGGTCGCGCAGAAAAGCGCTGCACAGGATGAGCCTGAAATTGAAGACATGTACCGCATTGGCACGGTCTCCAGTATCCTGCAATTATTGAAACTTCCTGATGGCACAGTCAAAGTGCTGGTGGAAGGTAATAAACGTGCGCGTATCGTCAGTTTCCTGCATAAAGAAGAATATTTTACTGCACAGATTAAAAAATATGACGATGTTGATATTGATGAGCGTGAGTCTGAAGTGCTGTTGCGCTCACTGACTAACCAGTTTGATCAATATGTCAAACTCAACAAAAAAATTCCGCCTGAAATTTTAACCTCATTATCCAATATCGATGATCCCGGCCGTCTGGTGGATACGATTGCCGCGCACATGTCGTTGAAGGTCGATGAAAAACAGAAAATCCTTGAGATAAAAGATCTGCGTGAACGTCTGGAATACCTGATGGGTATGATGGAGTCTGAGATCGATTTGTTGCAGGTGGAAAAACGTATTCGTGGCCGGGTTAAACGGCAGATGGAAAAAAGCCAGCGCGAGTATTATTTGAATGAACAGATGAAAGCGATTCAAAAAGAACTGGGTGATATGGATGATGTGCCCAACGAACTGGAAGAGCTTGAACAGAAGATTGAAAAAGCCGGGATGTCGGCTGAAGGCAAAACCAAAGCCCGTTCCGAATTGAACAAATTGAAGATGATGTCACCAATGTCGGCGGAAGCCACGGTAGTGCGCAATTATCTGGACTGGCTATTAGGTGTACCGTGGAAAAAACGTAGCAAGATTCGCCATGATCTGGCCAAAGCCGAAGAAGTGCTGGAAGCCGATCATTATGGACTGGAAAAAGTGAAAGAGCGGATTCTGGAATATTTGGCGGTGCAGCAGCGGATGAAGAAAATGAAAGGGCCTATCCTGTGTCTGGTGGGACCTCCCGGTGTGGGTAAAACCTCGGTCGGTAAATCCATTGCCCGAGCGACTAATCGTAAATTTATTCGTATGGCGCTGGGTGGGGTGCGCGATGAGGCCGAGATTCGTGGTCATCGGCGTACTTATATCGGTTCCATGCCCGGCAAAATAGTACAAAACCTATCGAAAACGGCGACGCGCAATCCGCTGTTTCTGCTGGATGAAATCGACAAAATGGCGATGGATTTCCGCGGTGATCCGGCTTCAGCATTACTGGAAGTACTGGATCCCGAACAGAATCACACCTTCAATGATCACTATTTAGAAGTTGATTTTGATCTCTCGGAAGTGATGTTTGTGGCGACCTCGAACACCATGAATATTCCGGGGCCTTTACTGGATAGAATGGAAGTGATTCGTCTGTCCGGTTATACCGAAGTTGAAAAGGTGAATATTGCTGAACGTTATCTGGTGCAAAAACAGATTACCAATAATGGTCTTAAGGACAATGAAATTAAGATCAGTGAAGATGCGGTGCAGAATATTATTCGCTATTACACCCGTGAGGCTGGCGTGCGTAATCTTGAACGTGAGATTGCTAAAATCTGTCGCAAGGTGGTGAAAGAAATCCTGCTGGAGAAAGATGTTACTGCTGTTGAAGTCAGTGCAGAAAATCTGGAGAAATATCTGGGTGTGCAACGTTTCCGCTTTGGACTGGCAGAAGATCACGATCAGGTTGGACAGGTTACCGGCCTGGCCTGGACGGAAGTGGGGGGTGAATTACTGACCATTGAAACGGCGGTGATGACCGGTAAGGGTAAACATAGCGTCACCGGACAACTGGGCGATGTGATGAAAGAATCCATTCAGGCAGCGATGACCGTGGTTAGAAGCCGTGCCGATATACTGGGCATTGCAACGGAAGTGTTTGAAAAAAATGATATTCATGTTCACGTACCTGAAGGTGCCATTCCAAAAGATGGCCCGAGTGCCGGCATTGGTATGTGTACGGCACTGGTTTCTGCATTGACAAATATTACTGTTCGAGCCGATGTGGCTATGACCGGTGAAATTACTTTGCGGGGTGAAGTTCTGCCGATTGGTGGTTTGAAGGAAAAACTATTGGCTGCACACCGTGGCGGGATCAAGACCGTGTTGATTCCCCATGAAAATGAACGTGATCTGGTGGATATCCCTGAGAACATTAAGGGTAGTCTTGAGATCATCCCTGTCAGATGGATCGATGAAGTACTGGAGGTAGCCCTGACCCGACCGCCAGAGCCACTGGAATCCACTGAGGGTAATCCTGACACGACTCTGGTAAAGTCGAAGGCCGGAGGTGGTAAGTCATCGCGCAAGAGAAATCCGGTAAGAACACACTAAAGGCGGCTGAAACCCTCACAGTGTTCGATACCTGTTGGTATGTTTAGTGTGGATGTTTTATTTTTGTGGATTACCGGCTGGAACAGTCGGGTCTGAATTTATGTCAGTTTAATTTTCCATCAGATTGTTATGAAATACCTTTCGGTGTTTAATAACAATGTGGATTTTTAAGACAAATCAATAAATAATTCTCGCTTGTTAATGGTGGACTTAAATTATAAATTATGGTCTGGAGTTGTAAAATGCCTGTTTCAGGGGAATTTTTTTCAGAAAATCCACATGCTGCCTTGACCTGACGCGGCCTGAGCGGTATAAATCTACCCACTTGAACAATTTCAAATTTCTGTCCATAGGACGACATTTTATTTAACATCTTGTAAGGGGATATTTAGTGAACAAAGCGGAACTTATTGATGCAGTGGCTGAAAATGCCGACATTTCCAAAGCAGCGGCAGCGCGTGCAGTTGATACGGTATTAGAAAGTATTACCACAACTTTGAAAAACGGTGAGCAAGTCGCATTAATTGGTTTTGGTACATTCTCTGTTAAAGATCGTGCTGCACGTACTGGCCGTAATCCACGTACCGGTGAACCCCTTGAAATACCAGCTGCAAAAGTACCTTCATTTAAAGCTGGTAAAGCGCTAAAGGATGCCGTAAACTAGCGCGCCTTGAATGCAGGGTGCTTAGCTCAGCTGGGAGAGCGTCGCCCTTACAAGGCGAATGTCGG
>CAZNRP010000100.1:0-7202 GCA_964575555.1 uncultured Thiohalophilus sp. | reverse complement strand
CACTTAGAGCATAAAAATGCCGATGTCATTGCCACAGCAAACATAGGTTGCCAGAGCCATTTATTAAAACAAAGCAATCGTCCTGTTTTACACTGGGTGCAACTGCTGGACTATAAATAATTGGCCCCCCTCTCCCCGTTGGAGAGGGAGTTAACAAGAATGTAGCAAGCTACTAATAGAAATAATTAAACCAAAGAGAAACCGTTATGAATATCACTCCCTTTATGCCACCTGTTCGCACCCTCATGGGGCCTGGCCCGTCTGATGTACACCCTCGTATATTAGAAGCGCTTTCACGTCCTACCATCGGCCATCTTGATCCCCGTTTTGTGGATATGATGGAAGAAGTTAAAAGCTTATTACACTACGCATTTCAGACAAAAAATGAATTAACCATTGCCATTTCCGCACCAGGCTCAGCAGGGATGGAAACCTGTTTTGTCAATTTACTGGAATCCGGTGATAAAGCAATTATCTGTCAGAACGGTGTGTTTGGTGGGCGCATGAAAGAAAATGTGGAACGTCTCGGTGCAACTGCCGTTATGGTTGAAGATGAATGGGGAACAACGATTGATCTTGATAAAGTCGAAGCCGCATTAAAAACGACACCCGGTGCAAAAGTACTGGCCTTTGTCCATGCAGAAACCTCTACCGGGGCATCCTCCAATGCAAAAGCTCTGTGCGAACTGGCACAGAAATACGATTGCTTAAGCATCGTCGATGCCGTCACGTCACTGGGAGGAATTGAATTGCGTGTGGATGACTGGGGCATCGATGCTATTTATTCAGGTACGCAAAAATGTTTATCCTGCACACCCGGCATTTCTCCGGTCAGCTTTAGTGATAAGGCGGTCGCCGCGATCAAAGCGCGTAAAACACCGGTACAAAGCTGGTTCATGGATTTAAATCTGGTCATGGGTTACTGGGGTAAAAATGCCAAACGTACTTACCATCACACCGCACCGATAAATGCCATGTACTCACTGCACGAAGCTTTGGTGATGTTGCAGGATGAAGGTCTGGAAAATGCCTGGCAGCGTCATTATCGCAATCATCTGGCCTTACGCGCTGGACTGGAAGCCATGGGTCTTAAGTTTGTGGTTGAAGAAGCCCATCGCTTACCACAACTGAATTCAGTCACGATACCCGAGGGTGCGGATGATGCCGAAGTGCGTGGCCGTTTATTAAATGAATTCAATCTGGAGATTGGTGCCGGTTTAGGTGCACTGGCCGGTAAAGTCTGGCGCATTGGTTTAATGGGACACAGCAGCCGCGCTGAGAATATTATGCTTTGTCTGGCCGCGCTGGAAGCAGTATTGGGAGATAAGATCAAATCCGGTGTTTCATTGGCCGCCGCTCAGAACCAGCTCAACATAGTGTAACCATAGCTGCGGGTCTGGTAGAAAACTCAAGCACCATTTCATATTTTATCGCCACGATAAAGTAACGCGTGGGCACAAAAAACGTGCCCACCCTACGCTAATCATGGTGGTGAGATATGAGTTCCCACGCAGAGCGTGGGAACTAGAAATATACTTACCAAACCAGATCATCGGGGACTTTAAAGTCAGCATAAGGATCATTTTCATCGGCTTCTGTTTCTGTATTATCGAATAAAACAACACGCTTTTCATTTCGTTGCTGGATTTTCTCAGCAATGATTTTAGGCACCAGCTCATAACGGCCATCGATGCGAGCGATACCTAATTTGCCCTGAATGATCTGTTGCTTCATAGCGTCGTCAATATAAATTCGTTTCACTTTTTTCTGATGCTCAAAGTTATAAACGATGTCACATTGTTCACTCCGCTCAATCCGATTTACCGTAATCAATTGATTGATTTCAGCCGAGATAGCTTTTTTTCTGGCCTGTTCTTCTTTGCGCTGATTCAATTCACGATCATGCGTTGCTTTTTCTTTAGCCGCCTGTTGGGCTTTAAGCTGGGCTTCGTCGGCCACCGCCTGCTTTACGTTACGCTGCTGCTTTTTCTTTTTTTGCACAGCCTTATTAGCTTTTTGCACCTGTTGTTTGCTTACAATGCCAGCTTTTAAGAGTTGTTCCTGAAACGGGTTATTCATTGGTTTTTCTCGTGGTTTCCTGTTTTTAATTAGCAGACTATTTTAGCAAAGTTGAATGACATTATATCAATAATACAACGATATTTTTAGTACCTTGGCGAGGTAAAAAGCACTCTGACAAATACCGTATTCCAGCAAAAATATGAACGAATCATTGGGTTAGGCTGCCGATTTATTCTATGATGTTGGAAATAAACTCTGAAATGCAGGATATGAACGCACCTTACTGGCTAAACCCCTATGATCGTGAAGATTTTCCCGATGTAGCGCTGGCACTGCGAGAGCCGGATGGCCTGCTGGCAATCGGTGGCGATCTCAGTAGCGAACGTCTACTCAGTGCTTATCAACGGGGCATTTTCCCCTGGTACAGTGGTGATCAACCTGTTTTGTGGTGGTCTCCGGATCCCCGCTCGGTACTGGTTCCAGAGAAATTACGGATTTCCCGCAGTCTGAGTAAAACACTAAAAAATACGCCTTTTCGTATTTCACTGGATGAGGCTTTTGAACAGGTCATCCATGGATGTGCCCAGCCACGCGCACACGAAGCGGGAACCTGGATTACCCATGAAATGAATCTGGCCTATATCCGTTTACATGAAGCTGGACATGCTCATTCGGTTGAATGCTGGCAGGACGATCAACTGATCGGCGGCTTATACGGGGTGGCACAGGGAAAGGTGTTTTTTGGTGAATCCATGTTTTCGCGGATCAGTAATGCTTCCAAAGTTGCATTTGTATATTTAACCCGGCAATTGCAGCACTGGAACTTTGGCTTGATCGATTGCCAGATACAATCCGCCCATCTCGATCAATTCGGTGCAGAAAATGTTCCACGCAATGTTTTCGTTCACAGCCTTGAGCACTTGATCTGCGTAAACGATCAACATCCGCAAACTGGCCGTTGGACGTTGGAATCAGAGCTGGTGGCTCGTATCGTCCGCACCGGCGGAAAAATAAATGAATGACCAATTAATGCCTCACAAGCTGCTAAGTGAGCTGCCGTTTTATGTCACCCCGTCCCACCCCTGCAGTTATCTGGATGATCGACAGGCCAGCACCGTGTTTGTCGATCCAACCTTTTCACTAACCATGGAACACTACGAGCAGCTGGCCGCCCTTGGCTTTCGGCGCAGTGGTGACCATGTTTATCGTCCGGAATGTACACACTGTAAGTTATGTATTCCGGTTCGCATTCCCATAAATAGATTTCAGCCAAACCGCAATCAACGCCGTTGTCTGCGCAAAAATGAAGACATCAGCATGCACACGCTTGAAGCTGATTTTAATGAAGAACATTTCAAACTTTACCGCCACTATATGTCTTCCCGACATGCCGGCGGCGGGATGGACAAGGATGATCCCGAGGCTTATCAAAGCCTGATCAGTGCCCACTGGTGCAACACGCAACTGCTTGAGTTTCGCCTGCACGGGGATCTCATTGCCATCGCGGTGATCGATCAATTCCAACAGAGCATGTCGGCGGTTTACACCTTTTTTGATCCTTCTCTGGGCAGTCGCAGCCTCGGAGTTTTTGCCATCCTGACTGAAATTCGCCAGGTTCAGGAGGCCGGGCTCCGCTACCTGTACCTGGGCTACTGGAATCCTCAAACAGTGAAGATGGCCTACAAAAGCAACTATGCACCGATGGAATATCTTGAACACTCCGGCTGGCACAGCATGGAAGATAACCCACTGTTTAAAGTTGGGAAATAATCACTAATATCATGGCTTTACTGCTAAGCCCCTCTCCTTCAGAGGAGAAGGAGGTAATACCACATATTTATTGCTGCCTTGAATAAAGCTCACATTTTTGCCTCGAATTATTTAAACAATTCTCCCCCATGCCGATAATTAAAATAAGACCAACGGATACCGGCAGGAGATGACTATGCTGAGTTTCATTTATCAGATTGCGCGTCAGTTTGAGCTAAAACACGGTTTTTCACCCAATCTCATTCACCTTAATAATGAGCAGTTTGATCATTTATGTTCTGAACTTGCTGATATTCAGGGTCTGGAAAATCTTAGTCAGGTACTGGGAATGGAAATTGTGCTGGAAGCCGATCTCACCCATCCTACCGTCAGTTGGTCGGTGGTGGACTGGAAGCAAGCCATTGCGGTTTGAATACACATTCCGAATATCAGTCCACCCCGCAAGGTTTTTACCTGTTTGTGACCAGGATCATCTACGAGAAAATGATTTTTGAATATTTCACCTGTTTCAGGCATGATGCGCACCTGATAAATTCTGCACACTAACAGGCATTAACACCGAATGGCGAAAGAAGAACACATTGAAATGGAAGGCACGGTTTCCGAAACCCTGCCAAACACCATGTTCCGAGTAGAACTGGAAAATGGTCACGTTGTCACTGCACACATCTCAGGCAAAATGCGCAAGCATTACATCCGAATCCTCACCGGCGACAAAGTCACCGTTCAGCTGACGCCCTACGATTTAAGCAAGGGTCGCATCGTTTTTCGCGGCCGTTAAAACGACTGTTGGGCTTCGCGTTGCTCAGCCCAACCTACGGTTTATTGTAAATATAGATAGGTTGGGCTGAATGAAATGAAGCCCAACACTTCAGCCAATACGCTCTCCGCTAATGCATTGCCAGTTCTTCCTTGCTCTCCAGTTCAAAGCTGAATTCTTCATCTTTCACGCTGATTCGAATCTCTCCACCGTGACTTAATTTACCAAACAGCAACTCTTCTGCCAGCGGTTTTTTGATCTTCTCCTGAATCAGCCGCGCCATCGGCCGTGCACCCATATTCGGATCATAGCCTTTTAGTGCCAATAAAGTACGAGCTTCGTCATCTATATGCAGGCTGACCCCTTTTTCTTCCAGCTGACCTTCCAGCTCAAAGATGAACTTGTCCACAACACGGCCAATTACCTCCGGTCCCAACTGATTGAATGAGATAATCCCATCCAGTCGATTGCGGAATTCCGGAGTAAAGGTTTTATTGATCGCCTCAATATTGTCACTGGAATGATCCTGATGCGAGAAACCGATAGAAGCGCGATTAATACGATCCGCCCCCGCATTGGAGGTCATCACCAGCACCACATTTCGGAAATCAGCCTTGCGACCGTTATTGTCCGTAAGGGTACCGTGATCCATTACCTGCAATAAAATATTGAATACTTCCGGATGGGCTTTTTCAATTTCATCCAGCAACAGTACCGCATGAGGGTGTTTGTTGATTTCCTCGGTTAACAGGCCGCCCTGATCATAGCCGACATACCCCGGCGGTGCACCAATCAAACGGGAAACGGTGTGGCTTTCCATATATTCGGACATATCAAAGCGAATAAACTCGATGCCCATAATCCGTGCCATCTGTTTGGTCACTTCGGTTTTGCCCACTCCCGTCGGCCCGGCAAACAGGAAGGAGCCAATCGGCTTATCATCGTGACCCAGACCGGCGCGAGACAACTTGATTACCGCTGACAGGCTTTCAATCGCCGGATCCTGACCATAAATTACCAGTTTCAGATCTCGTTCCAGATTTCTCAGAACTTCCATATCAGTGGAAGACACGGTTTTTGCCGGAATCCGGGCAATCTTGGCGACGATATTCTCAATATCCCGCACCCCAATGGTTTTCTTACGTTTAGAGGGGATCTGCATGCGCTGATGCGCGCCCGCCTCATCAATCACGTCGATGGCCTTATCCGGCAGATGCCGATCATTGATATAACGCTCGGATAACTCTGCCGCGATGCGCAATGCCTGACGGGTATAACGCACATCGTGGTGTTCTTCGAAGCGGCTTTTCAGACCTTCCAGAATTTGCACGCATTCATCCACCGTGGGCTCCGAGACATCAACCTTCTGGAATCGCCGGGCCAGCGCCCGATCTTTTTCGAAAATACCTCGATATTCCTGATAGGTAGTCGAACCGATGCATTTAAGATCACCATTGGACAGCACCGGTTTAATCAGGTTAGACGCATCCATAGCCCCGCCCGAGGCCGCACCGGCACCAATAATGGTGTGAATTTCATCGATGAACAATACCGAGCCATCATCCTTATCCAGCTCCGCCAGCACCGCTTTGAAACGTTTTTCAAAGTCACCCCGGTATTTTGTTCCGGCCAGTAAAGCCCCCAGATCCAAAGAATAAATGGTACATTTGCTGAGAATTTCTGGCACTTCACCATCGACTATCTTTTTTGCCAGGCCTTCCGCCAGGGCGGTTTTACCTACCCCGGCTTCTCCCACAAACAGAGGGTTATTTTTGCGCCGACGACAGAGGATCTGAATCGTGCGCTCAACCTCATGTTTACGCCCAATCAGCGGATCAATCTTGCCATTGCGGGCATGCTCATTCAGGTTAACGGTGTACTGCTGTAACGGATTCGGAGCCGCTGAATCAGCATTTTCATCGTCGACATGGCTTTCTGCTTCCGGTTGCTCATTATCTGAAATCCGGGAAATACCGTGGGAAATGTAATTCACCACTTCCAGACGGGAGATATCCTGCTTCTTGAGAAAATACACCGCCTGCGATTCCTGCTCGCTAAAAATAGCCACCAGCACATTGGCACCACTGACTTCACGCTTGCCCGAGGACTGTACGTGGAAAACCGCACGCTGCAATACCCGCTGGAAGCCCAGGGTCGGCTGAGTCTCACGCTCGTCCGCCATCGGCATCAGTGGCGTAGTTTCATCGAGGAAGGTAGAGAGATCCTTGCGCAGGGAGTCCACACTGGCTCCACAGGCGCGCAGAATGCCAATCGCCGCATCATTATCTAATAAGGCCAACAACAAATGCTCGACCGTCATGAATTCATGGTTTAACTCTCTTGCGCGTTTGAAGGCGTTATTCAGGGTCAGTTCCAGCTCTTTATTTAACATGCCGATTTCCTTCTACAATTTGGGGTCAACTTTCAGTTTCCATCGTACATTTCAAGGGATGCTCATTCTGGCTTGAATAATCGTTAACCTGCGCAACTTTCGTCTCCGCAATATCACGCGGATAGACACCACAAATGCCTTTGCCCCTGGTATGGACATTGAGCATAATTTGAGTCGCTTTTTCTCGATTCATGCCAAAAAACATCTCCAGGATATGAACAACGAATTCCATAGGAGTGTAATCGTCATTTAGCAGCA
>CAZNRP010000099.1:0-7568 GCA_964575555.1 uncultured Thiohalophilus sp. | reverse complement strand
GAATCCAGCTATGACTACTTATTATATCCATCCCGGCAGGATTCTGCTGACTGTTCAAATTCAAACGTAGTATGCGCCAAATTAAATGATTCCAGACACTGCTTTAAATCTTGTTTGGTGCTTTCCTGTATTTCTGCACTAAGCGGCACATCAAGCACCAGATGTGCGGTTAATACATGTCGCTCACCATCCAGTGACCAGAGGTGTAAATAGTGCACTTCGACCACATGCGAAATAGATAATAAATTTTGATGAATTGCATCCCATAATTTTTTATCCGGAACCGCCTGCAGGAAAATATTCAACGTCTGTTTAAGATTTCTGATGACGTTAACTAAAATAAATAAAGTAAATGCGATTGAAAGCAAAGGATCCAGTATCGGCCAGTCAAAAAACATCAACACCACGCTGACAATTAAAACCGCAACCCAGCCAAGTACATCTTCCAGCAAATGCCAGTTCAACACCTGTTCATTCAGTGTTTTACCATGGCTGAGTTTATACGCTGCGAAACCATTAACCAACACACCTAGCACGGCAAGACCGAACATTCCCTGTGAATGCGGCATCACGGGTGAAGCTAATCGAGGAATGGCTGCACTTAATACCCAGATAGATCCGGCCACCAGAACCAGGGCATTGATTAATGCGGATAATAATGAAAGCCGGTAATAGCCATAGGTGAATTCAGGGCTGGATTTTGTAATCGATAAACGACTTAGAATCCAGCCCATTCCAATGGAAAGGGTATCACCTAGATCATGTACCGCATCCGCCATAATGGCGGTACTGTTAGTCAACCAGCCACCGATAAACTCAATGATGGTGAAGAAAAAGTTGAGCGCAAAGGCCCAACCTATTCTTGTTGATATCCCGTGATGATGGTTGTGATCAGACATCTGTCCGCGTCATCCTTTAACACCGGTATCCCGTATTTTATTCGCCGAAAATGACTCATATAACACCGGCAATACAAACAGGGTCAGTACGGTAGAAGACAGTAAGCCGCCTACTACAACGGTTGCCAAGGGTCGTTGAATTTCAGAACCAACACCATTTGATAACAACATGGGAATCAAACCTAAAGCGGTGGTCCAGGCGGTAATGAATACGGGACGCAATCGGGACAAAGCACCTTCAAGCACCGCACGTTGTAAATCCGCTCCACCTTCCAGGGTCTGATTAATAGCATTCACCATCACTACCCCATTCAAAACGGCAACACCCAGCAGAGTAATGAAACCAATACTCCCCGGCACCGACAAATACTGGCCTGAAATGAACAGTGCGGCGATCCCGCCAATCAATGCCAGAGGAACATTGACCATGATCAGCAATGCCTGCCCAACTGAATTAAAGGCAAAGTACAGCAACAGAAAAATCAAACCCAATGACAGCGGTACAACGATCATTAAACGTGCCTGTGCACGTTGCTGATTTTTAAACTGCCCGCCAAAGACAACGGTATAACCTGCGGGAAGATCAATTTCAGTATTGATGCGTTGCTGTAACTCCGCCACCAGTCCGCCCATGTCTCGATCTTCGACATTGGTCTGAATCACCACCCGGCGTTGTACATCATCACGCCGTATTTGTGGCGGGCCAGATTCAATTTCAACCTGGGCAACATCCCCTAATTTGACCCAGGCACCATTGGAGGCCTGCAGGATCAGGTTACGAATGGCTTCGACACTATTACGGTATTCCTTACTCAAACGCACATAGATATCATAACGTTCGTTACCATTAATCACCTGCCCGGCGGCACGACCACCAATCGCATCTGAGACCAGCTCCATAACCTGCGATACAGGAATATCATAGCGGGCAAGTAAATCCCGATCCGGACGGACGGCTAATTGGGCTTCCCCGCCAATCTGCTCCATCGCCACACCACGCGTACCTTCAACAGTCTTAACCAGAGCTTCAATTTCAGCTCCTTTGGCCGCAAGTACATCAAGATCTGATCCGAACAATTTAATCGCCAACTGTGCTCTAACCCCAGATAATAATTCATCCACACGCGTCGCAATTGGTTGTGAAAACGAAAAGAGCAACCCCGGATATTGAGACATTTTTTCTTCCATCAGAATCTGTAATTCCTTTCGATTCGGCGCGGTTTCCCAGTCGGACACCGATTTTAAACCGACAAATATTTCCACATTCGAAACCGGTTCAGGATCGCCGCCAATCTCTGGCCGACCAACACGACTAGTGGCATAAAGAACTTCTGGAAAACTAATCAAAATAGATTCCAGTTTTTCAGCCACCTGTAAGGAGGTATCCAGGCTAGACGACGGTGCCAGAGTGACTCGAATATTCAGCGTCCCTTCCTCCAGCTCAGGCACAAACTCCGTACCCAGAAAAGGAAGTAGTAATAAGGAACCAATAAATAATAATAAGGCACTTACGATAACCAGCTTCTTACGTAACTGAATAAAGCCCAATGCTTTTCTGTAAAAGGCTTCTAAAGGCGGCATAATAAAACCATTTTTATGCTGGATGTCATGTTTAAACAAATAGGTGGCTAATGCCGGTACCACAGCGATAGCAACAATTAACGATGCAATCATGGCCAACACAATCGAAACTGCCATCGGCTGAAATAGCTTGCCTTCCACCCCTTCAAGACTAAATAGAGGAGCAAAAACAATGATCACAATTAACACGGCAAAAAACACTGGTCGACCAACTTCTTTGGCTGACTCCTGTATTAATAATGAAATCCCACCCGATCCATTTTGTTTCTGGTGTTCAATCAGGCGGCTATAAATATGTTCCATCATCACCACCGATCCATCCACCATCATACCGATGGCAATCGCCAGTCCACCCAGCGACATAAGATTTGCCGAGACATTCCAGAAAGCCATTGCCATCAATGCCAGACCCACGGAAATGGGAATCGAGATCAAAACCAGGAAGGTAGCGCGAACATTCATAAGAAACAGCATGAGCACCAGCACAATCAGCACAAAGGCCTGCATCAATGCACTGGTAACAGTATCTACCGCCTGGTCGACCAGACTGGCCTGATTATAAAAAGGCTCCAGCGTAACCCCATCCGGTAAAGCGGTCTGGATGGCCGGCAGACGTGATTCTATGCCATCTATCGTAGCTTTAGTATTAGCCCCCAGGCGTTTAAGCACGACACCGGCGACCACTTCACCCAAAAACTCAGGCTGACCGGATTCATCACGGCGAGTAATACTCACGGCACCCTGACGAATTTCAGGGCCAAAATCGACTCGAGCAACATCACGCACGCGAACAGCGACACCGCCTTCATTTTTAAGCGGAACATTACCGATGTCGCGCAAGCCTTTTTCGCCACTGCGAACCCAGCCCACGCCACGGATCACCAGTTGCTCATTGCCGCGATCCATATACCAGCCACCGGAGTTATGATTATTACTTTCAATGGCTGTGGCAACATCTCCCCCGGTTAAGCCGAAAGCCAGTAAACGTTCTGGATTTAACTGCACCTGGTACTGGCGTACTTCACCACCAAAAGACAGTACTTCAGTGACCCCACCTACCGGCATCAATAGTAGTTTAACGATCCAGTCATTGATGCTACGTAGTGCGATAGCATCATATTTTTCAGGATCATCCGCACGTAAAATATATTGATAAACCTGTCCCAGGCCTGAGCTATTCGGACCGATGCCCGGTGAGCCGATACCATCCGGAATTTGCTCGCGTGCACTTTGCAAACGTTCAAATACCAGTTGCCGGGCAAAATAAATATCTGTGCCCTCTTTAAAAACAACGGTAATGACGGAAAGCCCAGTCTTGGAAATAGACCGCACCTCTTCAACATCTGGCAAGGCATACATCACCGCCTCAATCGGAAAGGTAATTAACTGTTCAACTTCTTCCGCCGCCAGTCCCCGCGCTTCAGTATTGATTTGTACCTGCACATTGGTGACATCCGGAAAAGCATCCAGATTAAGTTTGGGTAAAATAAGAAAAGCTGCGGTGGCCAGGGCAATTAAGGCCAGCACCACCAGCAGACGACTACCGACCGCAATGTCGATCACTTTATTTAACATGATCTGTCTCCTTAGTGGTTATGAACTGAAAAGCCGCCTTTCGCCAGCTCAGACTGAACAAAAAACGCACCCTCGATGACGACTCGTACACCCGGATTGATCCCGCTGATCACAGCCTGGCCTTCACTAACCCGCTCCAGCTTAATTTCTATCGCCTTAAACTCACCGGCTTCATCCTGCTCAACCAATACCTGCCAGTCACCATCCGGGCTACGAAGCACTGCCGCTTCAGGAACAGTTAATGCCAGTCCCTTGTCCGTTGTTGCAATTCTTGCACTGACAAACATACCCGGATGCAAATGATCGTCGGTATTCGGAACTTCAATGCGCACCGAAAGAGTTCGAGTGGTTTCATCCAGCGTATGATTTATCTGGCTCACTTTCGCCGGAATTTTTTTACCATCGACAATAACCATTGCATCACTACCCAGAGATATTTTTCCGGCATCATTCGGGGTAACTCGGGCATCAACCCACATCACCGATTCATCGGCAATCATCATGAGTTCCTGACCCGCTTCAACCCGTTCTCCCACGATAAAATTATCGCGTAAGACACGACCGGCCTGTGAAGCGAGTAATTGAAAAATACCATTCGCTAAAATAGAATTTTTGTTTTTCTGAAGATCATCGATCTGTGCAAGCGTCATACCGTAAGCCTGAATTCGACCACGGGCTAGTTCCCATTTTACTTTTGCTTCCGTGTAACGGCGCTCGGAAACAACGGAACGCCCCAGTTTTTTTACCCGTAACCATTCACGATGTGCGACAAGATAATCGCCTTGCGCTTCGGCCATTTCAACGCTGGACAGGGTCAATAACTTTTGCCCTTTTCTAACTTCATCACCGAGTTTAACCGACCGACCCAATACCTGAGCGGCAATGCGCGGGGTGATTTTTACAGTCTTATAGGCATTAAAGTTCACTTCCCCCGGTGCACGCAAAAATCGGGATATAGATTTTTGTTGTAATGCTGTCACTTTGATGCCAGCCATTTTCATTTGCTCCGAGCTTAGTTTAACCACACCTTCTTCATCATGACCGCCATGTTCTTCACCTTCATGCTCACTATGTTTTGCGGCACCTGCATGGTCGTCATGATCGCTTTCTGCATGAGCTAATGTGAAGATATTAAAACAGGAAAATAACGCTAATACGTATACATAAAATTTAATCTTCATCTCAATTCTCTTCTGCTGTAAGTTGTAACCATTGATTGATACTCGCTGTTACCAGTAACCAGTCAAATCCGGCCTGCCAGGCACGCCCGCGTAATTCATAACCGGCCGACTGGGTATCAAGTGCCTGTTTAAGCTGGACTAAATATTCAGTCGTACTCATGTCTCCGGCACGCCAGAGTTTTTTAATTAAGCTTAACTGTCGGTTCACACTAACCTGTCCGGTTTTTTTCCAGTTCATCCAGGCCTGTTGTAACAGTCGATAACGTTCCGTTGTGGCAAAGACACGGGCACGTTGATTGAGAAACATCTGTTGTGCCATTTGTTCACTGCTGATTAATGCCTGCTGTGCTTCTTCCACTTCGGCCCGATAAGTATTGCGAATATTGAGTGGAATACTCAGCGTTGCCCCGAGCAATGTTTCGTCATTCTCTTTGCCACCACGTAGAGCAATGGTAGGGTTCCAGCTACGTTCACTTTTACGAAGTTCAACTAACTGTCGCTTCGCGGATACATCCGCCTCAAGTGCATGCATTACCGGTAAACTACGCACATAAGTATCACTATCCACTGGTAAATATGCGGTCGGCAGTTCATCCGGTAAGGCCGGCAAGCTAGCCGGTTGAGTTATAAAAATGGCACGCAAACCTTCCTTTGCAGCCGCCGCATCTGACAAGGCCTGGGCATGTGTCATCAGGGCTTCTGAATTTGCCAGTCTGGCCAGATCCAGCTCGACCTGATTTAAATCACCCGCATTAAAACGCTGCTCAGCAATCTCGGTAAATTCCTGCATCAATTGCAATGCCCGCCCAGCCAGAATAGCCTGTTCATCCCGTGTACGTTTTTCGGCAATAGCTGTTAACAAATTATGTGAGAGATCCTGAATGGCTATCTGGTAATCAGCCATGGCTTTTAACTCACGTGATTGGGCGACACTGGTACGTGAACCCCGTTGATCGCCCCAGTCAATCTTCTGGCTCAACTGGATATATGAGCTATTGATATCTGTTTTTTCTGAATCAATTTCCAGTTCGGGGTTATATAAGGCATTGTCTGCGGCACGTACGGCCGCACGACTGGCATTAAGGCTGGCCTCTGCCGCTCGTTTACGGGGATGGTGGCGAATGACCGTTTTTAAGGTCTGTGAAAGTGCAACTGGCGCAAAGCGGTCAAGCTTTAATATTTCCAGTTTCCCCTGTTTTTGCGGCTCAGCGGATAAGGGTAAAGAAATAAACACCAGTAACAATGTAGATGCGATCAACCGCTTATTAAAGCGGGATCGATATTGAGAGCTATACATAAACAATTCCTGAATAAAATAATACGACACCATCCAGTCAGCAGATCTGACAGATGATCAGTAAATAAGGGTAAAACAGGAATTACGCCGTAGGCGGAGGTGTGGGGGGTTGTTGGCTAATAAAATAGTGGTGAATAACTGAAACGGGTCGATAACTACTGTTCAGTATCGGCGGTAAAAGAATAGCTTCGGAGAAAATACCAAACATATGCGCGTTACCATGGCTGCATTCATCAGCAGGTGCATGAGTAGGATTACCCTTATCATTATGTTGGGAACCAATTTCATGCTCATGCTGATAAGCATCAAGCGATACATCCATATCAACAGCCCAGGACAGGTTGCTAAGTAGAAGAAAAAGTACCATGATTTTGATAATGTTTCGTTGCATAAGGTATGCAGTCTAGCAATGAATGCCCTGCTTTCCAAGCATGAAATTGCCATATTCAGCTATCATGTGCTGTGATTGTGTCGATAAATGATACAGGCAAGAGCCTCCAGCCGGTCAGAAACACCTGGGCTGGAGGCCAGTAACCCCTTTGTTAGTCATAGATCTCGGTACAATCGACAGGGCTGGCCGCCACTTCCACAAAGGTTCCACTGCCGTCATTAAATTCAACCGTAACATCCGTACCTGCAGACGTGGCTCTAAGCTGGGTGCCTGCGGCACCAGTCACTAAAAACTGCCCGGCTGTCGGGCAGTCAGGAATGCTATTATCATTCCCGTTAAAGTTTCGAGTTGTTTGAAATAGAAATCCGCCTCCCGGTATTCCGGACACTGTAACATCGACTTGAATAGAATAGTCACCCGTTACATCATTGCCCGTTGCTGAAAAATCCAGTCCCTGATAAGACATGTTCGGGTATCCAGCAATGCCGAAGGAGAAGCTGCCCGTGATTTTTGCGCTATAATCCGCATTGGCCTGTTCTTGAAAATCAATATTGAGTGACCCGTTTAAGCCCGTTTCGTTAGCGCTAAAAAGTTTGCAGCCGTTAAATTTTAGCGTCCCGTTGGTGCGTGTTGCCGTTTCATCG
>CAZNRP010000098.1:0-7570 GCA_964575555.1 uncultured Thiohalophilus sp. | reverse complement strand
AGTGATTTAGTGGGTGTCTATGAAATGATCTATGAATGTTATGAAATGTTGATACGAACACGAGCAGTAGTAGCTGGGAGCAGGAGATATAGAATAATACACCTGAGTTCCAGAGTTTGATTTCAGCTTATTGGCAACCGGCGGTGTAAAATTGTAGGGATGGCTGTAGATACTCGACTTCAGCCCTACCAGTATGGCTGAGGTCGAACAATAATAATGCGTCAGTTAGTCTTCCAGCAACTCAAGTATCTTTTCATTGATACATGCAATTTGTTCTTCATCCTTAACCGGCTGGTTATGAACGTCAGTAATGATGAAAATATCTTCGGCGCGTTCGCCATAGGTGGCGATTCTGGCATTTTGTATTTGCACCTCACATTGAATGGGCTGTCGCAATGTGTGAGAGCAGGCCGGGGCGATCGTAGGCGGTGATGGTGAGCATGCTGCGTTGAGTCTGCGCATCGATTTCAATATTGATGCGAGTGGCAACTTGAAATGTTTGGCCTGGCGCGGAAGGTTAACGGCCAGAGGTTTGGTCGCGGTATCACGATCACGAATTTCATCCTGCAATTTGAGCTTCAATTGATCAATGATTTCCTGATTCTGGATTGGTTCGTTATTGGCATCCAGAATCAAAAACGTGTCCAGGGTAAAATCACTGGATGATGAGAAAATACGTGCGTCTACAATATTCATTCCCTGTTGTTCCATATATGTCTTAGTTTCGACCAGTGTTGATCCGTTAGCATTAATCGGGGCATCGCAATTTCGTGTGTTTGTTTTTGGCGAAATAATTATACGAGATTGCTTTTTATTTATAAAATTCTCTCTTGAAAGATCAACACACCCTAGTTATTGGTAAGCAAATATTGCTCAGCATTTGATATGCAAAAATCAATATATACCCGTGCTATCCGGGAGAGTTGGTGTCGACTCTGATAAAGTAAATTCACACTAACTTGCGGGAAATCGTAGTCCGGCAGAATTTTTACCAAGCGTTTTTTTGCGATCAATTCGCTCACCATAAAGGGTGGCTGCTCCGTTATACAAAGATGTTGTAAAGTCAGGTAACGCATATGGGGATAATCGTTTGCCCTGATGGAAGCCTGGATCAAAACTTTTTTACTGCCCAATGACCATTCCACTAAATCATCTTTTTTAGTCCAGGCTGCGCAGGGAAAGCGTGAAAGGTCCTGGGGTGATTCCGGCTCACCAAATGTTTTAACAAAAAGTGGTGTTGCGACCAATACATGACGATAGTCCATGAGTTTTCGCGCCACCGCAGAAAGATAAATCACATCACCAATTCGTAAGGCGACATCGATGCCGTCTTCTATTAAATCAATTTTTCGTTCTGTTGCATAAATATCGAGCTCAATGAACGGAAATTTTTCCTGAAAATCTTTTAATAGTTCCCACCAGGGTTCAAAATTTGGGGGTAATGACAGGCGTAATGTCCCCCTGAGTTCAGACTCCCTGTTTTGAAGCGCCAGAATACCTGCATCCATTTCCTGGAGTCCACGCGATACAAATTCGTACAGGGTTGAACCTGCACCGGTAAGCCGCAGATGCCGAGTTGAACGCTCAAGCAATCGAACATCTAATGATCGCTCAAGCTCACTGATTCTGCGACTCACCGTAGCGACTGGAATGCCTGTATGCCTGGATGCAGCAGAAAAACTGCCTTTTTGCACCACCCTTACGAAAAGCTCGACCGAGTTTAGATCCATATTCCTCACCTGGCTCATCTAATTAAAGAGCTGGCGATTTTATAGTATCTTTCCATATATGGAAAGGTGCTTCTTATTTTTACCCACTACTCAATGTAAACCGTAGGAATTAATCTGTAGTCGGTTTGATACAAATAGTCCTAACTAAAGGTGAAAGTCTCATGAAAAAAATAGCGGGTCTCAAAATTTTAATATTTCTGATAGGCATAACAGTCCTTGCAAGCCCTTTTCAGGTGATGGCTAAATCACAATCGATCGAACAGATAATCCAGCATTATGAAGTGTATTTGAATGCGGGTAACACCCAGTTGATTATGAAGTTGTACGGCAAAAAGCCCGTTTTTATGCCACAACATTCCCCTGCACAGGTGGGACGAGCGGCTGTAAAAAAAGCTTATGAAGCTGTATTCACCAATATTGTTCTCGATATTAAATTCACCATTTACGAAATAGAAATCAATGACAATACTGCATGGGCTAGAACAAGTTCTGCCGGCAAAACCACCATTCTGGCAAACGGAATGAAGATCAACGAAGGCAATAATGAATTGTTTGTTTTCAAAAAAGAAAGCGGTAAATGGAAAATTCACCGCTACCTATTTTCAACCACTACACCACGCCAATAACGCTTAATAAGATAAAGATCACAGGAGAAAAACTATGAAAGCAGTCGTCGTAACACAACCCGGCAACATTGAGGAACTCAAGATTCAGGATATAGACGAACCCACGACACTGGATGGATATGTCAAAATCCGAACTAAGGCCTTTGGCCTTAACCGGGCAGAAACCTATTATCGTGCCGGAAATTTTGGTGAGATCACCGAGCCGAGAATACCGGGCATTGAAGCGGTGGGCGAAGTTGTAGAGGACAAGAGTGGCAAGTTTCGAACAGGCCAAAAAGTGATTACTGCAATGGGTGGATTAATGTTGACCAGACACGGTAGCTATGCCGAGTATGTCATCGCACCTGCAAGCAATGTACTTGCTGTGGAGTCACAACTTTCATGGGAAGAATTAGCCGCGCTTCCTGAAGCCTACTTAACTGTTTGGGGGGCTTTGGACAAAAACATGGCCATTCAAAAAGGGCAAAGCCTGTTAGTCAGAGGGGGCACAACCACGTTGGGGTTTGCTGCAATTACATATGCTAAAGCGAGGGGATTGAAAGTCGTGGCAACTACCCGGCATGCGGCAAATAAAAAGCTTTTAATCGCCAAAGGCGCTGATGAAGTAATTGTTGATGACGGTAATGTTGCAGAAAAAGTTCGCGCCATTTTCCCTGATGGCGTGGATTGCGCATTGGAGGTTATCGGTGTCGCTACCATCAAAGACACATTAAAAGCTATCAAGCCCTTTGGCCAACTATGTGTGGTGGGTGTCCTGACGGGGCCACCTATTTTTGAAAATTTCAATTTAATGTCAGATTTACCGAATACAGTGCAGATAAATTTCTTTTCAAGCGGCCTGTTTGGTGCACCGCAAATGCCTTTATCTGAATCACCCATCCAGTGGATTGCTGAACAAGTAGAAAACAAAAAAATGCCATCATTGATTTCCAAAATATATGAGTTTGATCAAATTCGGGAAGCTCATCAAGCCATGGAAAATAATCAAATACTGGGTAAAGCGGTCGTTAAGTTTTAACGTCTGTCCTTGAGCATAGATGAAACGAAATGCGCTGGATTAATACAGAAAACCATTGGGGCATGATAACAGTAGTAATTCACTGGCTGTCAGCGTTAACAGTTTTTGGGTTATTTGGATTTGGCTTATGGATGGTAGAGCTGGAATATCACAGCGCCTGGTATCACAAGGCCCCAGATCTGCATAAAAGCATCGGCATACTTTTATTGGTTATGACATTGGTGCGTCTGGTCTGGCGGCGAAATAATAGCAGTCCGGCACCACTGACCAGTCATACCCCCGTGGAACAAAAAATGGCAGCATTAATACACTACTTATTGTATTTGTTGCTAATCACAGTCATGTTAAGTGGTTACCTTATTTCTACTGCTGATGGCCGCGCTGTTGCTGTTTTTAACTGGTTTCATCTGCCCGCTACACTTCACAGTATTGATAATCAGGAGGATATCGCCGGGGTTGTACATCTGTGGTTGGCAATAAGCCTGATTAGCTTTGCTGTAGTACATGCTATGGCTGCTATCAAGCATATATTTTTTGACCGGGATCGAACACTGCAACGTATGTTTGGACTCTGAACGTTAAATGAACTAGAACTTGACATTAATACCTTAGGAGAAATCATGAAAATATATCTTACCATTTCGGCACTGCTGGCAATGATCATTTTTGTTGTACCGATATAAGCTGCAGAATATGACATCGACATTGATGGTGCTCACGCTACAGTCCAGTTCAAGATTAAACACCTCGGTTACAGTTGGTTGACGGGTCGATTTAATAAATTCAGTGGTCATTTCAGTTACGATGAAAAGAAACCTAATGCATCAAAAATCGAAATAAACATCGATACCAGGAGCATTGACAGTAACCATGCTGAACGTGACAAACATTTGCGTAGCAAAAATTTTCTCGACGTCTCAAAGTATCCAACCGCTAAATTTGTTAGTACTTCATTCAAAGAGAAAGGCAAAAGTACTGCGGTACTCAAGGGTATGCTGACACTGCATGGCGTTACCAAAAATATCGTCATTGAACTTGAGCACGTGGGGCACGGTGCTGATCCCTGGGGTGGCTATCGCCGTGGTTTTGCTGGCAGCACAATGCTGACATTAAAAGATTTTGGAATTACAACAGATCTCGGTCCCGCATCTCGCCAGGTAGAAATGTTTCTTGCTATCGAGGGTATTCGTAGAAAGTAATTATTAAACCTGACTTGCTGTGGCCGGTTAATCAATTAAATAAGGAAAAGAATATGCGCTCTTTTGCGGTAGTTGTCACATTTTTAGTTAGCTTTTTCTCATTCGGGTTAGTAAATGCACAGCAGACTATAGATTCTGAAAAATTGCCCGACCCGAGCGCTGAGTTCGATTGGTTCAAGGATGTGGTTTACTGGTGCTCACAAAAAGAAAAAAAGTTTGCTATTGCCATATTTTTTGGCAATACAAGTCATGGAACCGGTACTGCACCAACAGCGGCAAGTCCATGTATTCGATTTGCGACTATAGTGGGAGATTGTGCTGAACTTGAATTAATTGGCACAGGTGCTCAATTAAAATTATCTACAGATAAATCAATAAAACAAATGAACCTGACGGTAGTTAAAAATTAGGGAAGCTCTGATCAATTCCGCTGTTCGTGGTGAGCCTGTCGAACCATAACGGTTACCCTTGTAAAATCATAGTGTTATATTCTACCCTTCGACAAGGCTCTTCTGAGTGAAGTTGAAAGACTCAGGGCGAACGGAATTAATCAGAGCTTCCTAAGTATGAATTTCAACCTTTCCTGAAGGCGGGCAACAATGGGTATGTTTTGGAATACCTCCTCACCAAAACGACACTGAAAACAGCAGTTTATTGCGAAGCAGAAGTTATAGATGAGTGGGAGGCCAAAGGCCGACGCAAAGATCGTATTACCTATACTTATGAAAACTGTTGAAAAAAACAGGTGGCCTGGGCTGAATCGTATGATCAAGCCCAACATTATAAATGCCAAAATATTATCTTAACCACAGAGGTCACAGAGAATGATTATTTTGGGCCATTTTATTTATGGTATTGACCTCCGAATGATTCAGCTATTTTCCATTGCATCCTGATACTCGCCTAACATTGCCAGATGGTTAAGCCGTGCGCGCTTGAGCAGGGCCTGTTGCGCAGCCTGAGTATTCTCTGCCTTGCCGAGCCAGGCGTGTAGTGCAGTTTGTTGCAGGGCGCGACCGTAGGAAATGGTCAGCCGCCAGGGGGCATCCGGGGCGTGCTGGTTGATGGCATTCAAATTAGCGGTGGCTTCTTCCGGGCCCTGACCCCCGGAGAGAAAGTTTATGCTGGGTACAGCTGCCGGTACGGTGCGACGCAAGACTTTCAGAGTCGCTGTGGCGACTTCGTCTGGTTGGGCGCGGAGGTAGTCCTTTCCCGGCAGGATCATGTTGGGTTTGAGAATCATCAATTCGAGCGTTACATGGTGGCGGTGCAGGGCATGAAACACCGCCTGCTGAACGGCTTCGGTGACTTCGGCATGACGGTCGATGTTATGATCGCCATCCATCAACACCTCCGGTTCCACGATTGGCACCAGACCTTCTTCCTGACACACCGCAGCATAACGAGCCAGCATTTCAGCATTGGCTTCGATGCCATGTTTTGTTGGGGTGTGTTTATCGATGGCATAAACTTCGCGCCACTTGGCGAAGCGCGCGCCTTGCTGTTTGTAGCCACGCAGACGATCAGCCAGCCCATCCAGTCCCTGAGTGATCAGGTCGCCCGGTGATAACGCCAGCGGAATTTTACCCTTATCGACCTTGATGCCGGGCACGATCTTCTGTGCCCAGGCTGCTTCCGGGATGGTCTTGCCGTCATCGGTTTTCTGTTCCAGCGTTTCTTCGAATAAAATAATGCCGCTGATATATTCCCCCAGTCCGGCGGTGGTCACCAGCAGGCTGCGCCAGGCGCGGCGGTTTTCTTCAGTTGATTTGACATTGATTGCCTTGAAGCGTTTGGCGATAGTGGGTGAGCTTTCATCAACAGCGAGGACACCACGGCCTTTTTGCACCATGTCATTGATGGTGGATTCCAGTTCAGTTAAATATTTCATCATGGTTCTCCTGTTAGTTCACTCGATGGATGAACGGGGGTAACGTTGATGCCGAGACCGTAAACCCGTTTGTTTTCGGCGAAGGCCATGCCCGATGCCGATTGTGCGCGCATCAGATACATGCATCTGTAACCTGGGTGACAGCCAAAGGGCAGGGGATGCTATAAGGTGATTGCCAGAGTAGGAAATAGATTGAATCATCAGAGATAAAGTCCAGGCACATGGAAAACAGGCAACCGACAGAGAATAAGTATGAAACTGCTCACCTCGTATTGGCTATTGGTGTTTATAGCCGTGAGGAAAAGGCGATCCGTGTCATCGAAAAGCTGATCGAGGAGGACTTCCCGGCAGATCGGCTCTCCTTGCTGCATAAAGCCGGTGGCGTGGGCGATGACATGCTGGGACTGGCCTATACCAATACGGCCGAACGGGTAAAAGCCTGGGGTAAACATGGCGTTGTCTGGGGTGTTTTATGGGGTATGTTGGCCGGTGCAACTGGACTTTTTGTGTTGCCGGGTATTGGACCGTTACTCGCTGCCGGTCCAGTTGTGGAAACACTGGGTGGTGCCATTGCCAGTGCGACAATGACTGGTAACGCCATGGCGGGTGCAACGGTTTTGACTCAATTGGCCAGTGCGTTGCACATGATTGGCGTACCCTCATCAGCTATAGAGCAGATCCATCGCGCAATAGAATCAGGTCACTATGTGATTATGTTGCACTGTGATCCGAACCAGGCAGACCATTGTTCTATGCGTCTGGGGGCAGCGGGTGCCGATTCGGTTCTCCTGATACCTGTTGAACACTGAACAATCACAGTACCTGAGCCGACTTTAACCACAGGACCATTGATCAAGACTTGACTCGGTAGTCCAGGTTTTGCAGTGGGACTTCCTGGCTCTGTACGTTGTCCCCCTCCCAACAGCAGTTCCAGGAATAATTATTATCCGTGTCGTTGTTGGGTGGATGGGTCATGAAACAGGTTTGAGACTATTTGCCAGCATTGATAGAGTGGTATCTCAACTAAAAGAATAATTTGCTGAACCATCAGGAGCCTGGCTATGTCACGACCCCAATTAGAAGAAATACTCAATCGAATACAGGGA
>CAZNRP010000097.1:0-7718 GCA_964575555.1 uncultured Thiohalophilus sp. | reverse complement strand
GCTTCCTTCGACAAACTCAGGACGAACGGCAGTTTGCAACGTGTAGGTCCCGCAGGCTGCGGTACCGCTGGCAGTGAATAGTGATTTAAATGTTTGAAATACCATGAAGTTTTTATTATTTTTCAGGAAACTTGGTTTTCATCGTGACAGACAGTAAAATGCGCGAATCAGCCGCATGACCTGCGGGAGAGACCCTGCCATTTGTACGTTTATTTAAAGGCAGGGCGCCGAAGGCGCAACCCGCTCGGAATCGCTCAGGCAAATGAACTGCAGGTAACAGGCTGACTCTGGAGAGCGATCACCTGATGTATTCAGGATTAGGATCCACCGAAGGGGCTCAAGCTCTCAGGTTACCGGACAGAGGGGCGTAGAAAAACGAACAGGGTTTTTCTACGCCCTTTTTTTTGGAAAAAATTTAAGTGTGATGTAGTTTTAGGTGATTGGACATCAGTATGAAAGAAAAAATTATTCCGGTATTTGATCACTCAGCGGAAGCCAATGCCACGCGCATGCCGCTGTGGATTCGCCAGCAGCTAGGCAAGGGGCAAACCTATAGTGATACGGCGCAGGCCGTACACGGAGCCGGTTTGCATACCGTGTGTGAAGAAGCGCATTGTCCTAATCGCGGTGAATGCTGGAGTCAGGGCACGGCGACCTTTATGTTGCTCGGTGATACCTGTACTCGTGCCTGCGGTTTTTGCGCAGTGAAAACCGGTCAGCCGGGAATACTCGACGAAGATGAACCGCTGCGGGTGGCAAAGGCGGCGGCAAAAATGGGACTGGATTATGTGGTGCTGACCTCGGTGAACCGTGATGAGCTAGCCGATGGGGGGGCCGGTATTTTTGCCGATACGATCATTGCTCTGCGTGAGCAGATCCCGGATGTGGGTCTGGAATTGCTGACCCCGGATTTTCACCGTCGTGAAGCCGGGGCGCTGGAATGCATTGCCAGCGCACTGGCCACGGTGCCAACCGCAAAACGTGAATTACAAATGGTCTGGGGACACAATATGGAAACCGTTCCCACCTTATATAAGAAGGTCCGCAAGGGCTCCAGCTATACCCGTTCGTTGACCCTGCTGGAAAAGATTGCCCGTTTGCACGGGGTGGAAGCCAAGTCATCTTTAATGCTGGGACTGGGTGAAAGCCATGAGGACGTGTTGGCAGTAATGCGGGATCTGCGGGATGCCGGGGTTGTGCGTATGTCGCTGGGACAATACCTGCGTCCCAGTCGTTATCATCTGGCGGTGCAGGAATACATTGATCCATCTGAGTTTGATAGCTATGCGGAAGAAGCCCGGGAGCTGGGTTTCAGCTGGATTAAATCCGGCCCCATGGTACGCTCGTCATATCATGCACATGAGTAAAGACATTAATTTATCGAAACATTATTATGAGGGGATGTTTTAATGGGTAAAAGAACCCACCTGTACGACATGCACATAGCCGCCGGCGCACAAATGGTGGATTTTGGTGGCTGGGACATGCCGCTGAATTATGGTTCACAGATTGAAGAGCATCATCAGGTGCGCAATGATGCGGGCATGTTTGATGTCTCCCACATGACCATCGTGGATCTTCATGGTGAACAGGTGCGGGCATTTTTGAGTAAGTTGCTGGCCAACGATATCGCACGGCTGAAATCACCCGGCAAGGCGTTGTACTCCTGTATGTTGAATGAAGAAGGCTATGTACTGGATGATCTGATCGTTTATTACATGAACGATAGCTGGTTCCGTCTGGTGGTAAACTCGGCCACACGGGAAAAAGATCTGGCCTGGATTGCGATGCAGGCCATGGCTTTTGATCTGCAGATAAAAGAACGTGACGATCTCACCATGATTGCGGTGCAGGGTCCGAATGCGCGCAGCAAAACGCAGCTGGCGCTGGGCGAACGCGGCAAAGATTTGGACGATGTCGGGGTCTTTTTTATCAAAGAAGTGGATGCTGACCTGGCTGTCGCTCGCACTGGTTATACCGGTGAAGACGGTTATGAAATTATGTTGCCAGTTGCCCAGGCTACGACCCTCTGGGCCGCCTTGCTGGAAGCCGAAGTGCGTCCCTGTGGACTGGGGGCTCGCGATACCTTACGTCTGGAAGCCGGGATGAATCTGTACAGTGCGGACATGGATGAAACCGTGACCCCGCTGGAATCCGGTCTGGGCTGGACCGTGGCCTGGGAACCGCAGGAGCGGAATTTTATTGGTCGTCAGGCACTGGAAAAACAACGCGATAACGGGGTCAGTTACAAACTGGTCGGACTGGTGTTACAGGAACGCGGTGTATTGCGTAACCACCAGAAAGTGATTGCCGAGGGCCTGACCTCCGGTGAAATTACCAGTGGCAGTTTTTCACCAACACTGGGTAAGGCCATTGCCTTTGCCCGCATCAAAACCAGTGCGGGAGATAAATGTAAAGTGGAAATTCGTGGCAGGTTACTCACGGCGGATGTGGTAAAGCCGCCTTTTGTGCGCAATGGTAAGGCCTGCATTTAACATCTGAACGCGATAGCGTTGGAAATAAATCAATAACAAGAGGAAATGATATGAGCAATGTACCTCAGGAATTACGTTATACCAAAACCCATGAATGGATTAGTTTGAATGATGATGGCAGTGTCACGGTGGGTATTACCGACCACGCGCAGCACTTGTTAGGCGATCTGGTTTTTGTTGAGCTGCCGGATATAGGCGGGACGTTTGCAGAAGGCGATGACTGCGCCGTGGTTGAATCGGTTAAGGCCGCTTCAGATTCCTATAGTCCGCTGGATGGTGAAATCGTAGAACATAACGAAGCTCTGACCGATACCCCGGAACTGATCAACCAGGATCCTTATGGTGACGGCTGGGTATTTAAACTGAAGCCGGACGACAGTGGTGCCTATGATGCACTGATGGATGCCGATGCCTACAGTGAGCTGATTGCCGAAGAAGCTTAAAGCCGAGCGTTTGCTCGCTGTAGGTTCGGCTTCCGTTGTACCGCTAGTACCAACAATAACAAATACCCCGTCCGCTTGTGGCGGGGGAATTTATTTATACCCTAATTTTTAAAGCAGGAAAAATTATGCCTTTTATTCCCCACACGGATGATGACATCAATGACATGCTGCGCGTGATTGGCGCAGATAAAATTGAAGATCTGTTCGTCGAGATTCCAGCCGAACTGCGTGCCCAGGGACTGGATTCCATTCCTGCAGGCATGAATGAAATGGACATCTCGCGGTTGATGCGGGAGCGGGCGGATGAAGATGGTCGCACCCTGTGTTTTGCCGGAGCCGGTGCCTACGAGCATCACATTCCTGCGGCGGTCTGGGAGCTGACCACGCGCGGTGAATTTTATTCTGCCTACACGCCGTATCAGGCCGAAGCCTCACAGGGGACACTGCAATTGCTCTATGAATATCAGAGCATGATGGCCAGCCTCACCGGCATGGATGTTTCCAATGCCTCATTATATGACGGTGCTTCGGCATTGGCCGAAGCGGTGTTGATGGCGGTGCGAGCCAATCGTAAATCAAAAACAAAGCGAATTTTAATGCCGCGCACGGTGCATCCTGATTATCGTCGAGTGGCGAATAATATTGTCAAAAATCAGGGCATCGTGCTGGAAGAGCTGGACTTTGATCGGCAGCAGGGCTGTATTGATCCTGACAGTTTGCCGACTGATCCTGGTGACATCACCGCACTGGTAATTCCACAACCAAATTATTTCGGTAGCCTTGAAGAGGTTGATATCCTGACGGACTGGGCACATCAACACGGTGCTCTGGTGATAGCGGTGGTGAATCCGATTGCACTGGCGATCCTGACCCCACCGGGTGAGTGGGGTGAAAGCGGAGCGGATATCGTCTGTGGTGATGGTCAGCCGCTGGGTGCGCCCCTGTCTTCCGGTGGCCCTTACTTTGGTTTTATGTGTTGTCGCAAAACCTTTGTTCGACAGATGCCGGGACGCATCATCGGACGTACTACCGATCTCGATGGCAAGACCGGCTACACCCTAACCCTGCAGGCTCGCGAGCAGCATATTCGTCGCTCCAAGGCGACCTCGAATATCTGTACCAATCAGGGTTTACTGGTTACCGCTGCCACCATACACATGTCGCTACTGGGGGCGCAAGGGCTGGAACGGGTGGCACTGGCCTGCCATGAAAATACCCATAAATTACTTACTGCACTGGGTGATACCGATGGGGTAACTAAATTATTTAATCGTCCCCTGTTCCATGAAGCGGTGGTGGAATTTGAGCTGCCGGTCAGTGATGTCATGCGTGCGTTGTCGGTGCAGGGTATTATCGGCGGCGTCAGTCTGGCCGAGGATTATCCGGAGTTGGGCAATAGCATTTTGATTTGTGCCACGGAAACCAAAACCGAAGCCGATATCGAAACTTATACCGCTTCATTAAAGCGCATTGCCATGCGTCTGACCGCGAATCGCTGTCCGGTACAGCCGAAGATGGCGTAAGGTTTGGCTAACCACCATTATTAAAAATATAAATAAAGACATCTAACTATTATGCTGATATTCGAACAATCCAGACAACACCGCGCCAATGTGACTCAGGCTCCCTTACAGGAAGCTAACATCGATACCATCCCCACACAGTTCCGGCGTAAGATCCGGCCACTGTTACCGGAAGTTTCCGAGATGCAGGCGGTGCGTCATTACACTCGCCTGTCGCAGAAAAATTTTTCCATCGACACGCACTTCTATCCGCTGGGCTCCTGCACCATGAAGTACAATCCGCGGGCGAGTAACACGCTGGCGATGTTGCCAGGATTTCTTCAACGTCATCCGCACAGTCCGGATAATCTGAGTCAGGGTTTTCTTGCCTGCATGTATGATTTACAGGAAATACTGAAAGATGTCACTGGCATGACTTCAGTGTCACTGGCACCGATGGCCGGTGCACAGGGTGAGTTTGCCGGTATTGCCATGATTCGCGCCTATCATGATGCGCGTGATGATATGGCGCGGACTGAAATTCTGGTGCCCGATGCCGCTCATGGTACCAATCCGGCCACCGCGACCATGTGTAATTATAAGGTCAAAGAAATTCCCACTGATGCACAGGGTGACGTGGACATCGATGCTTTAAAAGCGGCAGTGGGGCCACAAACGGCTGGCATTATGCTTACCAACCCTTCGACTTTGGGTGTGTTCGAGCGGCGCATTAAAGAGATTGCCGAAATTGTTCATACGGCCGGTGGTCTGTTGTATTACGATGGCGCGAATCTGAACGCCATTCTGGGCAAAGTTAAACCGGGTGATATGGGCTTCGATGTGATTCACATGAATCTGCATAAAACTTTTTCAACTCCACATGGCGGTGGTGGCCCCGGTGCCGGGCCGGTTGGGGTTAGCCCGCGTCTGAAGCCTTTTTTACCCGTGCCGCTGGTGGTTGAAAAAGATGGCGAGTATTCCTGGCTTAAAGAAAAAGATCGGCCACAAAGTATTGGTCGGTTGTCTACCTTCATGGGCAATGCCGGGGTATTATTGCGAGCCTATGTGTATGCACGTTTACTAGGTCGTGAAGGCATGCATCGGGTTGCAGACTTTGCTACCTTGAATGCCAACTACATGCTGGCGCGCCTGAAGCAGGCAGGCTTTGAACCGGCATACCCTGAGCGTCTTGCCACTCACGAATTTATAATTACCCTGAAACGTCAGGCCAAAGAGCTGGGTGTGAATACCATGGACTTTGCCAAGCGTTTACTTGATTATGGTTTTCATGCACCGACGACTTATTTTCCGTTGCTAGTCGCCGAGTGTTTGCTGATTGAGCCAACGGAAACTGAGAGCAAGGAAGACATCGATGCCTTTATTGAGGCGATGATTGCTATACAGGCTGAAGCCGAAGCCAGTCCGGATAAAGTAAAAGCCGCACCTCACACCCTGCCGGTCAGACGGCTGGATGATGTGAAAGCGGCGAAGGATATGAACCTGCGTTGGGCAGGTGTGTTGCAGACTTGAGTAAATCATTTTAATTTAAATCCCCTGCTGCCTGTGGTGTAGATACGGCTTCGGCCGTACTGCTCTACTTGAAGCCGTACCTGCAATAACGGATACCTCACCGGCAAGTGGCGGGTAGTTTATTACCAGAAATTGAGAACAGAATTATGGCCAAACCCGGCGCAACAGGTCTTACCCGCATTATCAACGCCTATGGTTATTCCATGAAAGGATTGCGGGCGGCCTTCATAAACGAATCCGCCTTTCGACAGGAATCGTTACTTGCTTTAGTATTAACACCACTGGCTATCTGGCTGGGCGCGAATGCAATAGAATATATTCTATTAATTGGTAGTGCCTTATTGGTGCTGGTGGTCGAGTTGCTGAACTCGGCTATTGAGGCGGTGGTGGATAGAATCGGCGATGAGCATCATGATCTGTCTGGTCGAGCCAAGGACATTGGCTCGGCAGCTGTTTTTATCTCGCTATGTATCGTTGCTCTGGTCTGGGGCCTGATTATTTTTCAGCATAACCTAAACGGCCTGTAGGTTCGGCTTCAGTCGTATCTGCCCACCTGAAAACCATAGCAACTATTTCAGAATGAACAGGTGTTAGGTACGTTTATTTAGTTTAAAATATTTTCAATTTATAATTAATAAGGATGATTCAATGTCTGCCCTGATCTGCGGTTCTTTTGCCTTCGATACCATCATGGTCTTTCACGACCAGTTTAAAAATCATATTCTACCTGACAAGGTACATATTCTGAACGTCTGCTTTTTAGTCCCAGACTTGCGCCGCGAATTTGGCGGCTGCGCAGGGAATATTGCCTATAACCTGAAACTGCTGGGTGAAGAGCCATTGCCCATGGGCACAGTAGGGAATGACTTTGGTCCCTATGCCGAGTGGATGGATGAAAAGAAAATTAGCCGTAAATACCTGAATCAGGTTGATACTTATACCGCACAGGCTTTCATCACCACCGATAAGGATGATAACCAGATCACCGCCTTTCATCCCGGTGCGATGGGAATGTCACATGAAAATAGCGTATTGGATACCGATGGTGTGACGCTGGGCATTGTTTCCCCCGATGGCCGTGAGGGCATGATCGAACATGCTAAGCAGTTTGTTAAAGCCGATATTCCCTTTATTTTCGATCCGGGTCAGGGTCTGCCTATGTTTAATGGTGATGAGTTAATGGCCTTTGCTGAGCAGGCAACCTGGATTACCTTGAATGATTATGAAGCTCAGATGTTTGAAGATCGCACCGGTAAATCACCCCATGAACTGGCTGAAATGGTGGATGCTTTAATCATTACCCGAGGTGGCGAAGGCTCGCATATTTATACCCTGAATAACCGTCACGAAATCCCCTGTGCCAAGGCCAGTGAAATTAATGATCCTACCGGTTGCGGTGATGCTTATCGTGCAGGTTTATTATATGGTTTACTCAACGGACTGGACTGGCAAATCACCGGCCGCATTGCTTCATTGATGGGGGCGATTAAAATAGAAATGCATGGCACACAGAATCACAGCTTTAGCATGGATGAGTTTAAACAGCGTTATCAGGAAAATTTTGAAGGCCAATTTTAAATTCAGCCTTTGTAGTGTGGGCGACCTACGTTTGCCCACACTGCCAATATTTTCATAATAGCTAACACGGGTTTAATTCATGCTGAGGCAGTGGTTAGCTGTATCGAATTAGTGACTTAGAAAGCGTAAACTAAGTCGAAGATATCAATATCTGAAATATATAAATTTAT
>CAZNRP010000096.1:0-7757 GCA_964575555.1 uncultured Thiohalophilus sp. | reverse complement strand
AATTAATTCACCAAAAATTAGAAAAATAACTAGCAGTGGTAAGACAACAAAGAAGCCTCCGGCAACAACGGATTTAAAAAATTCCAGAATCATCTGGAATGTCAGTTTCCCTTTAACGTGTTCAATTTTAAATAACGCGATATTTCTTCTGTTACTGATTACCCTGTTGTCAGTCAACTTCCAAAATCTGATCTAAAGATAAGGGTTTTGGACTTAATATCAGCACCGCACGGTCAACAGGTAATCGTGTGCTTCGTCCACATCCTGATCGATTTTGTGTGTTACAAATGTCCTGTATTCAAAACTTTTATTTAGCCCTTCTCAGCCTGCGCCGTTGTTCTGGCTGCATTCCAGATCCGATAGCGAATTTCATATCCTTTGGGCGTGTAGATAACAATCGGGAGGCGACTATTGTATTGAACAAGGAGGGAATCGCCCGGAACAAATGCCATTATTTCCCGGCTCCCTTCGGGAACAGCCATCATCGTACTCATCGTCACGTCGCGCCCGGTCACTTCATAATAGGTATATCCCCAGCCCTTAAGAGGACGGGGTTCGATGTGTGTACCAAGATGTATCAGGTTCACACCGTCGGTAAGCATGTCCCTTCCCGGAATGATCTCGACCTTGAAATCATCTTCTTCACCACGTTCCTTGAAGGGCAGTACGATAACAAAGCGCACCATACCTTCTTTCGCGGCAGGAAAGGCCTCTAACTGTGTGGGTTCTGTGGCAAAGATCGTAATACTGAATACGGCCATAACCAGAATCATAAATTGCATTAATGTTTTCATATTCTGTTATGGCTCCTCTGGTAATGGCTTTATCGACTGTACAAACTCTTTCATTGTGGACAGGGAGACACAGCTTCCCGCCACAGCAGAAAGCAGAGAATGCATCTGTTTGCTAGTGCTCATGGAATTTTCCTCTTGATATTATGTAGGGTCGTTTAAGTCCCTGTGCTGAGTTTGCCCCCTGAACGCTTCATTGGTCACGGGCTTCACCTGTTGTTCAGGTGATTTATTACAGCCGAAAAGATTGCTCATGTCACTCATCTGTATTCACCTCAAAAGTTCCCCAGTTCCAGGATTTCAGGATGGTTTCATTGGACAAGGCAAATAATTCAAACTGCATATCCGGCAGACTCAATATCCCACAACTATGATTGAATTGTGTACTACCCGGATTAATCACCAATGTCCTTCCAAGTTGTTCGGCAAAAACCTGATGGGTATGGCCAACGATCAGAACATCATATTTAAAATCTTTTAGACGTTGAGTCCAGTTTTTGATTTGTTCAGGGACACGTTCACCATATTCATCTAACAGTTTTATTCCATGCCTATTAGCTAGCGGTGGCTTTGCGTGAACCACATACAGACTTTTCCCCTCAATCGAAAATTCCCGTGCCGCAGGCAATTGTTCCATATACGCTTCAGCCAGTGTTTTCTCTTGCTGACGAGTTTCATCAAGATGCCAGATATCATGATTACCTATCACTGTTTGACACTGATTCTCAATCAACAAGCCTACTGTTTGTTCCAGTTCATTACCATAACCAGCAATATCCCCGGAACATAAAATCATATCCACCCCCTGCTTGTTAAATAACAACAATGCCTCTGCCAGAGGCGCAGCATAGGCATGGACATCAGCGATTAAACCAATTCTGGTCGTCATGATTTTTCTGTTACTGATCGTTCATATAAAAGTGCACGCTTCATCAGCGTTGCCAGGTGATCAGATCTGCCTCGGCTGGAATCTGCGCTGCGGCATGATGTGGAATCACGCGGGCAGTAAAGTCGGCAGCGGGCCGCGTGGTTTCGATGTTGGCCTGATAAGCGTAGCCGTGGATCGCGCCGGTAATTTTTTCCTGGCAGTGGCATTCGGTCACGTTAAAATTTTCATCATCCCTCCCCTCTGCATACAGTTCCACCCGCACCTGATCAGGCAGAATTTCGCCCAGATAGATCTGTATCCGGAATGACCAGCCTTTATTAATCTTGTGCACGTCTATATTGCCAAAATGAATTTGATCCCAGTGCGTTGTCAGTGCGCTATGCCAGTCAAGCAGTTGTTTTGCCAGCTGTCCCTGTTTGGCCTGGCGTTTTTCATAGTCGGTTGCAGCCGGGTGATATAACTGCTCGACGTATTCCTGCAGCATACGGTTGCTACTAAATTGCGGCGCCAGTTTCATCATGCTGTTGCGAATGAGTTTCAACCAGTCACGCGGCAGGCCCTGTGCATCACGGCGATAGAAAAGAGGAATGATTTCATTTTCCAGACGTTGATAGAGCTGTTCTGCTTCCACTACATCCCAGGATGGATCCGCATCATGTTCCCTGCCATCGCCCAGTGACCAGCCGACGTCGCAGGTGCAGGCTTCGGCCCACCAGCCATCCAGTTCAGACAAGTTGAGACCACCGTTGACGAGAATTTTCATGCCGCTGGTACCACTGGCTTCCCAGGGCCGGCGCGGCGTGTTGATCCAGACGTCGATACCCTGCACCAGTTGTTGCGCGAGTGCGATATCGTAATCTTCCAGAAATACCACGTGACCCCGTATGCCGGACTGACGTACGAAGTTAACCCAGTCCTGTATCAACTGCTGGCCTTCAAAATCATCAGGGTGCGCCTTGCCGGCAATGATCAATTGCACCGGCCGTGCTGGATCGGTCAACAACCTGATCAGGCGCGCCTTATCGTGCAGCAGCAGATTAGGCCGCTTGTAGGTAGCGAAACGCCGGGCAAAGCCCAGCGTCAGGGCGTTCGGATCCAGCACCTGTGAAGCGCTATTCACCTGCTCCGGTGATGCGCCCACCTGCCCCAGTTGCAGCGCCAGCCGTTTGCGTGCGTAGTGAATTAGATCCTCCCGTTCACTGGCACGCAATTTCCACAGGGTTTCATCATCAATCGACTGAATAGCCTGATGCAGCGTTTCAGTACTGCCGAGCCAGCGTTGCTTACCACAGGATTCGGTCCACAACCGGTCGGCCCAGGCCGAATCCCAGCTCGGGACATGTACGCCGTTGGTGACATGACTGACCGGTACTTCCGCTACCGGCCAGCGCGGGTACAACGCACTGAACAATTCACGGCTGACTTCACCATGCAGGCGGCTAACACCATTACTGCGCGCGCAACCGCGCATGGCCAGATAGGCCATGTTAAATGCCTCCGTTGGATCTTCAGGATTTCTGCGACCCAGCGCCAGCAGTTGCTGCAGGGAGAGTCCGGTTCGGGTCAGAAAGTCATGGAATATCGGAAAGTATTTATCGACAAATTGTGGCGGAAAGGTATCGAAGCCGGCCGCCACCGGAGTATGCGTAGTAAATACATTACCCGCACGGGTAGTCCACAGAGCCTGCTGAAACGAGCAGCGCATCTGTTCCATACAGCGGCGAGCGCGTTCGAGGATAACAAAGGCGGCGTGGCCTTCGTTCAAATGGCACACGGAAATGTCAGCACCAACTGCTTCCAGCAAACGCCAGCCACCGATACCCAGTACCAGTTCCTGCAGGAAACGCAGTTCCTTACTACTGTCGTATAACTTACTAGTAATGCCACGATCCCGTGGACTGTTGAGCGGATCATTGCTGTCGAGCAAATACAGCTGGACGCGACCGACATTGACCTGCCAGATGCGTAGCATCAGGCACCGCCCAGGCAAGTTCAGAGGAACATGCAACCATTCGCCGGAAGCTGTGCGCACCGGCTGAATGGGCAGAGTAGATGGTTCGTTATAGGGATAAACCGCCAGCTGACGTCCGTCAGCATCCAGCATCTGACGGAAGTAGCCTTCCTGGTAGAGCAACCCGACACCAATGACAGGTAGCCCCAGATCACTGGCACTTTTAAGGTAGTCCCCGGCCAGAATACCAAGTCCGCCGGCGTAGATCGGCAAGGCCTCGCCAAGGCCAAATTCCATGCTGAAGTAAGCTACCCTGCCGATATCAAGACGCGCCCGTACCTCACCGTACCAACCATGTTCAGCCTTGTAGGCAGCACGCTCTTTTGACAGGCGTGTGAGCTCCTGGCAAAACTGCGCATCATCGGTGAGCTGTTGCAAGCGCTGATGAGAGGTGTTCTGTAATAGTGTCCAGGGATTCTGGGTACGTTCCCAGGCTTTTATATCCAGCATGCGCCAGAGTTTGTCGGTGCCGTGACTCCAGGTCCAGCGTAGATCCAGTGCCAGCTCGGTAAGCACTTCGAGAGCATCCGGTAGAGAACGAGGCTGAAAGGCTTGCATGGTGTCAATCCTTATAGCGCATATATGTAGGTTCGGCTTCAGGCGTACATGTACGCCTAAAGGCGTACCTACAGGCCATGCCAACTATTTCAGGATGGACGGGTATTTGGGTCATTGTTCATTTCAGAACGGCACACACGCGCCCGCAATGTTTCAATTTCATCGAGCAAATCCAGCGCCAGAGCAACACCGGCCAGGTTGATACCGAGGTCACGTTGCAAACGCATGGCCGTGCGCGCTCGTTGCAGGCTGTTCACGGGAAATTGCCAGTGCGCCTGTTGCTGGTCAATGGGTTCCAGGGCACCTTCTTCAACCAGTTCGATAATCCATTCAGCGGAACTTAAGCAGGCCCGACTGAGATCGTTCAATGACAGTTCAGTCTGTTCATCCAGTAATATTCCACTCAGTATTTTCTGTTTCATAGCGGTTTACACTCCCAGTTGGCTGCGCGGGTTATAGGCCAGCTCCTGTTCCATCTTGCGATACAGATCCCGGGCGCTGTCACTGTCGGCCGGCGGCAAGGTGATTTGTGGCACAACATACAGATCACCGGCTGGTTTGCCGGGGATACCGCGCGCTTTCAAACGTAGTTTTCGCCCACTGGGGGTGCCCCCCGGAATTTTCAGTTCAACCGGGCCATCGGGTGTTGGCGCCTTGATGGTTGCACCCAGCGCTGCCTCCCACGGCGTCACTGGCAGCTCAAGATAAACATCATGACCATCGACTCTATAAATACCATGTGGCTTGAACTCGATTTCCAGATACAGATCACCGGCCTGACCTTTCCCCATTCCGGGTGAACCCTGTCCGGACAGGCGAATGCGTTGTCCCTGTTTTACGCCTTTGGGGATTTTGACATTCAGTGTGCGTTGCTTTGTGGTCACATGCCCGCTGTTATCCAGTTCGGGTGTTTGTAGCATGATGCTGCGAGTAGCGCCGTGATAAGCATCTTCGAGATCAATCAATACTTTTGCATGATGGTCTTCACCTCGAGCGTGAAAACCAGCCGGTCTACGACCCGTTTGCGCGGATTGAAAACCACGGCCGAACAGAGATTCGAAGAAATCACTATAATCCGAGGCATCGCCACCGGTATAGCCACCACCACTGAATTCAAAGCCGGCGTCCCAGTCTGGCGGTGGATTAAAGTCCTGACCTGCTTTCCAGTTTGCACCCAGTTGATCGTAGGCTGCACGTTTTTCCGGATCCTTGAGCGCCTCGTAGGCTTCGCCGACTTCCTTGAAACGTTCTTCAGCATCTAACGCCTTGCTGACATCAGGATGATATTTACGCGCCAGCTTTCTATAGGCGCGTTTGATTTCATCCTGACTGGCATCGCGTTCGACGCCCATGATTTTGTAGTAGTCTTTAAAATCCATGCTGGCTCCACAGAGCGGTTGTTAAGCCTGATAATGATTCTAGATCAAAGATATACAAACTGCTGAAAACAGGATGTCACCTGTGTGACACTCAAAGTATTTTCCAGCGGGATTCTTTGTCATGGGAACATTTCGCGCCACGGAGTGTCAAGTTATTAGCGCCACAGAGGGGACAGGTGTATAACAGTATTAGTCTTGTGTTTGTATGAGCTGCAACCCGCAGGAAATATAAAATGAAAAAAGACCTGGTCTATTACCATCATTGTAAAAGCGTGCTTTACCAGACGCCATTATTTGACGAACTGGCAGAAGCGGTGCTCGATGACATGCTATCTATGTTTCGACGTGATACCTGGCGGCGCGGTGTACAACTGGACCCGGAGATATTCCAGGAACGTTTTTATTTACTGATCGAAGGTCGGCTTGAAGTTATGCGGATTAACCCGCAGACGGGCAGAAGTATTACGCTTTCTTTGTTGGGTCCGGGTGATGCCATCGATGTAGTAACCCTGTTGAATACTCGTCCCCACGAGGTGATGCCCGTGGCGATTGATGATGTCGCCCTGATCTCCGTGCCGATACAGAACGCCCGCGACTGGATTGACCGGCATCCGGAATTCAACCGCAATTTCCTGCCTTATCTGGGTGAGCAAATACGCAAGATGGAAGATCTTGCAACGGATATTGCTCTGCACGATACCATGACACGTCTGGCTCGGTTGATACTACGCCATGTCGCGCCACATCATCCCCAATCTGTTGATGGCGGGCATCCTCTGAAGCTTATTCACGATCTGCACGATGAATCCCTGGCGCGCATGGTGGGCTCGGTACGTCAGGTCGTCAACCGGCATCTTCAACACTGGCGCAAGCAGGGTATTCTGTACAAACACAAATTCCACACAGAAGTCAAAGAGCTTGAAATCCTGCAGGAATACGCTGCTGAAGCGCAACCCCAACCAGAACAAAAAGAAAAAACTCACCGCGTTCCTTAACTCTACCGATTAAGCGTCATTTCTAATTTCCTGCTGTCACCTGAGTGACAGTATTTAATGCGCTCTTTAAATATAATAATTCCTGTTCCACATATTACTTACTCACACGAGTCTTTTATTTGAGCGTAATTTGATGTCCAAAAAATATGCCTGCGTTTCAATTTGCCCGACCTATCAGGCCGCTGAACAGGCGCTCGAAAAATTGCAAACAGAAGGTTTCGATCTGCAACAGGTATCGATTGTCGGTAAGGGCTACCACGATGAGGCGCACCCCATCGGCTTCTACACGGCTGATAACAGTATTCGCTATTGGGGGCTTCAGGATGCATTCTGGGGTAAGCTATGGAGTCTGTTACCGGGTGCAGCATTTTTCTGGGTACCCGACTTCGGCTCGCTGGCAGCAGCCGGCCCCGTCGTTGGTTTGCTAGTAACAGGTCTGGAAGACGTTGCCATTGGTGGCGGTTTCGGTGTGCTGGGCGCGGCGCTCTACACTATGGGCGTACCCCGAAATACTATTTTTCAGTATGAAAAAATCGTTAAGGCGGAAAAGATATTGTTAATCGTTGATGGACAGCGAAATGATATTGAACATGCCTGCGACATTCTGCATAGCGAGTTACAACAGGTGACCGTACATATAGCCTGATGAGAAGACAATGAGGACTCGGATATGACTCTATCACTGCAAGTTGTTATGGACAGGCACTCGCGCAAGACCGTAATCATCATTAGCATTCTGCCACGGTAAACTGAGTGAATAATTTCTGCTCCACTGTTAACGCCAGAACAATTGCGACTTTACCGTTCAGTTTTTTCGCGTGAGTTCATTTCGTAACTGTTTCAATTTTTTCTGGTATGCGTCAACATCGCCATAATCGGCGAAGCTTCCGGTTCGGTAATGCGGATTGGGAGTACGGCGTGCATGTTTAATCGGGCACCAGTATTGCTCTGTTTGAGCAATAACTTCACGAACGTATTCGATAAGACCGTTGCCATAGCCACAATACATACAATTGAATTTTTCAATCACATTCAGATAGGCGAGATGTTGTCGGTCTATCACCAGATAGTCCGCACGTCGCACCAGAGGAATCCCATAAACACGAAAACAAATCTGCTGATAGAAAAAAATAG
>CAZNRP010000095.1:0-7757 GCA_964575555.1 uncultured Thiohalophilus sp. | reverse complement strand
AATCCCAACGTTGGAGTTCTATTTATTGATTTTAAATCTGCATTGCGCCTAAGAGTAAACGGTGGCGCAAAAATAATTACCGATAAAAATGCTTATAAATATATATGGCCGAAATCACTAAGGTATATTGAGGTTGATGTAAAGCAAGTTTACTTTAATTGCCATAAAAGAATAAAAGAAAGCGTTAAGCTGTAGCATCAGAAATGATAAGACTAATTGAATCTACTATATGTTGGGGAAACGATGATTTCCCTAATGTTTTGAAAATGGAGCTTATAAAATTAGGGGCAGAAATTTTGCCCCTTCAAAAAGCTGCAACACCGGGCAGCTTTGTCAATGATTCTGATATTGGTGTTACTGTATTGTCTGTATTTGATGACGAAATTAATATTAAAGTAAAAGTTGGTGTGATGTTTTCAGAAGTTTTATGGGCATATTGCTGTGGAGATGATGAGCCTATGATTAGCAATGCATATTGCGAGCTTATTATCGTTATAAATAAATCCACAGCCGCCGCAAAGTTCGAGGTTGTTTTGAGTTAAATCAGAAATGGAAGTACAGCAATCTAAAAAACTCGTCAGGGGCTTTCAAAAAATTCGCGATTTCTTGCATTCGTACAAACCACGCTTCTTTTGAAAGCCCTGATGAGGGCGATAAGGTTATATATGCTTAATATATTGTTTCATTTCATTCAACCCAAGCTACGGGGATTCTTTTAACTTCAATGAGGCTGAATTGATGCAATAACGCAGGCCGGTGGGCTGTGGGCCATCGGCAAAAATATGGCCTAGATGACCGCCGCAGTGACGGCAGAGGGCTTCCACCCGGCTCATGCCGTGGCTGTTGTCTTTATTTTCAAGGATGACGGTTTCGTTTACCGGCTGCCAGTAACTGGGCCAGCCACTACCCGAATCATACTTACTATCGGCATTGAACAAAGTTTCGCCACAGCCGGCACAGAGATAGAGACCGACGGTTTTGCAATCATGATATTTCCCACTGAAGGCCGGCTCGGTACCATGCTCTCGCAGAATGCGGTATTGCTCCGGGCTCAGATTGGCCCGCCATTGCTCTTCTGATTTCATATTTTCACGTGGCTGTCGATGATATTCACTAGTTTAGTTTAAAATTAGAGACCAGTGATTTCAACTGGCTGGACATATCAGAGAGTGACTCACTGGTGGATGTGGTTCGTTCAACATCACGGAGACTGTCAGATGTAATCTGGCTGATATTAACGATGCTGCGATTAATTTCTTCCGCCACGGAAGATTGCTCTTCGGCGGCACTGGCAATTTGCACATTCTTTTCCGTAATAGCATCGACGGCACGGATAATCTCATCCAGTGACCGACCAACCTGTTCGGCATTCTGCACACTTTCCTCCGCCTGGCTCTGACCCATTTGCATCGCCTCGACGGCCTGTGCAGTACTGTTTTGCAGGCGTTCAACGATTTCTTCTATTTCCTGGGTGGATTGTTGGCTGCGCTGGGCCAGAGTGCGAACTTCATCGGCAACCACCGCAAAGCCACGCCCCTGTTCTCCGGCACGAGCGGCTTCGATGGCGGCATTCAAGGCCAGCAGGTTGGTCTGCTCAGCAATGTCGCGGATGACATTGAGCACGGTGCCAATATTTTCACTGTCCGAGCTTAGCTGGTTAAGCATGGTGGCGGTGTTATTTACTTCATTGACCAGTTTGCGGATGCTGGCCAGATTTTCATTGACCACAGTCTTGCCTTTATGCGCCTCTTCCTCGGCCAAACGGGAGACATTGGCGGCATCAGCAGCATATTGCGCCACCTCCTGTCCCGTCGCCGTCATCTCGTTTATGGCCGTGGCCACCTGTTCTGTTTCACTGTTCTGGCGTGCCGCTCGTTCATTGGATTGTTGGCTGCTGTTGCTAAGTTGTGATGATGATGTACTTAGTTGGCTTGAGGAATCATATACACGGGAGAGCATGGCGTGAAATTCTTCCATCATTTTATTAAAGTGTCGAGCCATACTGGAAATCTCATCATGTTTATTTTCATGTTTTGCACGTAGGGTCAGATCATTCTGGCTACTGACGTGTTCCATTATTTGTGACAGTGATTGAACCGGTTTGATGATACCGGTGGCAATACGATAGATAATCAGCATCAGTAACGATAGTAATGACAGAGATAAAATCCAGTTAAGCATGGAGGAACGTTGAAGTTCATCGTTGATGCGGCTGGTGGTCAGTTTGCTAAGACTGTGTAGTAGCTCTTCTGACTGGTGAACCGTGCTGCGCATTTTTCCATGTAGCCCGCGTTTGCTGCTTAGCCCTTTTTCTTCGTAATTTTTGATCAGGACATGGAAGTCATTCTGATATTTTAGCATGTCGTTATGGATGGCCTGGCGGGTATCCGGGTTGAGCTCAATGCTATTAAGATCCTGCATGAATGTATTGAAGTCCTTATTAAATTTTCCCTGGTATTTCAAATCAAAGCGTTGTAGGAAATCTTTCTCTCGTCGACGTAGTAAATACATATCTTTTAGCAGGAGCACACTGCCCTGTTCTTTTAGCCGTGTTTCTGCCTTGTGTACGGCATCACGTAAGCTGCCGTGCAAGCCGCTTTTATGATCCAGGCCTAATTTTTTCTGTATCTTGACGATGTTATTAAAACTTGTCTGGTAGTCGGTCAGGATGCTGGCAAGCTCATTGACCTGCTGGTCATCAAGGCCGGTGTTCACTAATAATGTTTGCAGCTGGCTAACCTGTTGCTGTAACTGTTGATAATTATTATTAAATTTTTTCTGGTATTTCAGTGCGTGACGGGTCAGGAAATCTTTTTCATTGCGGCGCAGAGTAAGCATCCCCGTTTCAACTTTGCTGACCTGTAGTTGTGCCTGTTGCAGCTCGAAAATATGGTTGGTGTTGTAACGTGATAGTGCCAACATGCTGGCCATGCCCAATGCAAATAAAAGGGTAAGCAGGATCAGTTTGGTTTTGATAGAGCATTTGTTCATTTGAGTATCCCTTTACAGCGGTATGGCATCTCCATTGCTGTTTTTCAATAGAAAACAGATGCACAGTAATCACAATATTAATACGGCCTTATTGTTTAATGATGAGGCCGCTAGTAACTATTATCGTCAGTGGACAAAGGGACTTTAAAATTTAAAAAAATACTAGGGTTAATACTTATATTTTAGAACGGCGTGGGTTGCGCATAGATAAGATCAGGCAGCCAGGTAGCAATACCGGGCCAGGTAGCGAGCAGGCCGAGCATGAACAGCTGGATTAATATAAAGGGAATGACACCGCGATAGATTTCCAGAGTACTAATGCTTTTTGGAGCCACACCCCGTAAATAGAAAAGTGCAAAGCCGAAGGGTGGAGTCAGGAAGGAGGTTTGTAAATTAATCGCAATCATAATGCCCAGCCAGACAGGATCTAGTCCCATGCTTAGCAGCACCGGGCCTACGATGGGTACGACCACAAAGGTGATTTCGATAAAGTCGAGAATAAAGCCAAGCAAAAACATAATCAGCATGACGATGAACATGGCCCCGAACACCCCGCCGGGTAGATCGGTTAATAATTCCTGCACTAGATCATCACCACCAAAGCCTCGGAATACCAGTGAGAAAAATGAAGCACCGATGAGGATCATAAACACCATGCTGGTGACATCGGTGGTGGTACGCATGACTTCTTTTAAGATGCCGATATTAAATTGCCGTTGAAAAGCCGCGATTAGCATGGCCCCAACGGCTCCGACCGAGGCGGCTTCGGTGGGGGTGGCGGCCCCGGCCATGATGGAACCCAATACCGCAAAAATTAGTAGCAGGGGCGGGATTAAAACTTTGATCACTCGCATTTTTAAGCCGCTACGTTCACGCTCACGTTCTTCGACAGGAATTGCGGGAGCAGCATCGGGACGTAATAGTGCGACACCCATTTGATAAATAAGATACAGGCCAACCAGAAGCAGGCCGGGGATTAATGCGCCAGCAAACAAATCGCCCACCGAGATACTCTCGGGCGAGAAAATACCCATGTCCAGTTGTGCCTGTTGATAAGCGCTGGCGAGTACATCACCGAGAAGAATAAGAATAATCGAGGGAGGAATGATTTGTCCCAGCGTGCCGGAGGCGCAGATGGTGCCGCAGGCCAGCGCCGGATCATAGCCCCGTTTGAGCATGGTCGGCAGGGAGAGCAGTCCCATGGTAACCACGGTGGCTCCAACGATGCCGGTGCTGGCGGCGAGCAACATGCCGACGAGAGTCACTGAGATACCTAGCCCGCCACGTAGGGAGCCAAATAACAGCGCCATAGTATCGAGTAATTTATCGGCGACTTTGGAGCGTTCTAGCATCACTCCCATGAACACAAACAAGGGCACGGCAATGAGTGTTGTGTTGGTCATAATGCCGAACAGGCGGTTGGGCAGGGCCTGTAAAAAGGCATCATCAAAGACGCCGCCAAGATTACCGGCAAAGGCGAAGAGCAGGGCAGTGCCACCGAGGGAAAAGGCCACCGGGTAGCCGGCCAGCAGCACGACACAGACGCAAAGGAACATGAATAGAGGTAGGTATTCGGTCATCATTGCATCCTGATTTTGCGCAGAACTAGCCAGGCGCGCAGGCTATGCGCCAGTGCTTGCAAAATGAGCAGCAGCGGCATGATCAGGAGTAATGTTTTGAGCAAATAAAGAGCGGGTAGACCACCTGTTTCAGCTGAGGTTTCGCTGATTTCCCAGGCTCCCAGAACATAGTCCCAGCTGGCCATGAATATAAACAGGCAGATCGGCAGTAGCAAGAACAGACTACCAAGCAAATCCACTAGCGCCTGCCCGCGAGGACTGAACTTCTGGTAGAAAATATCCACCCGCACATGGCTGTCCTGTTTCAGGGCATAGCTGGCACCGAGCATGAAAACCGTCGCATGCAGCCAGCTGACGGATTCCTGCATAGCAATCCAGCCACTGTCAAAGCCATAGCGTAAGACCACGATGGCAAACATTAGCAAAACCATGAGCAGGGTTAGCCAGGCCACGCTGCGGCCAGTGAATTCACTGATAGCATCAATGATTTCCGCCAGCCGCTGGAGGGGGTGATTTTGTCTTGAAGGTATATTCATGCTGGTATGGAGATGTATTTGCCAGTGAGTCTACAGGCTAATGTTGCAGAGATGGCCGTCAAATATGTGAGTTATGCACACTTCTTCTAAATCAATAGTTTATGTGTAACAAAAAGTTCAAATATTGAGTTTGAACTGTGAAAATAATGTAAGTTATTGTTTGTTAAAATGTAAATGTCGGCCTGGGATTCTTCATATTGTAAAAATATAAGCAAATACCTATACAGGCCGAGATTATCCCAGTTTAATCCACAAAGTTATCCACAGGGGGGAGTGGTTTACCACTCCAGCAATATCCATTGATTGAACGGCGGGTTTTCCAAATCGTTATAGCGTTGATCCAGTGTGCCATCCCCATCTGTATCGATCATATAATAGGCCGGGCCGTGACTGGGGATGATTTTGATATAGCGCAGTGCCCCGTTAACCCGATATTCTTCAATGGTACGATCTTCACGGTGGATGATGTTTACTTCCGGTTCCGGGATATCCGTACTCTTTTGCGGCTCTTCGGGCAAGGGTGGCGGTGGAAGAAGTGTGTCCTGAGCCAGTGCGGCACTGGAAATAAAGTAGCTAAATAAAAGGCTGCGTAAATACATGCTGTTCTCGATAGAGTCTCTACTGGACGATTGATCTGGATATTAAACGAAAATGCACTTGTCTGCTTGAAGAAAAATATATATTTTATCTCATCAGCCTGTGGAGGTTTTGCCGAGAGCCAAATCATGCGATCCTTCGCGCCCAGTCTGTAATCGTGTCGGCACATTAAATAATATGGTTAAAAAAAATACTCCCCCCTTTATTCTGGTTGACGGCTCCTCGTATTTGTTTCGTGCCTATCACGCCATGCCCGGATTCAGCAATTCACGGGGCGAGCCAACCGGAACGATCTACGGTGTGATCAATATGATTCGCCGCCTGCTCAAAGATTATCAGCCGCAGCATATCGCCATTATTTTTGATGCCAAAGGTAAGACGTTTCGTAACGATATGTATCCTGAATATAAGGCGAACCGCCCGCCCATGCCGGATGAACTGCGCGAGCAGATTGCCCCTATACATGAAATTATCCGGGCCATGGGGTTGCCTCTGCTCTGTGTTGAAGGAGTGGAAGCTGACGACGTGATTGGTACCCTGGCAGCCGAAGCGAGCCGTAAAAAAATCAAAACCCTGATCTCGACCGGCGATAAAGATATGGCGCAGTTGGTAAACGCCCACGTCAGCCTGATCAACACGATGACCGATAGCTACAGTGATATTGAGGGTGTAAAACAGAAATTTGATGTCATGCCGGAGCAGATCATTGATTACCTCGCCTTGATGGGGGATAGCGCGGACAATATTCCTGGGGTGCCTAAAGTGGGGCCGAAAACAGCAGCCAAATGGCTGAACCAGTATGGCAGTCTCGATCAGTTGCTGGCACATGCGGATGAGATCAAAGGCAAAGTCGGTGAAAACCTTCGCAACTGCCTGGAACAGATCCCTCTGTCGCGACAACTGGCGACGATTAAGTGTGACGTGCCACTAGATAATAGTGTCGAAGAGCTACAATGGGGCGAACCGGATCGGGATAAACTGCAACAGTTGTTTTCAGATTATGAGTTTAAAACCTGGCTGGCCGAAACACTGGATGCAAAAATGGATTCCGCCGGTGTAGTATCTGAGCCGGAATCGGTCAAGGTGGATTACGATACCATTTTTACCGAGCAGGACTTAAACACCTGGTTTAAAAAACTAAAGACCGCCGAGGTTTTTGCCTTTGATCTGGAAACCACCAGTCTGGATTATATGCAGGCGGAAATTGTGGGGCTTTCCTTTGCAGTAAAAAGCGGGGCCGCCGCCTATGTGCCCCTGGCGCACCATTATGACGATGCCCCTGCACAGCTGGATCGGGATGCGGTGCTAGCACAATTTAAACCCCTGCTGGAAGATGCCGGGCAATTAAAGCTGGGGCAAAACCTGAAATACGATATGAGTGTGCTGGCGCGTTACGGCATTCATTTACAGGGCATCGAGTACGACACCATGCTGGAATCCTATGTGCTGGACAGTATCGCCAGTCGTCATGATATGGATACGCTGGCACTGAAGCATCTCGCCCACCAGACTATTCATTTTGAAGATGTGGCCGGCAAGGGGAAAAAACAAATTACTTTCGATAAAGTGGCTATCGAAGTGGCTGCATCGTATGCCGCTGAAGATGCCGACATCACCCTACGCCTGCATGAAAAACTAATGCCGCAATTACAGGCCATTCCGACTCTGGAAAAAATATTTCGTGAAATAGAGATGCCGTTACTGCCGGTACTTTCACGTATGGAACGTATGGGTGTATTACTGGATTGCAAAATGCTTGAGCAACAGAGTGAAGAGCTGGCCGTGCGTTTGCAGGAGTTGGAGCAACAGGCCTTTGATGCGGCAGGTGAATCCTTCAACTTGAGTTCGCCAAAACAGTTACAGGTAATATTGTTTGAGAAGCTGGGTTTACCGGTAAAATCCAAAACTCCAAAAGGTCAGCCTTCCACCGCGGAGTCGGTGTTGCAGGAACTTGCACTCGATTACCCGTTGCCAAAGTTGATATTGGAATACCGATCCTTAAGCAAACTTAAATCCACCTATACCGACAAGCTACCGTTGCAGGTCGATGTTG
>CAZNRP010000094.1:0-8180 GCA_964575555.1 uncultured Thiohalophilus sp. | reverse complement strand
CCGCCCCATCATCATTACCCGGCTCCTTCACATAGGGTGTCCAGGAATCATTGATCGGCCAGCTGGTAATGGTACGGACTCTATTTTTAAAATCAGGATGAAGTATCTCATCCACATTGCCTCGATCCAGTCCGGTATCGGCAACCGCAATGATCTGCCCCTCACCATCCAGCAGAGATGGATTCATCCCGGCAGGTATATTTTCAAAACCGACTGTCTCGAGTAATTCATTCGGGGTCACGCTGGTAACTATTGAGGGACGAGAATAATTTGCCAGCTTCACACCTTCAATCATGCGTAAGGTATCAAGGGAATTGGCATGAATCAGACGTAGTTTATATTTGCTTTTAGCGATGACTTTATTACCCATGCGGGTAAACTTTCGTAATTGCCTGTCCCGATCTTCACGGCTAAAAAAGATCAGATCCACCCAGCCTTTTGGCATACCGGCCTGCTGACTAATTGAATGGCTTGAACCCGCTTCCTTACGCTTACAGTGTTCAGCTAGATAGGGAGCACTGGCAATCAAAGCCGGTAAGGCTTCTCGTAGCTGCTGTAATGCCTGTTTTCTTTTTTCCGGCAACCTGACACAGAGACCATAGGACGGACAATAGAAATAAATATACACGCCCAGTCTATGCAGCTGCGTTAGCCAGGCACGTATCAGTGGCCCCGCAAATCGCAGAAGGGTACGTGGGTGTCCCTTGTATTTGAATTCGTCGACAGGAATGGATACCTCATTGCCGTTAACTAACAGTGGCAAGGCATCGGTAATCGTATGTGATATATTTTTTAACGCAGCAGGCGGGCCACTGTAGTCCACAAGGCTGAAAGCCTTGTACTGATGAATCAGCCGATACCATTGACTATCGAGATCGGCGCTCTTCGCTTGCTCCCAAATAATTCGCACGTGTCTGTCCTTAGCGTCCCTGTTGTTAATAAAAACAAACATGAAAATAACACTATTATTTTCATGGATTTTTATCAGTTCGACATCTTATGAGAACATCGCACCACAACAGTTACTACTCCCACAACAATAATAGTAGCAGAAGAATATTAGAAGCAGAAGGAATTTAACTCTCAGACACGACAACGAAGAAGTTTTGCAGGTACGGCTTCAGCCGTACAAGTTCGAAGCCTCCCCAGCCATTTCACTCGCACCCGTTCGACTGAAATCGAACCTACAATAATGAATGCCCACTATTTGTGGAAGGGGTGTTCATTGACAAACTAATTTTGGTCGTTTTATTCAGACACAAACTATAATAATTTTTATTATTTAAAACGCAGTTTTTGCAACTCACGCTGTAGCACCGCTTTGCGCGTTGCGTCTTTGGTCACACGTAGAAGATGATGGTAAATCGCACGGGCATCATCCAGCAGACCGGCCTGCACCAACACCACAGCAGCCTGATAACGCGCGGTCTGTGCCCAGGGGCCCATGTCGTTTGCATCGGGATACATGGCTGACTTTAAATACAGGGCCGCCGCTTCGGAATACTGTTGTTGTGCTTTTTTTGATTCTGCCATCCAGTAATAAATTTCACGCTTAAGTTTCACCTGATCGGTTAGATCTATAACTTTAGTCAGTAGTGAGTAAGCCTGCGCATGCAGATCTGCGGCCTGCAAATCAAAGATCACCTGCATTAACCGGTCTATTTGCAGGACTTCAAGTTGCGGGGTTTCCTGCAGCATTTCATTCAGTGCCTGTGCACCCTGTTCACCTTTACCACCCAGAATCAAAATACGCGCGCGACGCAAATACCAGAAAAATTGATCCGCTCCTGCAGGCGGCTTCTTTACTGTTGCCATTAGTGCCGATGCCAGTTCAATGTCCGGTTTCGCCAGGGCAATATCGGCCAGCATGTGACGTGCGGTTTCGGGAATATCTTCATACTCAGTAAAGCGAGTCGAACTTAAAAACAAACGCGTCATTAACGGTTTACCCTGCTCGCGTTGACTCATGCTTTCAACGAATTTTTTCACCGCAAGATCACGGCTAGCCTGATCCTGAGCCTTGAACATTAGCAATACGGTGAGCGAACGTGCTCGCACCGGTTGCTTTTTTGCGGCCATTTCAGCGGCCTGCTGCCACTGCAGATCATCCCCAATTAAAAACTGGGATTGATTACCAATGCTGACAGCGAAATCCAGATATGCCTGCCACAACATATCGGCATTAAGCTTATAAAGACTTTTTTCTGCCTGCTTATTTTTTTCAACACTCAACACATGCTCAAGTGCATTGGTATAAGTAGCCAGATCACCGCAGCCCTGGGCCGCTTCGGCCACCAGCATCCAGAGTTCATTCCGTGATTTTTCATCCAGTGTGTTATTTCTTAACTGTCGTAAACCGGTTTGCATTACTTCCTGAGCCGGACGAGCAGCACTGCGCAACTGTGCGAGTAAATAGAGTTGTGCCACTTCGGCTTCCTGCATTCTCGCCACCAGAGCATCCATAGCTTCTTCGGCACGCCCCAGCTCTAACAGAATTTTTGCATAACGAACGAGATCACCCAGTTCCTGATTACCGTAATCATGCTGCAAACGTGCCGCTGCACGATAAGCATCCTGTTTCTGTCCGGACACCCGGTAGGCATCAATAATCATACGTCGCCAGTTGAGTAAATAAATGTCCGCCACCGCTGAATCATGCGCCTGCGTCCAGATCAGATTTTGTAATATGGTTAATGCGACGCGGGCTTTATTTTCTTTTATCAGTGCATTGGCAAGCTCGGTGCGTGCCTGTATATAAAATTCCAGCGGGACAATATCAGGCAAATTTTGCAGACGTGAAATCAATGCTGCCCAGTTGTGCGTTGCCTGATAAATTCGTATGCGCTGCTTTTCCTGGACCAGCCAGCGCTCAGTGTCTTCGCTGATATTCAGCTGCTGTTGTTCAAGCTGCGTTAGTGCCAGATGCCAGACACCGATATTGATCAGGTTTGTAACCTCATCATCAGGAACCGGGATAGATGAAATTTTCAGCGTGGCCTTGCTATCAGAACCTTGCTCGGTCGCCTGTAAAGAAAAACTAAAGAGGGGCGGGATATTGAGTAACAGCAGCAGAGCTAAACTATAAAAACAACGGGCACAAAAAAACGGGCGGGATGCCGTGCATCCCGCCCGTTTTTTATTTCGGAGCCAATTATCGAAAAAACAATTATCGGAAAACGAAATGACGCTAACCACCATTGGCCTGCCGTTTAGCGGGACAGTTTTTCCTTGATACGTGCAGAGCGACCGGCACGTTCGCGCAAATAATACAGCTTGGCACGACGAACATCACCACGACGTTTCACCTTGATTTCAGCGATGGTCGGGCAGTGAGTCTGGAACACACGCTCAACACCTTCACCGTGTGAAATTTTGCGTACTGTGAAAGCAGAATTCAGACCGCGATTACGTTTGGCAATCACCACGCCTTCAAAAGCCTGTACACGCTCACGCGTACCTTCCTTAATTTTCACCATAACAATTACGGTATCACCGGGACCAAAGTCCGGGATCTCGCTATTCATTTGTTCTGCTTCCAGTTGTTCGATGATGTTACTCATACTTTTAAGCCCCCAGGCTTCTGATTACTCTGTTTCAATTTCATGTTCGCGGATAAACTCCGCCAGTAAATTCTGTTGTGACTGATCCAGTGGCTGCTGTTCCAGCAAGTCCGGCCGTCGCAACCAGGTGCGACCCAGTGCCTGCTTTTCTCGCCAGCGCGCAATCGCGGCGTGATCCCCGCTAAGTAGCACTTCGGGTACCGCCTCCCCGTCAACCGTTTCCGGGCGGGTATAGTGCGGGTAGTCCAGCAGGCCGTCACTAAAGGAGTCCAGCTCAGCGGAATCCTCATGCCCCAATGCCCCCGGTAACAGGCGAATCAGGCCATCAATCAACACCATGGCGGCCAGTTCGCCGCCACTGAGAACATAGTCACCGATGGACCATTCCTCATCAACTTCGCTACCGATAAGACGTTCATCAACGCCCTCGTAGCGGCCACAAAGCATTACTATTCCTTCGCGTCTGGATAAATCCAGCAAACCGGCCTGATCCAGCTTACGTCCCTGCGGTGAAAGATAAATCACCTGACTGCCTGAACCGGCCTTTTCGCGCGCCGCTTTTATCGCTTCGCGCAAAGGCGGCACCTGCATCACCATCCCGGGCCCGCCCCCGTAAGGGCGGTCATCTACTGTGCGATGTCGGTCGGTGGCATAGTCACGCGGATTCTGAAATCCCAGTTGCAGGAGCGCATTTTTCAAGGCCCGACTGCTGATGCCATATTCCGTAATCGCCTGAAACATTTCAGGAAACAGAGTGACGACTTCAATTCGCATCACGCGCTCCCTGTTGTTACATCACTAATTAAAACTCAGGATCCCAATCGACTGTCATACAAGCCTGTTCAAGATCAATCTCTTTAATCACATCGCCGTGGATAAAGGGAAGCAGGCGTTCCTGCCCGTCCTCTTCGGCCCGCACCACGAAAACATCGTTGGCACCGGTTTCCATCATCTCGGTAATCACGCCCAGTTCAACCTTTTCCAGGGTCGAGACTTTCAGACCGATGAGATCACTCCAGTAATACTCACCTTCAGCGGTAGTTGCCAGCTGTTCCTGTTTAATCGCAACCCGCAAGCCGACCAGCAACTCTGCCGCATTACGATCCGAACAATCTGCCAGATGGGCAATAATTGATTTGCCCTGCTTTTTACCACTGAGAAGCTTGACCGCCTGCCACTGTGCCCCGCTCTCATCTTTGCATTCAAGATATAAGGGCGAATAGCTCAGGATATTTTCCCGGGGGCCGGTGTCAGAGTGCAACTTAATCCAGCCCTTAACACCAAACAGGCCGGACACTCGCCCGACCAGAATCATCTCGTCTGTGTGCTTCAACGTCGCTGCTGACTTTGGTATCGGCTCACAATCAACGTGCTAAGCAAATTACAACAAGGCTCAGGCTGCGGCCTGGTTGCTCTGTTCTTTGATTAATTTGCTAACGCGATCTGAAGCCTGTGCACCCTGGCCAATCCAGTGTTCAATCCGATCGCTGTCCAGATTCAGGCGAATTTCCTGACCTTTGGCGCGGGGATTGAAATAGCCAAGACGTTCAATATAACGACCATCACGGGCATTGCGGCTGTCAGTGACAACAACATGATAAAAGGGGCGCTTCTTGGCACCACCACGAGCTAAACGAATGCTGACCATCTCGTTTTGAATCCTCAATAAATACAAATAGTTAAAAGCCAGCCCGCTTTAAGCCGGACGGCCTTGTTCTTTATGGAGCGCGCATTTTACTTGAAATTGAGAAAAAGTGAAGGGTTTAGTGGACTTTATTACGAAATTAGGAGAAAAGACCTTACAACAAAAAAATATAAAGCTTGAGGGATCCCCACAAATTTAGATTAAAAATAAATAGCTTATAGATTTTATGAATAAAGAAAAGATCTTGAACCACAGAGGTCACGGAGGACACAGAGGTTTAATATCTTTCCTGTGGCATCGCCAGCCTTAACATTGAACCAATATTTTAGAGGGATAGAGAAAATTATTTCACAGCAACCAACAACTTAGCCCCCAGCTATGTTGGTTTTTAAAAACGAATACATTCTCTGTGTCCTCTGTGGTGAAATCTATTTTTGATCTTTCTTTCCTGGTGAAAATTTAGATTCTCAACCAAACATCCCCGGCGGCATGCCGCCACCCTTGAGTTGCCGCAGCATCTTGCCCATGCCGCCCTTGCCCATTTTTTTCATCATTTTCTGCATCTGGGTGAACTGTTTGAGCAGCCGGTTCACATCCTGCACCTGGGTTCCGGAGCCAGCCGCAATGCGCCGCTTGCGCGAACCTTTGATCACGGCGGGGCGCTGACGTTCGTGGGGGGTCATGGAATTGATGATCGCCACCATGCGTCCCATGTCCTTATCATTGGCCTGATCCAGTGCGCCCTTGGGTAAGCCCGGCATACCCGGCAATTTGTCGACTAGACTCGCAATGCCGCCCATTTTACTGAGCTGCTGGAATTGTTCGCGGAAATCCTCCAGATCAAAACCCTTACCCTTTTTCAGTTTGGCCGCTAGCTTGCTGGCCTGTTCTATATCGATATTCTTCTGGGCCTGTTCCACCAGGCCGACCATGTCGCCCATGCCGAGAATGCGCGAGGCAACACGATCGGGGGAGAAAACTTCCAGTGCGTCTGTTTTTTCTCCCACCCCGAGGAATTTAATCGGCTTACCGGTGATCTGACGAATCGACAAGGCGGCACCACCACGGGCATCACCATCGGTTTTGGTCAGAATCACCCCGGTCAGCGGCAAAGCATCATTAAAGGCCTTGGCGGTATTAGCTGCATCCTGACCGGTCATGCTATCGACCACAAACAGGGTTTCAGCCGGAGAAAGCGCGGCGTGGATACGCTTGATTTCCGCCATCATGGTTTCATCGATGTGCAGACGACCCGCAGTATCGACGATCAACACATCATGATTCTGAACCCGCGCATGTTGCAGGGCGTTCTGTACGATTTCGACCGGATCCTGCTCGGTGGAACTGGGAAAAAACTCGGCCTCAACTTCTGCCGCTACGGTTTTCAACTGCTCGATGGCAGCCGGACGATAAATATCGGCACTGACCACGAGCACCGATTTTTTCTCGGATTCCTTCAACCAGCGTGCCAGTTTGGCCGTGGTGGTGGTTTTACCCGAGCCCTGCAAACCGGCCATCAGCACAACCGCCGGAGGCGTGGTACTCAGATTCAGACCTTCACTGGCCTCCCCCATTAAATGGGTCAACTCATCATTAACGATCTTGATAAAGGCCTGACCAGGATTGAGACTCTTGATAACCGTCTCGCCCTGGGCTTTCTCTCGTACATGTTCAATGAAGTCTTTGACCACCGGCAGCGCCACATCGGCTTCCAATAGCGCCATGCGAACTTCACGCAGGGTGTCTTTGATATTTTCGTCACTTAGCCGTCCGACGCCGCGCAAATTGCGCACCGTCTGACTCAAGCGTTCCGTTAAGCCGTCAAACATGATTTACCACCTGCAAACTGAGACCAATAAATTTGGAGGGATTATAGCGTAAATAAACTGCCCGCTGAGAGCAGGTTAATGCGATGGCCTTGAATATGTTTCTTACATTGCTCAAAAATGGCCTGTTCCGCCCCCGGCTTAGGATGGGTGATGTAGATTTCCGGCCGGTGTTTAAGCTTGGCCAGATCCTCGGCCAGCAGGCGCGGGCAGTAATGGCCGGCACGGCGGGAGATATCAATATCCTGATCCGGAAAGGCCGCCTCGACAATGAGGATATCCAGCCGTTCGCGCTGATTCAGGGTAGCCCAGAAACGATCATTAGTGGTGGTATCGCCACTGAAAGCAAAGGCTTTTTCCAGGGTCTGCACCCGATAACCCACTCCCGGAACGATATGGTTCACCGGGATCATTTCTATGCTGTAATCATCAAACGCAAAAATGTCTCCGGGAGCCATGACTTCATAACACATGACCGGGTTACGTTTTGACGGCAGGACTGAAAAGTCCGGCCAGATAACATTATTGAAAACATGACTCTTTAAGGCCTGTATGGTTTCCGCCAGACCATGAATTACAACAGGGGATTCAATTTGATCAAAAACGCTATCCAGGAGCAGAGGAATACTGGTGATATGATCCATGTGGGAATGAGTCAGGAAGATGTGCTGAACCAGCGACATACTGGCAAGAGACAAATCACCGACACCCGTGCCGGCATCGATCAGCACTTCATCATTCAATAACATCGTCGTGGTACGCAGGCTTTCGGCAATCCCGCCGCTGCAGCCTAGAATTCTTAATTGCATTTATAAACAGTACTCCGTATTTTCCTTAACCCGATTCACATATCGTTATGTCTGCAAAAATTATAATATAGTCGTTATTTTGCCGTCCATCATGGAATCGTGTCTCGTTTCGCTGAAAACAGGGATAATTTCTTCTATTCACGTGGATATGATGCCATCTACCAATATTACATGGATTAATGAGGCTGACGACAAGTAAAACAAAATGTCATGCCAACCACAAGTACTGACTCGAATTACAATGGGTAGATGAAAAATTCAAAGTCGCATATTCCCGGTCATGCGGTCCTTGTCCTTTCCAGATGCACACGCTTATGCGATGATCGGTAGATTCTCCACT
>CAZNRP010000093.1:2802-8264 GCA_964575555.1 uncultured Thiohalophilus sp. | reverse complement strand
AGTTCCAGAGCTTGATTTCAGCCTATTGGCAACCGGCGGCGTAAGGGCGGTGTGGTTGTAGATACCATCTCCCCCCAACCGCTTCACTCGCACCCGTTCGATTGAAATCGAACCTACAAAAACTGGCATGTGCCTTGCATTTCAGCTCACAGGAATCATTAATGTGAATGTGAGGAACCATGTCAGAATCCATGCCAATCATGGCAAACACAGCCGGACTCAGCCAGAGCAAGGAGGCTCTTGGTACAGGCGGGGCTGAATCAACCACCGCCAGTGGTGACTTTACCGAGTTACTCGATAGTCAGCTGCAGTTAGCCGAAGAAGATGTTTCTGCGTTTCCCACTGAGTTGCTCAGTACGACTGATGAGGTGGAATTACTGACGGCGGTCCCTGCACCCGGCAATGAGTTGCCGCTGACAGCGGCAACCCCGGAACCATCGGCTATCGCACTGCCTGTTATCCCGCCTGAAAACAGCACAGCGGCCAGCTTACAGGCTTCTCGACAGGCCGCTTCAGCAAAGCCGGTTTCAATGAGTCAGATAAACACCGGAGTTGAATTAAATTCAGGAAATCCCGCTACAGCGGGGGATGAAGTACTTAAACCTGATGAGTTATTAATGGCCCGCCAGCAACAGCAACTTATACAGACGGCTACAGGCGGCAAAGAAGGCTCTTTGTTTGAACATGCATTAAATCAACATCATACCTCTGAATCTGCTGCCCAACCAGGTACGGCTTCATCCTTAAATAATATCCTGAATACAGCCGGCCTGTCAGCGGGGTTGGCTGTAAAAGCGGATGCCGTACCGGGACAGACGCCGGCTCCGTTAAATGTGCCGCCACAGCATCCGGGCTGGAATCAATCGGTGGGGGATCGACTACAATGGATGGTAGGGCAAAATCTTCAGACGGCCGAGATTCGACTGGATCCACCGGAACTGGGCAGTATGGAAGTCCGCATTCAACTCCATAAAGATAATGCCAGTATTGTTTTTTCCGCACCGAATCCACAAGTGCGGGATGCACTGGAAGCCGCGATTCCAAGATTGAGGGAGATGATGGATCAAATCGGTTTATCACTGGGGGATGTGAATGTTTCTCAGGAGTCGTTTACTCAAAAGCAACAGGATGATAGCGGGGCGGCAACAGGCCGCATGAGTGCCAACGACAATGTGGAAGTTGATGGGGGGGGGCTGGAGGCTATTAGCTCGGCCATGCCACGAGGCGGTCAGGGACTGCTGGATGCCTATGCCTGATTGTTCCTGGGTGAATGAGCTTGAGGTTCACCAAAGATTAAAGAAACAGATTTATGTGTCGACTGATAAACGAACCACGCTGCTATTGGCAGAAAAATGAAGGGCCTGTATGTATACCATTTGTAAGCCAAGTGAATCTGAAGAACTGGTAAACAGTTATTCCGGGCTGGTGCAACGCATCGCCTATCATCTTATTGCGCGATTGCCGGCCAGTGTGGTGGTGGATGATCTGATCCAGGTGGGGATGTTGGGCCTGCTAGATGCTGCACAGCACTATGATCCTGCTCAGGGTGCCAGTTTTGAAACCTATGCCACTATTCGTATTCGTGGTTCGATGCTGGATGAGTTGCGGCGCAACGACTGGGCTCCAAAATCAGTACATAAAAAAGCGCGTGATGTGATGGCGGTGGTTACCCGTATTGAAGGTGAAACCGGTCGCGAAGCCCGCGCTCGTGAAGTTGCCAATGAGCTGGGTATTTCGCTGGATGAATATTACAGCATCATGCAGGAAACTAATTCTTGTCGGATTTTGAATTTTATCGATCTGGGGACGGCGGAAGATTACGTAACAGATAGTTTTCAATCTAACACCGAGCAACCTCAGGAAAATCTTGAACAGAATGAATTCAAAAAACATCTGACGGAGGCCATTACCGCATTACCTGAACGTGAAAAACTGGTAGTCAGTCTTTATTACGATGAAGAGTTTAATCTGCGTGAGATTGGTGAAATACTAGGCGTGAGTGAGTCCCGAATCAGTCAACTACTCGGGCAGGCGCATCTGCGTATACGAAAACGATTTGCCGAGGCGGAGGAAAGATAAGTGTCTCCTTAAATACGTGTCATCAGGGGCAATGATCACACTTCCATGATAAATATTTCTATTTAATGTCGTTCCGCCGTTGCGGGTGGCAGATTCAACTATACTCAGTCAGGATTTAAAGTTCAGTTACGGCGACCTGTGCCGACAATATTCTGTGAACCGCTTAGTATTTATTTTTTCAATATTTAGAGATAATAAGTAAATAATGTATGCTCTCAGGCATCGTCATGCTTCGTAGAGGCCGTGTTTGAGTTACGGGCGTTTGATAATCTTGCCCACCGCTTTAGGAGATATCAATGTCCTTCAATGATGTATTCATGCTCTTACCCAGTCCGGTGATGTCCGGCTTTGCCTGGTTTTTTATTCTCACCACTGTTTTCTATATCGCCCGCATTCACGCGCATAAGGCGATTTATTCTTTTACCCGTGTGATTCATAACGCCATGCGTTTATCGGCGCAGTCGGTTCGTCGTGCAGAAAAAAAAATGCTTGAACGCAATACCGAAGTGTTGCTAACGCAGGGACGTGAAGCAACCGAACATATTATTGAACGTGAATTTGAACGCATCAATGACACCGTACAAAAAGATTTATCTGAATACCCGGCCTTGCACCGATTATTGAGTGAAGAAGTCACCAGTATCGATGAAGATTATCAGGCAAGCACTGATGTGCCACCAGCACCGCCCGGCTGGTTAAAAGCGGTTGAAGCGGTGGCGAAAATACCGGGTACAAAAGGTGATCCGATGGTGGGTCATGTGCTGGAAGATATTCATCAGTCGATGATTAAAGCCAATACCAGAGCCACGGAAGAATACCGTAAGGCCAGCCATAAGCGTCATCAACTTTTAAATAATATGATGCCCCATTGGCGAAAGGTTTCTCAGACTCTTGCCCAGGTGGATAAAAATATTAATAGCCTGTTATTGCGTTCTGTCACCATTGATCGACACATGGAAGAATATGAAAACATACAGGAACGCTCTGATCGTGCAGTACAACGTCTGTCCTCATCCTCATTAACCCAGTTTTTCATTTCGGCTTTTGTGCTAATGATAGCGGTGGGTGGTGCCATGATTAATTTTAATTTGATCGCTCGCCCAATGTCAGAAATGGTGGGTGGCACCAGTCAGTTGATGGGCTTTCAAACTTCCGAAATAGCCGCGTTGGTGATTATTCTGGTTGAAATTGCAATGGGCCTGTTTTTGATGGAGTCGATGCGAATTACCCGTCTGTTTCCTCTTATCGGTGCGTTGAATGACAAGTTACGAATTCGTATGATCTGGATTACCTTTGGTATTCTTCTCACACTAGCCTGTGTGGAAGCCGGGCTGGCGTATATGCGCGAGTTATTGATGCAGGATGCAGCTGCGACCCGTGCACTGTTACGAGAAGATGGTGTACAGGTGATTGAAAGTTCCTACCTCTGGATTACCACCGCCGCACAAATGGGTATGGGATTTATTCTACCCTTTGCCTTAACCTTTGTTGCTATTCCGTTGGAATCATTCGTACACTCTTTACGTACCGTCATGGGCATTTTAGTGGTGGCATTTTTACGTAGTCTGATCTGGTTGTTACGGCTGGTCGGAAGTATTTTTCGTTTCTCTGGTCATATGTTGGTGAATTTTTATGATCTGTTTATCTTTGCGCCGCTGTGGATTGAAAATCAGGTTCACTTAAGACAAAAAGAAGCCAACACTAAAGAGAAGACTGAAAGAACAGATAGTGCTCATTTTGGATCGCTATAAAATTTCGGCTAGAGGTTAAGATGATTAAATTTAAATTCCCTGCATTTACCATTACATTGATCACCGCTCTGATATTAATTGTCAGCTGTTCAAAACAGCAGGTTCCGAACACGCGTGGTGTGTATATGTTAATGGATACCTCGGGAACCTATACAAAAGAATTAAAACAGGCGCAACGGGTAATTAATTTTATACTGTCTAATCTTAATCCTGGCGATACCTTTGCGGTGGCTCGGGTTGATACAGGCAGCTTTAGTGAAAAAGACATTGTTGCCAAGGTCAGTTTTGAAGATCGTCCAAGCATGGCCAATCAACAAAAAAGAGTGTTCCGGGATAAAATTGACAGATTTGTGAAGAATGTTAAAGGCAGCGCGCATACAGATATTACCGGGGGTATGTTACAGGCCATTGAATTTCTGAATGAAGCTGGAGCCGGGCATAATCTGATTCTTATTTTTTCAGACTTAAAAGAAGATCTAGAAAAAGGTTATATACGTGATATTCCCTTGCAACTGAATGGGGTCTCAGTGGTGGCCTTAAATGTTACCAAACTGCGCAGTGATAATATTGACCCGCGTGAATACCTTGATCGGATGGCCGACTGGCAGGAAAAAATTGAATCCGGAGGGGGAAGCTGGAAGGTTGTCAATGATCTTGAGCGGCTGGAAGCGATTCTTGAATTTTAATCTCGGAAGGCTGGGTTATAGATAGAAATAGTGCCTAGAGATAGGGTCAGGTCTTGTTTTTTGCCTAACGGATACGAATATGTTAGCCTCTCTTCATGGCAAGACCCCTAAGAATAGAATTTGCAGGCGCTCTGTATCATGTAACATCACGAGGTGATGGTCGGGAAGATATATATCTTGATGATGAAGATAGAAGAATTTATCTGGAAGTATTACGTGATGTATGTGAACGTTTCAACTGGGTAGTCCATGCTTATTGCTTAATGACAAATCACTACCATTTGCTTATAGAAACACCTGATAGTAATTTATCCATGGGTATGAGACAGCTAAACGGAGTCTATACACAGCGATTTAATCGTAAGAATAATAGAGTTGGACATGTGTTTCAGGGGAGATACAAAGCCATTATTGTTCAGAAAGAATCTTATTTATTAGAATTGGCGCGTTATGTAGTATTGAACCCTGTAAGAGCGCAGATGGTGAGATCAGCCAGGGACTGGTCATGGAGTAGTTATAGAGCAACAGCAGGGCTTATCAAAGCAGACAAATGGCTAACTGTTAATTGGATTTTATCGTCATTTTCACGAAAAAAGATCGAAGCGATTAAGCTATATAGAACTTTTGTCTCAGAAGGACGAAGCCAACTAGAACCATGGCGAGAATTAAAAAATCAGATTTATTTGGGAGATGAAAGATTTGTTGATGAGATGCAGTGCAAAATATCGCCAGAAATCAATCTAAGTGAAATACCCTCATTACAACGGCGGCAAGTTGCGAAGTCGCTTGAGTATTACGAAAAAAAATATACTAATAGAAATACCTCAATACTCAAAGCATATGAAAGTGGTGCCTATAGTATGAAAGACATTGGTGATTATTATAAGTTGCATTATTCAAGGGTTAGCCGGATTATAAAGGCAAAAGTCAAGACCTGACCCTCTTT
>CAZNRP010000093.1:0-2702 GCA_964575555.1 uncultured Thiohalophilus sp. | reverse complement strand
CTCTTTGCTTTAATTAATGCTGGTTTGAAACAGTTTGTTTTTAAGAAATGCAGGCAGGTAAGTCAGGGTGTCACATACCATTCAAGCTCAGCGTTCCCAAACTCCGATGTGGGTTTATGAGAAGAACTTTGTGTTGCTTTATGCTCTTTTCCCTGAGCTGGATAGTGCGGATTATATTAAGTTTTCGCCGGAACTATTGGGTTTGTGTTTTACGTTCCAGGTACATGAGCGCTGCCGTTACACATCGATGCTGGAACTTCGTCTGAAGTTAAACTTGCCGGAGCGCTGTATGCAGGAACTGGTAATGAAAATCCGGGTTTATGCGGATGCACAAATGGTTGAAGTAACGGGCTACAAAGGCATTGGGCGATTGTTGCCCCGCTATTCTTATCCAAATAAGAAAATGCTGCTTAAAGATGAAAAGCATCAGGCCAATATCTTATTACATGACTGGCTCTCCCTTGCGCTTGCACATAATTTGAAAAAAAACCAGGAATATGCCTGAGCAGGAACAAGTGCTATTGAAATATCCCCCAATTTAGCTAGATTATATAAATGGAATTAAAAACGACTAAAAAAGGAAATCCCACGATTTATCGAATTCCCCTTCTAATTCTACTGATAAATAGCTTTGCTATATCCGGGCTGCATGCTGACACCTTGGCCGAAGCCGCTGATGCACTGGATAATGGCAATTATGTTCGTGCACATATGATTTATACCCGGCTTGCGGAAAACGAGAATCCTGTTGCCATCTTTAATCTTGGGCTTATGGAAGCCAAAGGTATGGGGCGACCTGTCAACCCGTTTGAAGCGCGCGTATTATTTGAAAAGGCATCCACCTATAAGCTGGTGGATGCCTATAATACCATTCAAGTTGCGATCAAGCCGGCGGGTGAGCAGCGGGTGCTGGTCATACAAACCCCTCAGGAATGGATCCGTGCTCAGAATGGTAATTATTATACTTTGCAGTTAGCAAGCAGCACTAATCGCAAGTTAATTGAAAAATATTATACTCAGAATCAGCTACAGGGTATGGCGGGTTATTATGTAAATCGTCGTCAGGGTGAAGACTGGTATGCACTGGTCTACGGTGCCTATCCCTCTGTGGGGGAAGCGAATGCTGCTATCGCCAGCCTGCCCAAAGATCTGCGCAAATGGTCTCCCTGGGTGCGCAAGTTGAAAGAAATTCAACGTTTGATTACCCCGTAGTTTTCTTTTTATCTGTGGCGATAGTATTTTTTGTCACCGACTAACTATGCGTTACAAAGCCCCCCCCGTGCCTGAACTTTCTCAGGCTTTTCGCTCATTTCCGTTCAATGCCGTGCCTTCACGCCAACAGAATTTCGAATAAGTGGGATCAGATGAAAATGGCACTTAGATAAGGATTAAGGCCTTACAATCAGTTAGTTACAAGTAGATGATCTGTTGTCTTATCTTCACCGTGTTCCCAAAAACAGCTACATAGCACTGGGAGCGAGGAGAGAGCATCAATCCCATCACGATAAAACGTTCCGCTAACTCGTTGAAAACAAACATATATCATCCTTAACTAAGTGCCATTCGGGTCAGATGAGGCTTTCTACTCAACCAACACCTTTTTCGGACGCCCCATTCGAAAAGTTTCATCTGCCCCCACTTATTCGCGAGGATATAGTCCCATATATTAAATAACAGGGATGCCTTCTTTTTCCAACATACGCACCAACCTGATTAATGGCAGGCCCATCAGGGTATTGGGATCATCACCCTGTAGTTTTTCAAACAGACAAATCCCCAGAGCTTCTGATTTAAAGCTTCCGGCACAATTATAGGGCTTTTCTTTTTGTAGATAATTCTCAATCTGCGTGTCGTTTAACTCACGAAACACCACATCAAAGGGCACAACATCAAGCTGATAATTTCCCGTTACCGTATTCAGCAAACACAGGCCGGTATAAAAACGTACGGTTTTAGCAGATGCCCGTTGTAACTGATGTACCGCATTTTCATGCGAGCCCGGTTTCCCCAAAACCTCACCTTCAATCACAGCCACCTGATCCGAACCAATGATAAGGGCCTCGGAGCAATGATCGGCAACCGCCTCTGCCTTGGCTAAGGCCAGACGTTGTACTAATTTTTCCGGCGGTTCATTATCTAGCGGGGTTTCATTTGTTTGCGGGCTTTGCGTTTCAAATGCCAGGTTAAGTTTTTCAAGGATCGTTTTTCTAAAGGGTGAGGTTGAAGCCAGAACAATTTTCATTTTTGTTCCAGATATTTTTCGCGAATATCAGTTAATAAACCTTTAGAAGCTTCTTCAACCAGATCAAAAACATAGTCAAACCCTTTTGTGCCGCCATAATAAGGATCAGGCACTTCTGTCTCTTTCAGCCCGGGAGCAAAATCCAGAAATAAGTGCAGCCGCTCATCCAGCCCTTCCGGTGCAAGTTTCGAAAGTATCTGGTAGTTACCCTGATCCATTGCGATAACATAGTGGAATTTTTTAAAATCAGCGGGTTTCACCTTTCGTCCCCGCAGGTCGCTGATATCCAGCCCCCGTGATAACGCGATTTGCTGTGCTCGGCGATCTGGTTTCTCCCCCACATGGTAAGCATGGGTACCGGCAGAATCTGTTTTAATGTATGTGTCCAGTTCCTGTTGCTGAAGCAGATGGCGAAATGCCCCCTCTGCGGTTGGCGAACGGCATATATTGCCCATGCAGA
>CAZNRP010000092.1:0-8317 GCA_964575555.1 uncultured Thiohalophilus sp. | reverse complement strand
ATTCAAGTATTTTCCTTGTCAGTAGTCTCTGCAATGGCCGGCATAAACTCTATGCGAATACTTATGCAACGATTAATACAAAGAAGATTTGTCAAAATATGAAGTCCATGATGGTGATTTACTTATTGCAATGTCAGGTGCAACAACAGAAAAAGTTGGCTTTAATAAAACTGGAACAATTTTTTTACTAAATCAGCGTGTTGGAAAGTTTATACCATATTTATCTGTTATACTTGCTTTTGAAAATCAAGTATATGCTTGCGCTCAGCCACGTTAACTTGTTGTTTTAAAAGTAAAAGATGAAATGAAAATACCAGTTTCACCGCCCGGTTACGACAGCATTCTTCGCGCTATTACTGGAAATGGCGCGGAGGCGGTGCTGCGCCTGATGGGGCATGACGTCAGCTCGGTTGATCAAAAGGGTCGTTACCTGCACTGGGATAAACTGCGCCACCTGTCGCCCCCTGAGGGATTAAACAATGAGGAATGGTGGTTCCGTATTAAAACGGCTCGTCGAAACCTGTACCAGTCATTGCCGTTACGGGATATACAGGGTAAGCCTTTTCAGTTCGCAACGCCGGATCGGGTTTTGCGCGAATTGCACTGGCTGGATCGTTATGCTGCTGGCAATATTCAGTCCAATGATGCGATTACTAATTCTCAAACTCGAAACACTTATCTGATTCGTTCATTGATTGAAGAGGCAATAAGTTCCAGTCAGCTTGAAGGTGCTTCCACTACGCGTGATGTCGCTAAAGAGATGATTCGTCAGAATCGAAATCCAGAAAATAAAAGTGAACGGATGATTCGAAATAATTATCTTGCCATGCAGTTTATTGGTGAAATTAAGGACGAAGCATTAACACCTTCAATCGTGTTTGAGCTGCACAATATACTGACACGAGGCACGCTGGATGAAGGGGAGGTTGGACGCTTTCGTATTCGTTTAGATGAGATACATGTGGTTGATAAAGCCACCCAGAAATATCTGCATACACCACCATCCGCTGAGCAGTTGCCGGAGCGTATGCAGACGCTGTGTGATTTTGCAAACAGAAATAGTGATGATGAAACGGATGATATTTTTTTACATCCTGTTATTAAGGCGATAGTTTTGCATTTTATGCTGGCTTATGATCATCCCTTCTGTGATGGTAATGGGCGTACTGCACGGGCATTGTTTTACTGGGCAATGGCCAGGCAGGGTTATTGGTTGATGGAGTTTATTTCTATCTCGCGGGTTATCAAGCAGGCACCTGTTCAATATGCCAGGGCTTTTCTTTACACGGAAACTGATGAAAATGATCTGACCTATTTTCTGATTCATCAATTGGAGGTGATTCATCAGGCCGTGGATGCCCTGCATGTTTTCCTTGATCAGAAGATGCAGGGAGTCAATGAGGCAGAACGACTGCTGATGGATAATCCACGCTTACATGGAAAATTGAATTTTCGTCAGTTGGCATTATTGCGTCATGCACTTAAGCACCCACGCTTCAGTTATGTGGTGCAGGAACATCAGCAATCGCATGGGATTTCTTACGATGTAGCGCGTAAGGATTTGCTGGAAATGGCGGATAAACTAAAATTGCTGGTTAAGACCAAACAGGGCAAACGCTATTATTTTGTGGTGCCGAATGATCTGGAGCAGAGGATCGCGAGCTGATGAACGAAGCCGGGCTTAATGAGCACAACGCCATCAATAAAACATTAGAGGCGATGGCGGCGGGGGATGATCGTATTCTGCTGACGCTGGCAACCGGCACCGATTACTCGGAAAGAACGGGTATCGCTACACAAGGGCGAGATATTTTCGCACTATGATTATAAGCAACAGCAGTTTCTGGATTTCGTGCTTTTACATTACGTTGAAGAAGGCGTGGGTGAGTTGGCGCAGAAAAAATTGCCGGACTTACTGGAGCTGAAATATCACGGGTTGAGTGATGTGGCACAGGAGTTAGGCAGTGTGGCCGGGATACGCGAAATTTTTGTCGGCTTTCAGCAGTATTTATATGAGTAAATTTTTTATGCTATTAAATGTAGGTTGGCGTTGAGCCCTGTTTTTCAGGGCGAAGCCCAACACAAGTAAGAGAATGAAAAAAACCATGAACAACAAAAACACAGGCACCCTCTATATCTTCTCCGCCCCCTCGGGTGCGGGCAAGACCTCGTTGGTGAAAGCTCTGCTGGCAAAAATAGACGGCATCGAGGTGTCGGTGTCGCACACCACCCGCGCCATGCGTCCCGGTGAACAGGACGGTGCGGATTACCACTTCATTAATAAGGATGAGTTCGAGAATCTGGTTGAGGCCGATGCTTTTTTAGAACACGCGCAGGTGTTTGATAATTTCTACGGCACCGCGCGGGTGAGCATCGAGACCCGGCTGGCGGCGGGAGCTGATGTGATTCTGGAGATTGACTGGCAGGGTGCACAGCAGGTGCGGGCCTGGAAGTCAGATGCCCTCAGTGTTTTCATCCTGCCGCCTTCGCGCAATGCGCTGGAAGAACGTCTGCGCGGGCGTGGTCAGGACAGCGAGGAGATCATTGCCCGGCGCATGCGTGATGCGGTGAGTGAGACATCACATTATGCAGAATTCGATTATCTGGTGATTAACGATCAGTTCGAGCTGGCCCTGCAGGATTTACAGGCCATCGTCCGTGCCCGGCGTTTGCGCCAGTCGGCACAGGCGCGGCGGCATGCAGCTATGCTGGCTGCGCTGTTAGAATGATTTATGCCGGTAGCATAAGCCCCTCTGATTGCGTTATACTGCGCGGTCCGTCTGGGGCTGGCTTGTTAGTAGTTGCCGAGCAGGGCGAACTTTTATTGTGAATATAGTGTGTGGATGGCTTTGTCTTGTGGGCGATCCAGACTAAAACCGGAGTGAATTATGGCGCGTGTGACCGTTGAAGACTGTCTTGAAAATGTAGACAACCGTTTTGAGCTTGTGCTGGTGGCGTCCAAACGCGCCCGTCAGCTGGCAATGGGTAAAGAGCCCCTGTTAGACCCGGAAAAGGATAAGCCGACGGTGGTGGCGTTGCGCGAAATCGCGGAAGGTCTGGTGAATGCGTCTATTCTTGATGAAGTGATCGAAGTACCGGAAGAAGTGGTGCTGGAAGAAGACAGTAGCGAAGAAAAAAGCACCACGGCTACGGCTGAAGTCGAAGGTGACACTGGTGGGATCGACGTTGCGGCGGCCATTAAGGCGGCACTCGGTGGTATGGGTGGCGGACTGGCAGGCTTGACCGCCACCGCAGAAGAGACAGTAGCTGAAAGCGGAGATGCCGCTCCGGATGCTGATGCGAGCGAAGGAAGCGAGTAATCGCCCCCCGCTCAGACAAGCATAAAGGTGTACAGGGGGTGCCGGAACCTTTCCGGATCCGGCATCTCTGCAAAAATCTTGAAGAATATCTGGAGCCGGATCAGGTCTCCGATGTTTACCGCGCTTATCTGTTTGGCGCTGAAGCCCATGAAGGTCAGCGTCGCCTGAGTGGCGAACCCTATATTACCCATCCTATCGCCGTTGCTCGCATTCTTGCCGAGCTGCGTCTGGATCACCAGAGTCTGATGGCGGCGATTCTGCATGATGTCATCGAAGATACCGAGACCGTTAAAGATCAGATAACCGAACGCTTTGGTAGTGATGTCGCCGAGCTGGTGGATGGGGTCAGCAAGCTAACCCACATACATTTTGAAAGTAAGGCCGAAGCACAGGCTGAGAATTTCCGTAAGATGATGCTGGCAATGGTACGTGACATTCGCGTGATCCTGATTAAACTGGCCGATCGGCTACATAATATGCGTACTCTTGGGGTGATGCGCCCGGACAAACGTCGTCGCATTGCCCGTGAAACCCTGGAAATTTACGCCCCCATTGCCAACCGTCTGGGCATGAACCACATGCGTCTGGAATTAGAAGATCTGGGCTTCAAAGCTATGTACCCCCTGCGTAGTCGTATTCTTGAAGAGCGGCTGAAAAAAGCGCGGGGCAACCGCAAGGAAATTGTCAGCAAGATCGAAGACACCATGAATACCCGCATGGCTCAGGAAGGTCCCCATGGCCGGGTGCAGGGGCGTGAAAAGCATCTCTATAGTATTTATCTGAAAATGAAGCAGAAGCATCTGCCCTTTTCTGAAATTATGGATGTTTATGCTTTTCGCATCATTGTCGATTCGGTTGATGACTGCTACCGGATGCTGGGGGTGATGCACAGTCTTTACACACCCATGCCGGGACGCTTCAAAGATTATATTGCCATCCCCAAGACTAACGGTTATCAGTCGGTGCATACCGTATTGTTCAGCCCCTATGGGGTTGCCGTTGAGATACAGATCCGCACCGAGGAAATGGATTCGGTGGCCGAAGCTGGGATTGCCGCACATTGGGTTTATAAGAGCAGTGAAGGCATAAGTAATAATAGTCAGGTACGCGCACGTCGCTGGTTGCATGATTTACTGGAAATGCAGCAGAATGCGGGCAACTCGGAAGAGTTTCTGGAAAACGTTAAAATTGATCTGTTTCCCCATGAGGTTTACGTTTTCACCCCGAAAGGCGAAATCATGGAGCTGGCTCATGGAGCCACAGCGGTGGACTTTGCCTATGCGGTACACTCGGATGTGGGTAATCAGTGTGTGGCAGTAAAAATCGATCGCCGCCTGATGCCTCTGCGGACGGAACTTTCCAGTGGTCAGGCGGTGGAGATTATTATCTCCAAGGGCGCACAGCCGAACCCGGCCTGGCTGGACTTCGTGCACACTGCTAAGGCGCGCTCCAATATTCGACATTTTTTGAAAAATCTACGCCGCAATGAATCGGTGACTCTGGGGATTCGTCTGTTGAATAAAAGTCTGGCTGCACATAATAGCGGGCTGGAACAGTTATCGGATGAGCAGATTCAATGGGTACTGGATGAATATGGATTCGACTCCATGGAAGTGATGTACAGCACCATTGGTCTTGGTAGCCACATGCCTATGGTGATCGCCCGCGCCCTGTTGCAGGCGGATCATGATCCCGATAGTGAGGCCGAGCATAACAAACCCCGACCTTTAGCGATTAAAGGCACCGAGGGTGCGGTAGTGACCTTTGCAAAATGTTGTCGACCCATTCCCGGCGATTCTATTCTCGGTTTTGTCACCTCGGGTCGCGGGATTGTGATTCATACCGAAGACTGTAAGAATGTTGCCGAGTATCGTAGTCGGCCGGAAAAATGGATTGACGTTGAATGGGAGAAGGAAACGGTTGGTGAATTCCCCATTGATATTCAGGCACTGGTGGAGAATCATCGCGGTGTATTGGCTAAGGTGGCGGCCAGTCTCGCGGAAATGGAAGCCAATATTGAAAATGTCAGCATTGAGGAACGGGACGGTCTGCATTCCATTTTGAGTTTTACGGTGGCCGTAGAGAACAGAAAACATCTGGCCCGGATCATGCGGCGGTTGCGTAGTCTTGAATATGTTGTACGCATATACCGTACCAAAAGATAAAAAGCGATAAGGAAAAAATTATGACGCGAAAAATAATCCAAACCGAACAGGCACCACAGGCAATCGGCACCTACTCACAGGCGGTAAAAGTGGATAATACGGTTTATCTTTCCGGACAAATTCCGCTGGTTCCGGAAACCATGGAACTGGTGGAAGGTGACATGAGTGTGCAGATTCATCGTGTTTTCGACAACCTGCAGGCGGTGTGTCAGGCTGCGGGGGGGGAGCTGAACGACATCGTTAAGCTAAATGTTTTCCTCACTGATCTCAATCATTTCCCCCTGGTGAATGAAGTTATGGCATCTTATTTTGAACAGCCTTATCCTGCTCGTGCGGCACTGGGTGTTGCCGCCCTGCCCAAGGATGCGCAGGTAGAGATGGATGCGGTGCTGGTACTGCCCTAATTTGTAGGATTAAAAAAATTAACCACAGAGGACATGGAGGACACAGAGAAGGTGTAGGTTCGCTTTCCACCCTTCGGGTATCATGAGGCGAACAGCCAGGGCTGAAGCCGTATCATCTCCGGAAGTTTGCTGTAAATCATGATATAGATTTGGCTTTTATCTCTGTGTTCTCTGTGTTCTCTGTGTCCTCCGTGGTAAAATTATGTACCTGGATTTTGTCATTTAAGTATTAAAAGGACTTGATACCATGACGGCTGATACATCTCTGCTCTCTCTCAAAGGCGTTGGCCCGCGAATGGTCGAGCGACTGGCGAAGCTAAATATTTTTAGCCTGCCGGATCTTTTATTTCATCTTCCCCTGCGGTATCAGGATCGTACCTGTCTGCGAGCATTAGGCAGTTTACTTCCTGGCGAAGAAGTGCTGGTGGAAGGCTCGGTGGATCTCAGTGAAATAAAATTCGGTCGACGGCGGATGTTGCTAACCCGGATCAGTGACGGCACCGGTTCCATACTTTTACGTTTTTTTCATTTCTCCAACCAGCAAAAAGAACAGCTCATCGCTGGAGCAAGAATTCGTTGCTTCTCCGAAGTGCGCCGCAGCCCCACCGGGCTGGAAATGGTGCATCCCGAATATCAATTGGATGCGGATATCCGTGAGCTGGATGAAAATGATTCACTGACCCCTATATATCCTGTCACTGAAGGCCTGCATCAGATTGGTATGCGTAAATTAATGGCGCAACTGGTGGCGCAATTAGCTGAAAATAAAATATCACTGGCGGAATTATTGCCGGAAAAATTACTGCATGAAAAGCAGTTGCCGAGTTTGAAAGAGGCCCTATTATTTATTCATCAGCCTCCCACCGATACCCGACTTAGTGATTTACAGGAAGCGCGGCATCCTGCTTATCGCCGTCTAATTTTTGAAGAGTTGCTGGCGCATTACTTGAGCCTGCGTCAATTACGCCATCGGATGCGTGAGCATACAGCCCCTAAATTAAGGGCCGGCACTTACGGGCAGAAATTTATTGCCGCATTACCTTTTACCTTGACGGCGGCACAGCAGCGCGTTTATGCACAAATAAAAAAAGATGTTCAATTGAGCTGTCCCATGCAACGACTGGTGCAGGGCGATGTGGGTTCAGGGAAAACCGTGATTGCGGTGCTTGCAGCATTGGCGGCAGTGGAGCAGGGGTATCAGGCGGTGATTATGGCACCGACTGAAATTCTGGCCGAGCAACACTTTCATAATATTGAAGCCTGGATGCAGGCGCTTAATATTCGGGTGAGCTGGTTATCCGGTAAACTTAAAGCTGCTCAACGCCGCCAGGCACTGGAAGAAATCGCAGGGGGAGGTTGTCAGATTGCGGTGGGCACGCATGCCTTATTTCAGAACGATGTCGAGTTTGCAAAACTGGGACTGGTGGTGGTGGATGAGCAGCATCGCTTTGGTGTACATCAGCGTCTGGCCTTACGGGAAAAAGGTCGGGATGGCAATCGTTACCCACATCAGTTGATCATGACCGCGACACCTATTCCTCGAACCCTGAGCATGGCTGCTTATGCGGATCTGGATATGTCGATTATCGATGAATTACCGCCGGGGCGTAAGCCCGTCGAAACGGTGGTGATACCGGATTCACGCCGTGATGAAATTGTGCAACGTGTGTATCGTGCCTGTCAGCAAGGTAAGCAAGTCTACTGGGTGTGTACGCTGATTGAAGAGTCGGAAGTGCTGCAATGTCAGGCGGCAGAAGATACCGCTAAAAAATTAGCTGAGGCACTGACCGATGTGAAAACCGATCTGGTTCATGGGCGTATGAAAGCGGTAGAAAAAGAAGCCGTGATGAAGCGCTTCAAACAGGCTGAGATTGATTTGCTGGTGGCAACAACCGTCATTGAAGTGGGCGTGGATGTACCCAATGCCAGTTTGATGATCATAGAAAATTCAGAACGTTTGGGGCTCGCGCAGCTACACCAGCTGCGCGGTCGTGTGGGTCGGGGTGAGCAAGCCAGTGTTTGTGTGTTGATGTATAAACAACTCTCACAGCAGGCACGCGAACGGCTGAGTGTGATGCGGGAAACCAATGACGGCTTTGAAATTGCGCGACGTGATCTGGCTCTGCGTGGCCCCGGTGAAATTTTAGGAACCAAACAAACTGGCCTGTTGCAGTTAAAGATAGCCGACTTGCAACGGGATCAATTACTGGTCGAAGAGGTTGCATTGATGGCGGATAACTTACTGGAAAATAATCCGGCGGCGGCTGAGGCCCTGATTGAACGCTGGACAGGATCGGCTTCACGCTTTGCCGATGTTTGATTTGATATACCCGTGATACCTCAAAATGCAGATTTCACGAGTATATATTAATCGTTGCCTAAGTATTCGCATATATTTTATCCCCTCATCCCAATATTTTCCCTCGGT
>CAZNRP010000091.1:0-8848 GCA_964575555.1 uncultured Thiohalophilus sp. | reverse complement strand
CTGGAAAATGCGACAGTACTTGTACGTTTGCATACCGGTAACTTTGGCTATTTTATGGATGCTTCACCAAAAGGTGAAGACATTCGCTTTATGGCGGATGACGATGTCACACCGCTGAAATATTATATTGAAAAATTTGATCCTATCAATGAAATGGCGATGATCTGGGTACAGATACCGCTGCTGGCGGCGAACAGCAATACGCAAAAAATATGGATGTATTACGGTAATCCGACAGCTGTTCCGGGTGATGACAAAAGTGGATCTCTACCGGTTAGCGATACTCTGGTCTATCATTTTGATGGTGAGGGATCCGCGCCACAGGACAGCACAGCATACGGCAATCATTCCAGTCTGTTCACCGCAGAAAAATCCACATCCTCATTGATTGCCGGTGGTATCAAGTTTAATGGTGCCGGCATGTTTGAAATTACTGATACACCCTCGCTTGCGTTGGATCCCACAAAGGGTTGGTCAATGTCGGCCTGGATTAAAATTGATGCTACGCAACAGTCCACTTTATTTTCACGTCGTTTCGTCAATGACAAATTACAACTTGCGATCGATGGCGACAAGCTTTATGCACGTCTGGAAAATGAGGCGGGTAATGTTATTGAAACAGCGCATAACACTACCTTGATGACAGGCACCTGGCATCACGTTGCACTTGTGATTGCGGGTAATAAATTATCTATTTTCCTCGATGGTACTGAAACCTCCTATCTTGAAACAACCATAACGGAAATGGCGGGCCCGATTACGGTGGGTGCCGATGCCACTACTGAATCCGGTTTTATCGGTGAAATGGATGAGTTGAGAATAAGCAAAGTTGCGTTGACAGCTGACATGATTCGACTCGCAGTGAAAGGTGAGGGGCCGGGCGCGACGGTATTGATATACGGAGAAGATGGACAGCAGGAAGGTGGCGAAGGGGAACCTTCCTATTTCACTACCACCATGCAGAATGTCACCATCGATGGCTGGGTGGTCATTATTGTATTGATCGTTATGTTTGCTATTAGTGTCGTGGTGATGGTTGCCAAGACCATTGTGATTCTAACAACAAGTAAGGATAACCGTTTATTCCTGGAAAAATTCACCGCTTTGAGTCAAAGTGAAGTTGATAATCTAGATGGCGATGATAGCGCAGATGAAAAAGAAATGCGTGAATCACCCTTGTTGATGGCCTTGTCAGGCAAGCACACGCATTTTGAAAGTTCGAGTATTTATCGTATTTATCACATTGGTGTACAGGAAATGCACAACCGCATGCCCAAGGCGGTGGGTGCCAATGCCGCCACCCTGGTTCTGACTCCTCAGGCCATTGATGCCATTCGTGCGACCATGGATGCCTGCATGATTCGAGAAAACCAGCGTCTCAATAGTCTGATGGTTTTGCTGACCATTGCGATTTCTGGTGGGCCCTTCCTGGGTCTGTTAGGAACCGTTGTTGGTGTCATGATTACCTTTGCCGCCATTGCGGCCTCGGGTAATGTTGATGTTAATGCAATAGCCCCGGGTATTGCCGCCGCACTTGCTGCTACGGTTGCGGGACTTGCGGTGGCGATTCCGGCTTTGTTTGGCTACAACTATCTGGGTTCGCGGCTTAAAGAAATCTCGGCTGACATGCATGTGTTTGTCGATGAGTTTGTTGCCAAAATTGCTGAGCAGCATTGCTAGGACTATTACTATGAAAATGCAGGCTGAGAATGAACCTTTCGATGAGATCAACATTACACCGATGCTGGATTTGGCCTATGTGCTATTGGTGATCTTTATTATTATGACGACCGCCTCGGTACAGGGAATTATGGTCAACCTGCCCAAGGCGAGTGACACCCCGAGTATTGCCAAATCGCAAACTAAGGCTATTACAATTACTGCTGAAGGTGCCATTTATCTGGATACCTATCCCGTTACGATGGAGCAACTTGAAGCCACTCTACGTCAGTATAAAGCCGTTAACCCGGACCTTCCTGTGGTGGTAAAAGGAGATGCGCAGGTGCAATACCAGTTAGTCATGCAGGTCCTGGACATGTTGGGACAACTGGATATTACCCAGATTGGTCTGGTCACTCAGAAATTGGTTAAGTAAGCACGGATGTTGTCGGTTCATATTAAAAAATACCTGCCCAAAATATTGGGTGTTGTTTTCGTTGTGGTTGTTGCTGTTGGTGCAACCCTGTTAATTAATAATTTTATGGAGGCCAATAAGCATGCCCCTAAAAAGAAAGTACAGCAAATTACTCTGGTCAAGCCTCCTCCACCGCCACCCCCGCCGCCGAAAATTGAGAGGCCGCCCGAGCAGGAGATAAATCGGGATGAAGTTGATATTCCTGAGCCGGAAGCGATGGAAGAAATTCCCGATATTGCGGATGCACCGCCTGCCGGGGATTTATTGGGATTGGATGCCGAAGGGGGGGCAGGCAGTGATGGTTTCGGTCTGATCGGTCGCAAAGGCGGACGTGGTCTGTTGAGTGGGGCAGGTGATCCGAATGTCGTTTATGCCAGTAAGTTGCAACATGAAATAGAAGATATTCTGGCGCAGGTTGATGAGTTACGAAGCTTTGCGTATTCAGTCAAAGTCGATATATGGGTTGATATCACAGGACAGATAAGCAAGGTGGTATTGCGGACTTCGACCGGCCGAAAAGAAATGGATAAAAAACTGATTGCTACCATTCAACAGGTTTCCTATAACGGGAATATACCGGACAGTTTGCAACAACCAATAAAATATCGCCTGTCGTCAAGAATTTAATAACCTGATTTAACTTTTACCTGGAATACATAATGAAAATTGTATATCGCATTTTGCCGTTATTAATGCTGATCATGTTCACCGCTTCATCCCATGCTACTGAGCAGGAGGAGTTGCTGAAAATTAAAAATACAACGAATGAATTGATTGATACGTTGGTAAAAGAAGGCATTATCTCGGAAGAAAAAGCAAACGCATTGATGACGAATGCCGAACAAAAAGCAGATGTTGAATTAAAGCGTCAAGAGAAAAAACAAGCCACCCCTGAAAAAGGCGTGGTGCGTATCCCCTATGTGCCAGATTTTGTCCGCGAAGAAATTCGTCAGCAGGTGCGGGCTGAGTTGCATGAAGATGTGGTCGCCGATGTGATGGCACAGGCTAAAAATGAACGCTGGGGCATGCCCGATGCCCTGCCAGGCTGGACTCGCCGCTTTAAGTTTAAGGGGGATTTTCGCCTGCGTTATCAGGGTGATTTTTTTAGCCCGGATAATCATCCGCAAGGGTATTTTGACTGGCAAAAAGCGAATGAAAAGGGTGGTCTTAATAAGCTTTATGGAAAAAATAAATATATAAACACAGTCGATGACGTAAACAGATTGCGTATACGAATGCGTTTGGGTATTGATGCGACCATTACTAACAATTTCAAAGCCGGTCTGCGTCTGGCAACGGGTAATCCAAATGATCCGGTATCAACGAATCAAACCCTGGGTCAATATGGAACCGGGTATGGCATATCCATTGATCAGGCTTATCTTAAATATGATTATTTTAATCTGGACGGCTACCCCTCAATGACATTGTGGGGGGGGCGTATTCCTAACCCCTGGTTTTCAACCGATCTTGTCTATGATGACGATCTGAATTTTGAAGGTCTGGCTTCGCAGTTTAAATTTGGCCTTGATGGTGGCGATGACTTATTTGAGCAGGATGAACGTATGCGTAGCCTGTTTCTAACCCTTGGGGTGTTCCCCTTACAACAATCTTCGCGTTATACAGATAAATGGATCATCGGTGGTCAGTTTGGTACCGACATAAAATTCGAGGATCAGTCTCGTTTTCGAATTGCGGTTGCCTATTATGATTACCGAAATGTTCAGGCTGTTGTTAATTCATATGGCAGCAGAGAGACGGATTGGTCTGCACCGGAATTTATGCAAAAAGGTAATACCCTGGCGGTGATTAGTAATGATGTTGGTCAGGATGACACGACGGTTCGACTGGTGGGGCTGGCCTCAGATTTTAATATTTTGAATTTTACCACTGAATATGATTACACCGGTTTTGCACCCATACATCTGATCGTTACAGCTGATTATGCAAAAAATCTAGGTTTTGATCAGCAAGAAGTGAATGATCTTGCTGTTGATACTGTCGATGAACAGACCACCGCCTACCGGGCAAAATTCACTTTGGGCTGGCCTATTGTTAGTAAATTTGGTGACTGGCAGGCTTTTTTCGGCTGGCGTTATATTGAACGGGACGCGGTACTGGATGCTTTCACTGATTCTGATTTTCATCTTGGGGGTACCGATGCCAAGGGTTGGGTTGTGGGTGGAAAATACGGTTTAACGGAAAATACCTGGATGCGCGCCCGTTGGTTATCCTCAGATGAAATCAGTGGTCCGCTATTAGGAATTGATATTTTACAGGTTGATCTGAACGCGAAGTTTTAAATCCTGGCATAAACGGGGAGAGCTTGATATGAAAATCACATCATTTATTTTATTTTTTACCTGTCTTATTTTGACCGGGAATGTGGCTGCAGAAGCTCGACGCGATGCGGGTGCAGCGGATCCTATGCGAAAGATGCAATATATGATGCGTCAGTTGTCTCAGGAAAAATCAAAACTTGAAGCGGACATTGGAAAATTAAAAATTGATTTAAAAAAAGAGATTGAAGAAAAAGAAAAACTACAGGCAAAATTAGACAAACTTAATAAGAAACTGGATAAATCGAAAGATAGTAATCTGAAGCTGGTGTCCAGAGTTAAACAGGACAATGAACGCATGAAGGAAATGATCGCCAAATACAGGGAAACGGTCGCTAAGCTACAAGTGTCGAATCGGGATAATCAACTATTGGTGAATGCAGTAAGTGAACGTAATCAGTGGATTGAACAGTGTAAGTTGAAAAACACAGATATGTACACGCTCAATATTGAATTAATGGAACGCTATCGGAATAAAGATTTTACTGATGATGCGCTGGAGAAGGAAGCGTTTACGGGCTTAGTCGCCGTTGAGCTAGAAAATCAGGAGCAGGAATATAAATTTAAACTGGATGATTTGCAGACACAAAAATTTGTTTCGGGGACAAATTAAATAAACTTTGATTTATTCTATTTGCCCTGATCCTGTCGAAGGGTGTTATTTTTAACATACTTGTTTTGTTAGATTTGGCGTTCATGGTTCGACAAGCTCACCATGAACGGTGGGATTAATCAGAGCTTCCTTAATAGGTATTTCCTTTCCGATCAGGATTTCATCCAGATACTTGACTAACCGTACCCTGTTTTCCTTATTTTTAAAGATCTGTATGTGTGAATAGCCTTCATACAACCATAATTGCTTTTCGGGTGATGCCGCCGCGTGAAGTTCAATCGCATGGTGCACGGGGATGATTTGATCATCCTTGCTGTGAATAATTAAAATGGGAACCGGCTTAATCAGACTTATAGCATCAAGCGGGCGGCAACAATCCGTAATAGCATAAGACAGCGGCCATTGAAACGGCCAGGTAAGCCAGAATTTACTCAACACTTCACGACTAATATCGCGATAACCGGTAAATGCGCCTTCGATAATCAGTCCCCTGATTTTTTCTTGATATGGAGATGCAGAAAGTCCCGTCACGCTAATCGCTGCACCCAGGCTTTGCCCAAAAATAAAAATTTTATTGGTATCAACCTCATGGATATGTTGCAAAGCCTCCACTGCGGCATCGAAATCCACCAATAAGCCCTCAAGTTCGGGTGTTCCTTCCGAATAACCATAGCCTCGATAATCAAACAGAAAGACATTGAAACCAGCATCAGGCATCCAGAATACGCTGGCGATATGGGTGCTGATGTTCTGTGCATTACCATGTAAGAACAGTATGGTTGCACGTGCAGGTTTTTTTGCCGGCAAAAACCAGCCATGTAATGTTAAGCCATCACGGGTATTAAAGTAGATATCTCTCGATGCGATATTGAGTTGTTCGGGTTCGATGTAGTGTTTTTTTTCCGGCTGAAAAAGCAGACTATTGCAGCCGCTGAGCAAACTAATGCACAGTATCAGGAAAAATGTTTTATAATGAATCATATTATTTTCCATGCACCTGGTACAAGATTCTGCTAATTTATTTGAAAATGTAAGTTGGGCAGAGCAAAGCGAAGCCCAACAATTGTAAATATGACTCCGACACCTTATTCAGTAATATACATGCAGGTTGAATGATAGTTCATTACGCAAATTATTTTCTTCGCCACTGCGTTTCATGTTGATGCGTAGTGCAAGATCCCGAGTGAAACTGAAACTCTGATTTAAACTATAGTCCAGATAAGTCATATTTAAATTAACACCATAGCGTTGCATGCGGCCATTTAGCCAGAGTTTCCAGCGAGAATTCAGTTTCCACAATACGCCCAGACTGGGGCCTGCGCCAAGGGAAAAATAGTTTTCCAGCTTTTTATGTATCATCACGCTGCCTTCCAGCAGGGCAAAAATACGCATGTTTTGGCTAAGCCCCCAGGTGCGTCCGGCACCACTATTAACGGTATAGGGCAGGTTATTCTCAGATGTGTTGTTGCCAAGCGGCAGGCGTTCAAGCCCGGTGTTGAACTTCCAGGACAAAGAACTGAAGTCCTGATTGTGTGGAGTAACAGAATATATATCGATAAGAGTGAGTTGCTGTATGTTGATATTATCACTGTAATCGTCAAAACGAAGACGGGTCTCAAGAAAGTTGATCTGTGCGCCGGCTACATGGCCTTCATCGGCATCGAGTAAATCATGGTAGGCGGGTCGCCAGGTCAGGTCAAAAAAATTACTTTGTTGATCAAGCCCAAGACCGTAAATTATGCGGGCTGAAGGATGGCCCTGATCAGGGCGCACAGCAGGGATGGGCGGCGAGGGTGGTGTCTGTGTTTCCTGCAGTTCACTAAGACTTGAAAGCAGCTTCAATGACCGTGGTGCACTGTCTTCACGGCTAATTTTTCTTCGTCGATATTTGAATTGCAGGTAATCGTAGGCGGTGTTGAGGATAAGGGCATATTGTGCACCGGAGTTATCATCCCGTTGCGGGTTGTCAGCACTAATCCGGCCATAGGCAAGATCTCGAACGTGCTGACGTTCTGTTTCATTTAATATTTCGAGTTGGTATGACAAGGTGCTGCGTGCCGAGGGGCGATAATGAACACTCTTAAGTATATCCGGGATCTTAAGTATTGTGCGTGCTGTATCAATGGGAATGGCATCATAGGGAAATTGCGCGCGCAGTTGAAGCTCATCACGGCTGAGATCCAGCAGGGCAAGTAGCTGATAAGAGCAGTTTTCATCCAGGAAATAATAATCAAAACGGATTTTTTGCAATTCCCATAAGTGCAGTAGCATCCGCTTGATTTCAGCCGGCGTGAAATTCAAATCATATTCCCAGATATCCCGGCTTTCCAGATCGCTGTATTCATTTACTTTTTCATAGTAGGGCTGGAGTGAAAAATAACCAGCCTGACCGCCCGTCATGCCTTCTATGGCAAACATCAGCCCGCTAAATTCTGTTTTTTCGGCGGCAAAATTAATTGCCGCTGAGGTAAGTTTACTGCTTTGACTACCGGCAGGTTTATCGAGGCGTAAAAAAGTGTGACCGAACATGGTTGAGGGGTTATTAATATAAGCCGATGGGAAGATCAAGGTCAGGCTACCGGCATTCAGATCACTTAACCATTCATCAAGTTTTGGACAGTGCTGTTCGATTAATTTCTCAGGTATAAAGGCAAGCTCTTTTTTCAGCCACTGATAGCGGGCAGGAAAGCGGCACTGTGGATGGGGTATTTCAGGATCTTTATTTTGCGGGATAAAAAATTGATTCAGGGTAGCTTCAAGCTCAGCGTGAGGATCTGTTTTCCCATTGAGGGCGTTAAAAAACCGCTCATCATCAGCCTGACTGCTGACGCCTTTAACGATTTTATTTTTTTGATAATGTAATAGTTTGTGCCAGTATGGGTGCTGAGCAAGTTGAGTGGACTTTGCTTGCAGGATGAGTGAATCAAGATAGTCATTGGCCTGAGTGGGTAATGACACGATTAGAAACAGGAATAGAAACAGCGTGTAAAATAGAGACTTCATCATGTCCGGGCAATAAAAAACCCGGTGCTTATGAGCATCGGGTTTTGGTTATAGAATATTTTAAGCTTAGATTGTGTACTGGGCTAGAACTTCATCATTGGCCATAATCGCAGCCATGACATTGAGTGCTTCTTCACTGGTGGTCGAGGTTGAAGTGAAGATACTATCGAAATTACTTTTGCTCATAGAAAGAAAACGTGCTTTATGTTCTTCATTCATGCCCATGAGGGTGGCCAGTGTATCCATGGATTCACCCTGACCAATGGCCATATCGTGAGCCACTTTATCAATATTGGCAGTCATGAAAGTAGAGACTGCTGCGTAGGATTTAACTTTACCCCCCTCAGCACAGCCCACTGTATTTGAAGTAATACCAAAGGTCTGGTTACCCGAGGTACCATTCGTCGTGCTGGCCAGGATTTGTGAAACTTTGTCTGTTTTTCCACTGAAGACCATTGAACCCCAACCACAGCCTACATTGGTACCTTCTGCTTGAGCGGAAGTTATGGCAAGTGTGGATAAAATTGAAGCAAGAAGTATTTTTTTCATAGAAACGTCCTTATAATTTTATAAATAAATGCCATGTTACAGCATGTGAATGTCGCCAGTCATTTTTTTAATGACAACATTTGCTTATAATTAATAGCATAATATTTATGATAGGTCTAATGTTGAGTTTGCAGATGCAGCACTTAAATTTAGAAATGGTGCCCCGGAGACGATTCGAACGTCCGACCTGCCGCTTAGGAGGCGGCTGCT
>CAZNRP010000090.1:0-8883 GCA_964575555.1 uncultured Thiohalophilus sp. | reverse complement strand
GATTTTAATAACCATATTATAAAAAACTAAATCATTAAATAGATTCACTATTTATGAATTTATTTATTGCGGCTACTTAGACACTGGAGTAGGATTATTTAAAATACGATCATAATACACGAAAAAAAGTAATGATCTATATCAATAAAAAAAGTAATTGTACAACAATAAAATAAAAATTTTGCTGAGTTTTTCACCGCTTTTGATGAATAAACTGCAATTTAAATTTTAGGTTTCAGATTTAAATTTGTAAAAACTGAGTAGCCTGAACCCGCATATAACAGGGGGAGGTTATGGTGTTGCATTATTAATAATAATGAGGGGGATATCTAGAACATGCCCAAGTTCAAATCGTTACTGGCAATGGCTTCTGGCACGCCACTGGTTTTCTTTGCCAACGCTGCATTTGCAGACTATCAGTTAAATTTTCCGGAGCCTGTCGCTCCACTCACCATGCAGATGTATGACTTGCATATGCTGACGACCAAGATAGCAACGGTCATTATGATTGTGGTTATTGCGCTTGTTGGTTATGCCATTCTGAATTTTAGAAAATCAAAAGGCTATGAGGCGGATCAGAATTTTCATAATAGTGCTTTTGGTACCTGGTCCTGGATTTTAGTGCCGGTAATCGTGCTTGGCATTGACCTAACCATTGCTGGCTCAGCGGGTGATGCGCTGAAGGAAATTGAAGATTATTCAACCCAACCTGATCTCACCGTGAAAGTCATTGGATCACAGTGGAAGTGGACGTATGTTTACATGGATGATGACATTCGCATCGTCAGTAATATGTTGTCGAAGGAAGAAGCCGGGGACAATTATTTAAGAGCCGTAGATAACCCTCTTGTTTTACCGGTTAATAAACGTATTCGTTTTCTCCACACCGCTACTGATGTGTTGCATGCCTGGTGGGTTCCTCAAATCGTATATAAGAAGGATTCCATTCCTGGTTATATCAATGAAACCTGGACCAACATTCAAAAAGAAGGTACCTATCGCGGACAGTGCGCTGAAAATTGCGGCACCGGCCATGCTTTTATGCCCATCGTTGTTGAAGCGGTAAGTGAAGAAAAATTCAATACCTGGATGGCAGAGAAAAAACTCGCACTGGCGGCAGCCAGTGCTGAAGCTTCAGCAGATAAAACCTGGAGTAAAGATGAGTTAATGATGCGTGGTGAAAAATCATATATGACCAATTGCAGTGCTTGCCATCAGGCGACAGGCACGGGTATCCCCGGTGTATTCCCGGCACTGGCTGGAAGTAAAATTGCAATAGGTGACATCGCCGCTCATATCAACATTGTGCTGGTGGGCAAATCCGGTACGGCCATGGCTGCCTGGGGTAGTCAGTTAAATGATCTTGAATTGGCTGCCGTCATCACCTATGAGCGAAATGCCTGGGATAATGATACGGGCGATATTATTCAACCTGCTGAAATTAAATCAGCTCGTAAGTAATTATTTGGAGAACTGAGTAATGAGCGCAGTAACTCACGAAGAACATCATCACGACCACAAGCCAACGGGTATGAAGCGCTGGCTATATAGCACTAACCATAAAGATATCGGCACCATGTACCTGATCTTTGCATTGGTCATGTTATTCATTGGTGGCGGCATGGCCATGATAATTCGTGCCGAGTTGTTTATGCCTGGGGTGCAAATTGTTGATCCAGATTTTTATAACAACCTGGTTACTGACCATGCCTTGATTATGGTTTTTGGGCTGGTGATGCCGGCGGCGGCGGGTATGGCTAATTGGATGATACCGATGATGATTGGTGCGCCTGATATGGCCCTGCCACGAATGAATAATATGAGCTTCTGGTTGTTGCCTGCTGCGGCTATTTTGCTGCTTGCTTCGATGGCAGTTCAGTTTATTCCCGGAACCGGTATTCCAGTAAATACTGGCTGGACGCTTTATCCACCTTTGTCCGTGCAAACGGGCATGGGCATGGATTTATTGATTTTCTCAGTACATCTGCTGGGTATATCTTCGATCATGGCATCGATCAATATTGTTACCACGATTTTAAATATGCGCGCACCGGGCATGAATATGATGAAAATGCCCCTGTTTGTCTGGGCCTGGTTATTCACCGGTTTTCTGTTGATCATCGTGATGCCGGTACTCGCCGGTGGCGTTACCATGCTGCTCTTCGATCGACATTTTGGCACCAGCTTCTTTGATGCCGCTGGTGGGGGTGATCCGGTTCTGTTCCAGCATTTATTCTGGTTCTTTGGTCATCCTGAAGTTTATGTTCTGCTCCTGCCGTCTATCGGCGTACTAGGGCTGGTGATTCCGACCTTCTCCCGTAAGCCCTTATTTGGTTATAAACCCCTGGTCTATTTCATGGGCTTTCTATTTATGCTGGGGCTGGTGGTTTGGGCACATCATCAATATACAATTGGTATGTCCCTGGGTGCGACTACCTATTTTATGATCGGCACGATTCTTATCTCGATTCCAGTGGGCCTGATGATTTTCAATTTTGTCTTCACCATGTGGCGTGGGGCAATGACCTTTGAAACGCCGATGCTGTTTGCCATTGCGATTATCCTGATGTTTTCATTTGCCGGTGTTACTGGGGTGATGCTCGCTGTTGTGCCGGCGGATTTGCAATATCACGATACCTATTTTGTGGTTGCACATTTCCATTATGCCCTGATTCCCGGAGCCGTGTTTGGTCTCTATGCCGGTGTTTTTTACTGGCTACCGAAATGGACAGGAAATATGTACGATGAAAAATTGGGAAAAATATTTTTCTGGTGGACAACTTTGTCATTTAATCTGACCTTCTTCCCGCAGCATTTCTCTGGCCTTGCTGGCATGCCGCGTCGAATCATTGATTACAATGTTCAATATATTGAGTTTAATCAGATTTCAAGTATTGGTGGATTTTTATTTGGTTTATCGCATTTACTGTTCCTTTACATCATCATAAAAACCGTCAAGGGCGGTGAGAAGGCCGGTGATAAACCCTGGGAAGGCTCACAAATTGGAACGCCGGGACTGGAGTGGAATCTGCCTTCACCTCCACCCTTCCATAGCTATACCACGCCGCCAAAAATAGGTTGAATTAAAGTTCGAGGTGAAATTCATGAATGAAAATAAAAATATTGCAGTAAAAGATGCAGCATCTTCAAATATACGAATGGCGATCATTCTGGGGATTGTGGCACTGATAGTCGGCCTGATGCCATTTTTATACTTAAGAAATATGGTGATACCAAGCTAAGGGTAATAGAGCTATGAATGAGGATGACCGACAGAAATCAATGCACAAAAAAGCCAATTCTTCTGCGCGACTGATGCTGGTTCTGGTTGTCGGGATGTTTGGTTTCGGTTTTGCGATGGTACCACTTTACAATTTATTATGTTCGGTTACAGGTTTAAATGGCAGTACGACAGGGCGGGTTGAGGATGAAAGCCTGCTTAATACACAGATTGACTTGAGTCGCATCATTGTCGTTCAATTTGATGCCACCAATAATGCTGGCCTGCCATGGGAATTTTATCCTATGGTGAAAAAAATTGAGGTTCATCCCGGGGAAATAAAAGAGGTGGTTTACTATGCTAAAAACAATAGTGAGCGAACCATTATTGCCCAGGCAATTCCAGGTATTAGCCCCTGGCAGGCAACCAGCCATTTTAATAAGACTGAATGTTTTTGTTTTACTCAACAAAAATTAAAACCGGGCGAAAGCAAAGAAATGCCATTGCGTTTTGTTATTGATTCAGATTTACCTGCTGGAATCAGCACATTAACATTGTCATACACCTTTATGGATACTGACAGAACAAAGTTAAAACAGATTAATGAATCATTATCAATTGATGAACCGTTATTAATAGAAGGTTCGTCGAGCATTAAGAATAATAACTATACATTGTAAATAAATACTTATATTCATCACTAAAGGTGGGAACAATGAGAAACGCTGAACAGACTTACTTTATTCCAGAACCTAGTCGCTGGCCTGTCGTTGGCGTATTGGGAATATTTCTCACCGTATTGGGTGTTGCCTTATGGGTGAATGAGGTAAGTGTGGGGAAATTTGGAGTGCTTGCGGGTCTTCTTGTTATGGTCTATTTATTCTTTGGCTGGTTTAGTGATGTGATCGATGAAAGTCTGTCGCACAAATATAACGAGGTTGTGGATCGCTCCTTTAGACAGGGCATGTTCTGGTTTATTACCTCAGAAGTTTTTTTCTTTGTTACTTTTTTTGGTTGCCTGTTTTATTTTAGAACTATTTCTTTGCCTTATCTGGGCGGTGATGGGCAACTGGCCACATCCAACATATTGTGGGAGGGTTTCACCTACACCTGGCCCCTGGTCAATCTTCCTGATGTGACTAATTATACCCAGCTGATTGAACCCATGGGGGCAGGGGGCATTCCTGCATATAACACTATGATTTTATTGTCCAGTGGAATCACTGTGACCTGGGCGCACTGGGGCTTGAAAAAAGATAATAACGCTCAGTTGGTGTTAGGTCTGGCGGCAACGGTATTGCTAGGCATGGTGTTCTTTGCCTTGCAGGCTTATGAGTATGTTCATGCTTATGCAGAGCTGGGCTTAACGCTGAACTCCGGTATTTATGGTTCAACTTTTTATATGCTGACCGGATTTCATGGTTTTCATGTAACCCTCGGCACTATCATGTTAACAGTTATTCTGGTTCGCAGCATGAAAGGCCATTTCAGTTCAAAGAATCATTTTGGTTTTGAAGCGGTTGCCTGGTACTGGCATTTTGTAGATGTGGTCTGGCTTGGATTATATGTTTTCGTATACTGGCTATAAATTGGATAGCGCTGGGTTCGGCTTCAACAGTACTCATGCCGACTACTGACGAATACCATGAGGTTGTAGATCACCAAAATAGTAGCCTGCAAACAACAGAATAAATAAGCTAATGGATAAAGTGATGCGAACAGTTAGCGAGGCAGCAACGCGGTTGCTTTTGCCGCCATCTTTCGCAAGGAATATCATGCCCGATCCCAGGCTAAGTAAAATAAGAACGAAGTTAATAATAATGAGCGTTTTAATCATGATTGATATTCCCGGTGAAAGACGGTTTGATTATATATAAATCATAAATATATAACCAGCCATGTTTTGCTACATATTGCAGGGGCGATTTCAGTCGACCAGTGCAGACGAACACAGAAGTTTTACATTGTATATGGCATAGAATTAAATAGTGTTATAAAAGTACTAACTATGAACGAGTATTCATAGAAATATAAATAGGTTCATGATGTTTGCACGTTATCATTTTAGATTTTCATTTTTAGGCAGTCTGTTGGCGGTTATTGGTATGAGCCTGTTTTTTAGTTTAGGTACATGGCAGATTAATCGGGCTAGTTTAAAGCAGGGGCTACAGGACAAAATAGATAGCCGTCAGCTTTCAGCAGTATTAACACTAAAGTCGGCTGCTTTTAATATAGAAGGTAAATATTACAGCCCAGTTCAGGCGGTTGGGCATTATGATTCTAAAAATGAAATTTTAATTGATAGCGAAGTGCATCAGGGGGTGGCGGGTTATCATGTATTGAGTCCATTCATTTTGAAGCAGGATCAGTCGGTGGTTATGGTAAACCGGGGATGGGTGCCGGTGGGACGCAGTCGACAGGTTTTACCTGTGTTAACTGCACCAGCAGGTGAATTGACAGTGTTGGGCATGTTATCACCGCATAAGTCAAAACCAGCTTTAATACTGGAGCAGGCGAATCTTGGATCCTCAAAAGTTTGGGCTTATTTTGATGCGGCAGTTTATGCCAGTAAAACAGGATATAAATTATTGCCTGCGGTGATATTGATGGATCAAGATAAGGGGCAGGGTTATATACGATCGTGGCCAGTCTATGATGCAAAAGTCAGCATGCATATAGGCTATGCCATTCAATGGTATTTTTTTGCATGCGTTGTTTTTGTAACATATTTTTCGGTTAATCTTAAAAAGAAACCGTTGACCAATGTTACAGATAAAAAGTTGGATGAATATTTTCGCACTGAGGTGAGAAGTGGAACAGATAATAAATAATCAGGAAGTCAATCCGGTAAAAAGAAGTTACACCACCCTTTGGGTGATGATCATATTGTTTGCAATGCCTTATGTTGCAGCAACCTATTTTTATTTGAATCAGGATAAGATCGATTTACCCTCGTCAAATTATGGTGAATTTGTTTCGCCCATGAGGCCGGTTTCCGGGCTTGGCCTGAATACTCTGGATAACAAAGGCTTCAGCTTTCTGGATGTTAAAGGAAAATGGGTGTTGCTTACCATTGGTGATTCAAGTTGTATGCAAGTCTGTCAGGAAAATATGTACAAAATGCGTCAAATCCGTAAGGCGGTGGGTCAGGAACGAGGTCGGGTTGAACGTGTTTTTTTGCTAACCGATACTACTCAGCGCACGGCCTTCGCACAGAAGTTGAAGGATTATAAGGGCATGATAGTTGCGCTGGCAAATACGAAGACCCATACCGATTTACTTGCCAGCTTTGAACTAAGTAGTGATGCTAGTATTCAAAATATATTGAGCAGTGTAAATAGTATTTATATCATCGATCCATTGGGCAATATAATGATGGCCTATCCGGAAGGTGCGGACGCTGAAGGGATTTTAAAAGATGTTCGCCGCCTGTTGTTGGTATCAAAAATCGGCTAGCAGGAGATGAATAAGCATTTTTTCAAATTAGGACTGACTGCTTGCCTGCTCGCACTCTTTGTTATCGTGTTGGGTGCTTATGTTCGTTTGTCCAATGCCGGGCTGGGCTGTCCTGACTGGCCGGGTTGTTACGGAAAATTCCTGGTTCCAGATAACCAGCAGGAAATTAGCCAGGCCAACAGGTTTTTTCCGGATAATAAAGTTGAAAGCGGTAAAGCCTGGAAAGAAATGCTACACCGCTATTTTGCCAGTATTCTTGGCCTGATTATTTTAATCATTGCTGGTTTTGCCTGGAAGAATCGAGCGGATGAAAATCAGCAATTTTACCTGCCACTCTTTCTTGTGGTGCTGGTTATATTTCAGGGTATGCTGGGTATGTGGACCGTCACCCATTTATTGAAGCCCTCAATCGTGACCCTACATTTGCTCACGGGTTTACTCACATTATCACTGCTCTGTTGGTTGCTACTCAAGCATAAACGACCCTTTGCTAGACAAATCATTGGAGGCGGAGGAGAAGTGAGTGGGCGGTTTTTGATCTGGGCTCGCGTTGCCCTTGTGGTGCTTGCGTTGCAAATTTTTCTGGGCGGTTGGACTAGCACAAACTATGTTGCTCTGTATTGTCCTGATTTCCCAACTTGTCAGGGACAGTGGTGGCCGGTGACCAATTTCTCAGAAGCCTTTACCTTTTTCAGAGATAGCGGAATTAATTACGAAGGCGGTGTTTTATCGAATAGTGCCGGCGTTACCGTCCATGTTCTGCATCGAGTCGGGGCGCTGGTGACATTTGCCGTGCTCTCCAGTCTTGTGATTACCCTGTTGCGCAGCGTCTATAATCCAGTTGTTCGTAGAGTCAGTATTATGGTGATAATTTTATTATGCCTGCAAGTCTCTTTGGGCATTGCCAATGTACTTTTATATTTGCCGATACCGGTTGCGGTTTCGCATAATGCGGTGGCTGCGTTATTAATGCTATCGGTCATTGTGCTCAATTATGTGCTCGATACACGTAGGCAGCATGATCATAATAAATGAAATGGGGGTGTTTATATGAGTGAATTAACTATTTATTTTTCAGAAATTCCCTTTGGGAAATATTATGCCTTGTGTAAACCAAAGGTAGTTTATCTGATAATTTTTACTGCGATGGTTGGCATGTTATTAGCAACACCGGGAGCCTTGCCAGTTGATTTATTTGTTTTTGCATCGCTGGGCATTGCTTTAGCCGCCGCATCGGGTGCGGCCATTAATCACTGGGTTGATCGGCGGATTGATTGTATTATGGAGCGTACTCAGGGTCGACCTTTACCGCAGGGTGAATTGAGTGGAATATCCGCGTTATCCTTCGCGATCATGCTTGCGATTATTTCAATGACGATTCTTGTTACTCAGGTAAATGTTTTGACGGCATTACTTACCTTTATATCACTGGTAGGTTATGCGGTTATTTACACCATGTTTCTTAAACGAAGCACTCCGCAAAATATAGTCTGGGGTGGTGCGGCAGGTGCAACTCCACCCGCACTTGGCTGGGCCGCCATGACCGGAGAATTAAATACCGAAGCCGTATTATTATTCTTAATTATTTTCGTTTGGACACCCCCACATTTCTGGGCGCTGGCCATTAAGCGTAAAGATGAATATGCAAGAGCTGGTCTGCCAATGTTACCTGTTACCCATGGCATTGCCTTCACTAAAATACATATTTTTCTGTATACACTGATGTTACTGGCCGTTTCTTTAATGCCCTTCGTGATTCACATGTCAGGTTTGATTTATTTGTCAGGTGCATTAACGTTGGGAATGGGATTCATCTATCATGCCTATAAATTACTTCGCACAGGAAACAGTGATCGTCACGCAATGAAGACATTCGGTTATTCAATATTTTATTTGAGTGCTTTGTTTAGTTTTTTTCTTGCCGATCATTACGCCAGAATCATACTAAGGACATATTTTACATAAATTATTTTTTACCCGCATTCCCATGCTCTGCGTGAGAATGCATACCGTGGTGACAAGGTGATGCGAGGTAGGAACTTCCACAAAGACCGTGGAAACGCTATAAATAAAAGTCTTAATCTGTCTGTCCTTCGACAAGTCTCTCCTGGGCAAGGCCGAAGGATTTCCTTTGACAGGGTTCTCCTGAGCAACGACGAAGGGCTTCCTTCGACAAGCTTCCTTCGACAAGCTTCCTTCGACAAGCT
>CAZNRP010000089.1:0-9299 GCA_964575555.1 uncultured Thiohalophilus sp. | reverse complement strand
TTCTTCGTAAACTTGATAGACCAATCTATGTTGAATATTTATTCTTCGTGAATATGCACCAGACAAGTCACCAACTAGCTTTAACCTTTAGGGCGGGTATAGTTACAAATTGCATTGTAACAACAACAGAGAGATTGTTTTTTTAGAACAGTCTATTTCAGTAAATATTCCAACAATGCTTTCTGGCTATGCAGACGATTTTCAGCGGCAACCCAGGTGATGCTTTGGCTGCCATCAATGATATCCGCACTGACCTCTTCGCCGCGATGGGCGGGCAGGCAATGAGTGAAAGCGGCATCGTCGTTAGCCAGTGCCATCATGGCTTGATTCACTTCAAATCCAGTAAAGTCCTGTTCACGTTTTTTCTGTTCTTCTTCCTGACCCATACTGGCCCAGACATCGGTGGTGATCAGATCGGCACCACTGGCAGCTTCCTGCGGTGAATGGGTCAGATTGATGCGATCACCGGCGGCGGCAACAATGGCGGCATCGGGTTCATAGCCGGGGGGCGTGGCTATGTTTAATTTAAAATCGAATTGTCTTGCCGCATTAATATAAGAGTGACACATATTATTGCCATCACCAATCCAGGCTACGGTGCGTCCGGTGATATCACCGCGCCGTTCAGTATAGGCCTGTACATCCGCCAGCAGTTGGCAGGGATGATAGATATCGGTCAGTGCATTGATCACCGGTACACTGGAATTAGCGGCAAAACATTCCACCAGATCATGTGAGAAGGTGCGAATCATTACCGCATCAACCATGCTGGATAATACCCGTGCACTATCTTCTACCGGTTCACCGCGACCTAATTGGGTATCGCGGGGAGAAAGAAAAATAGCATGGCCGCCAAAGTGTGCCATTGCGGTTTCAAATGAAACCCGAGTACGGGTGGAGGCTTTGTCAAAAATCATACCCAGCACCTGGCCTGTTAACGGTGTATAAGATTCACCGGCCTTATGCATGGTTTTTAATTCAATGGCGCGCTGGATCATGGTTTTCAGATCGGATGGATCAATATCCAGCATGGTTAGGTAATGTTGAGTCATAGGAAAAGCCTTGCGTGATTTACGCGGGCGAAGTGCTGAGAAATTTTTTGATTAAATCACAGCTGAGGTTAATAATTTGTTCCGCCTCATCATCATTAATGATTAACGGTGGCAACAGACGCACAACATTACCTGCGGTGATGTTTAATAGTAAACCGGCATCTAGAGCCTGTTGCAGAATTTCGCCACAGGGGTGATTCAGTTCGATGGCTAGCATTAAACCCAGACCACGAATGTCTTTAACGGCATCGATATCAGCCAGGGCTGTTTTAAAACCGGCGAGCATGGTTTCACCCAGTTGCGTTACGCGTGTATTCAACTGTTCTTTTTCTACAGTATCGAGCACCGCCAGTGCGGCGGCACAGACCAGCGGGTTACCACCATAGGTGCTGCCGTGATGACCGGGTTGAAACAGTTCGGCAGCATCTCCTTTTGCAAGACAGGCACCGATGGGCACGCCATTACCGAGACCTTTGGCCAGGGTCATAATGTCGGGTGTGCTATCGCTGTGCTGGAAAGCAAACCATTTGCCGGTGCGCGCAATGCCGGTTTGAATTTCATCGAGGATCATCAGCCAGCCGTTGTCATCACAGAGTTTGCGAATGCCGGGCAGATAATCGTCTGCTGGGATCAGTATGCCGCCTTCGCCGATAACTGGCTCCACCAGTATGGCCACCACATCGTGATTGTTTTGGGCAATAGTTTCCAGTGCAGCAAGATCATTATAAGGTGCACGCACGAAACCTTGTACCAGCGGCTCAAAACCAGCTTGTACCTTGCGGCTGCCAGTGGCAGTGAGGGTGGCCATGGTGCGGCCGTGGAAACTACCTTCCATGACGATGATCGCCGGCTTGTTAATGTTTTTTTGGTGACCGTAAAGACGTGCCAGTTTAATGGCCGCTTCATTGGCTTCAGCACCAGAGTTGCTGAAGAACACACGATCCATCCCGGCCAGGGTGGTGAGCTTTTCTGCTAGCATTTCCTGATGCTCGATGTGATACCAGTTAGAGGTATGCATCAGCGTATTGGCCTGTTCGCAAATGGCGGCGGCAACAGCAGGATGGGCATGACCTAGCCCACAGACGGCAACACCGCTTAAGGCATCGAGGTATTTGTTACCTGCCGTATCCCACAGCCATGCGCCTTTGCCTTTCTCGAAGGTAACGGCTAGCGGGGCGTAATTGTGCATCAGATGCGAATTCATAACAGCTTCATATTCCTGAAAAACAAAAAAGGCAGTCTCTTTTGGAGACCGCCACAAAAAAGAATTCTAGCGCGTTCTAATTGTTGGAGCAAATATTGTGCTTTGTTTATAAAGATTGATTGCGTTAAAACAAAAAAACCACCTGCGAGCAGGTGGTTTTTGAGGTAACGAGCTACGTATTACTTAGAAAGGCAGGCCGTGTCCATACGCCGTCATGCCCAATAACATAGGAATAGACAGCAGGGTGTTGGTACGGGAAGCCATTAGCGCCACAAATTTGGCACTGGCAATTTCTTCTGGGCTGTGTTGCTTGCCATCCAGGCCGAGGATTTTTTTCTGGTTCGGCCAGATTAAAGCCCAGACGTTGAATAACATAATCGTACCCAACCAGGCACCCATGCCAATAACCGAAGCACTGCCGGCAAAGGTGAAGCCTTCAAAGGTAAATGCATCGGCAAAAATACCCATTTTGCCCAGTGCAGCCGCACCGGATAACCAGGTGGCTACAGCGGCCCAGCGGAACCAGAGCAGGGCTTTGGGAGCAATATATTTATTAATAGCGGCAGGGCCGGGTTCTTTGTCAGCCAGGGCACTAGCGACGCCGGGAACCTGTACGAAGTTGAAATAGTAAAGCAGACCAATCCAGGTAATACCGGCAATAGTGTGGAACCAGACGGTCCATTCAATAGGGTTGCCGGCAGTTTCGCCTTTCATCAAGAAGGCAATGACAAGAGCCAGGATAACACCGGATACAATCGTTCCAGTGATGGATTTTAACGGATTCATGGATATCTCCTAAAGACATAATCGTGTTTTTAATTTTTGGATGCAAATTTTTTCACCAGCAATTTTCCCAGTGAACGGACAATAGTTTACTGTAATTGTCGGGTATTAGCCAGCCTTTTTGTGCGTTAACGAATAATCCATGAATGACGTTCTGCATGCTATTATTCTGCACCACGAATACCTGTTGCTATAGGCAACATCGCAACTATACGCTTTATATGAACGCGATTGAACTAAGTATATTTTCCAGCCGCTTAAATGCTCTTTGTGATGAAATGGGGGCGGTGCTGCAGCGTGCGGCTTTTTCACCGAATATTCGTGATCGACTGGATTTCTCTTGCGCTGTGTTTGATGCCGCAGGTGAACTTTGCGCGCAGGCAGCGCATATTCCAGTACATCTGGGCAGCATGGCCTATGCCATGCGCGACATTGTTTCTTCGCTGGACTGGCAGATGGGGGATATGGTGATTCTTAATGATCCCTTTCTCGGTGGGACCCATCTACCAGACGTAACCCTGATAGCTCCTCTGTTTGTGCAAGGACAACTGATAGCCTTTGTTGTTAACCGTGCTCATCATGCTGACATTGGTGCGGATTCACCCGGCTCCATGCCCTTATCTCGAACACTGGAAGACGAGGGGTTGGTCATTCCGCCGACCCGGCTGATAGTCGCGGGTGAACTTGATCGGGCGCAGCTGCAGAACATCACCACTGCCACGCGCAGTGGTGAATCAGGACAGGGTGATCTGGCCGCACAAATTTCTGCTAATCACAGCGGCGTGCAACGCTTGCAGGCGTTGATTGAAGGACTGGGCATAGCCGCTTACCAGCAGGGGCTGGCTGAGTTGAATGATTACGCGCAGCGGCTGGCAAGCTCGGCTTTGTTTGCGATTCCGGATGGGGAATATTTCTTTACCGATGTGATGGACAATGATGGTATGGGGGCCAAGGATATTGCGATCAGTGTGAAGCTGAACATTAAAGCTGGCCAGGTTGATGCGGATTTTAGCGGCACGGCGGCGCAGGTGGATGGCAATATTAACTGTCCCCTGTCGGTGGCTGCCGCTGCCGTGTTTTATGTTTTTCGCTGTTTAATGCCCACGCAGACTCCCGCCTGTGCGGGCAGTTTCCGACCGATAAGTTTAACCGCACCGGAGGGCTGTTTGCTCAATGCCCGTCGTCCTGCGGCGGTGGCCGCCGGTAATGTGGAAACCAGCACCCGCATTGTCGATGTGATTATGGGTGCGTTGGCAAAGGCCTTGCCGGGACTTATTCCTGCGGCCAGTCACGGCAGCATGAATAATCTGGCTATGGGATATGATGGTCGTATTAAGGCTAAGTCCAGCTGGGATTATTACGAAACTATCGGCGGTGGCAGTGGAGCCGGGCCGCTGGGGGCGGGTGCTTCGGCGATTCAAACGCATATGACCAATACCCGCAACACGCCCATCGAGGTACTGGAAACACTTTATCCCTTGCGAGTGCGGCGTTACGCACTGCGTCAGGATTCAGGTGGGGCGGGTACATATAAAGGTGGCGATGGAATTATTCGAGAATTTGAATTTTTACAGCCGGCCAGCATCACATTACTTACTGAACGTCGTTGCCACCCTCCCTGGGGACTCAATGGCGGCCAGTTCGGTAAGACTGGAAATAATCGATTAAATGGCAAAGCACTTGCGGCCAAAGTCAGCACCGAGGTTAAAGCCGGTGACGTATTAACGATTGAAACCCCCGGCGGTGGGGGATGGGGAGCATCTTGAAAAAAAGAACACAGCGAGAAGTGAAAACAGAGTCTGAAATACGTGAGGGTTTCCCTCGCCACTCGTCCCTCGTCCCTCGTCACTGATTCTATGTGCGGAATTTGTGGTGAATTAAAATTTAACGGAGCTGCGGCTGATATTGATGCCGTCGCACGGATGTTGCCGGCCCTGGCGAAGCGTGGGCCGGACTTTGAAGGTCGCTGGTCAAGCGGTTCGATTGCCTTCGGGCACCGGCGACTGGCGGTGATCGATTTGTCCGTGCGTTCCAACCAGCCATTGATCGATGCTGAGTTGAAACTGGCACTGATCTTCAATGGCGCGATTTATAATTACAAAGAGCTGCGCGCGCAATTGCAAAAAGACGGTTATCAGTTTTCTTCTGAGGGCGACTCGGAAGTCATTCTTAAAGCCTGGCATAAATGGGGTGAACATTGTCCTGAATACCTGCATGGCATGTTTGCTTTTGCCATCTGGGATATGCAGAAGCAGCGTCTGTTTGTTGCCCGGGATCGCATGGGTATCAAGCCGCTGTATTATTCGATGGATGGTGATCACTTTCGCTTTGCTTCTAATCCTCAGGCCTTGCTTGCCGCTGGTAGTGTCGATACCGATATTGATCCGGTTGCCCTGCATCACCAATTCACCCTGCACGGGGTGGTGCCCGCACCGCATACGATGCTAAAAGGTGTGCGTAAGTTAATGCCGGGTACCGGCATGATCATTGATCCACGTGGGGACACAGAGGAAATCCGTTACTGGCACCTCAAAGCTCTGCGTCTGGCCGAACCTTTGAGCGAAGCTGAATGGACCGAAGCGATTCATGATGCGCTGCGCGAGGCCGTGCGCCTGCGACTCGATATCGCCGATGTGCCGGTGGGTGTCCTGCTTTCCGGGGGGCTGGATTCCAGTTTACTGGTGGCATTGCTGGCGGAGGCGGGAGTTGCTGATATTCGAACTTTCTCTATTGGCTTTGAAGATCAGCCGGAAGAAAAGGGCAGTGAATTTGAATTTTCAGATCAAATGGTGGAGCGTTATCAAACCCATCACCATAAATTTTTGATCCCCAACTCAGAAGTCATCACGCGCCTGCCAGAAGCGGTGCAGGCGATGGCCGAACCTATGTTTGGGCAGGATGCGGTGGCGTTTTATCTGCTCTCAGAAAAAGTCTCCCAAGAAGTAAAAGTAGTGCAAAGCGGGCAGGGAGCCGATGAGTTGTTTGCCGGTTATTTCTGGTTCTCGCAAATGCAGAAAGACAAAAGCCTCCTTGATGTGGATCGTTTCGGTAAATATTATTTTGATCGTCCGCATGCCGAATTTTTGCAAATGGTAACTGAAAAACACCGGGGCACAGATTTCACCCGCATGCGGGTGGCGGAACTGCTGGCCGAGCCCTTAGCCGATAGTTTTATTGACCGGGTCTTGCACATGGATGTTACTACTTTAATAGTGGATGATCCGGTCAAGCGGGTGGATAATATGACCATGGCCTGGGGACTGGAAGCGCGGGTGCCGTTTCTGGATCAGAAGCTGGTAGAGCTGGCAGCGAGAATGCCGCCAGAGCTGAAGTTGGGCTCCGGTGGGAAACATGTGCTGAAGACGATTTCCCGTGGTTTGCTACCTGACGCGATTATTGATCGTCCCAAGGGTTACTTCCCCATGCCGGCGCTGAAATACGTGCGCGGGGAATTTCTAGACTTTATGCGTGACATTCTGGATTCCAGTGCCTGTCGCAACCGGGGTTTGTATGAACGCCGTTACGTGGATAAGCTGTTATCCAAGCCAGATCAACATTTTACCGCCCTTCATGGAAGTAAACTCTGGCATTTGGCCTTGCTGGAATTCTGGTTACAATCCCACCTGCCGACTTGAAAATAGACTTTTTTATCCCCATAAAGCCGCAAGGCCTAATCACAAAACATTACCGGCTTATACTTGAGCAATAAAATCAGGTATTCGCTTTTCAGACGGGATAGGCTAGAATGGCGGTCTGAGTGAAGCCCTGAAAAAATAAGGCAACGCCGGTCAAATTATATTTTAAGAGGTAATATTTGTATGGACGTATTGGAACGCATTAAACAGCAGGTAGAAAGCAACCCGGTTGTTATTTTTATGAAAGGCACACCGAAGATGCCACAGTGTGGTTTCTCCAGCCGTACTGCACAGGCATTGATGAATTGTGAACGCGAGTTCGCCCATGTCAATGTGCTCATGGACCCCGAAATTTTTGAAAATCTTCCCCGCTATGCCGACTGGCCGACTTTCCCGCAAGTTTATATCGATGGTGAATTGATTGGCGGTTGTGATATTACCCTGGAACTGTTTCAGAAAGGTGAGCTGAAAAAGATGGTGCAGGAAGCCGTGGATAAAGCGAAAGCGGATGCCTGATCCGGTTTGGTTGTAGGTTCGGCTTCAGCCGTACGTACACCACACTATCCACTAGATAACCCACAATATATACTCCGTAGCTCCTTGCTCCGGGGTATTTTATTTTGTGGTGGATGAATTCTCAGCCTGCTGAAATGCGCCCCACTGATTGATAATATGGCAAAATAATTCAGCCGTACGTTCAGTATCGTAGACGGCAGAATGAGCCGCTTCGTTATCCCAGATGATTCCTGCTTCCTGCGCCGCCCGTGCCAATACCGTCTGTCCGAAAGCCAGTCCGCCGAGTGTGGCCGTATCAAAAGTGCTGAACTGGTGGAACGGGGTTTTCTTGAATTTGCAACGATTCGCCGCAGCCTTAACAAACCCAAGATCAAAAAAAGGATTATGGCCAACCAGGATCGCGCGACTACAGCCGGTCTCTTTCAGATAACGGTTGATGGGATCAAAAATATGCTGCAAGGATTCTTTCTCCGGTTTCGCCATGCGAAAAGGATGAAAAGGATCGATGCCGGTAAATTCCAGCGCTTTAGGATCCAGCACTGAATCAGGAAAAGGCTCCACATGGCAGGCGAAAGTTTCTGCCGGATAGACCTTATCGTCTTTATCCATCAAGATAGGGATGGCCGCAATTTCCAGCAGCGCATTTTTATTAGCGTCAAAACCGGCGGTTTCCACATCGACCACCACGGGCAGAAAACCCCGGAAGCGTTTTGATATTTTAGTCATTAGTACCTTGTCATTCATGGGCAGGAGAATACCCCAGACGACGAAAAATAGCGACGTATTCAAGCCCAGGGGGTTTCTGTTATTGTACCTATGACTGTAGGTTCAACTTCAGTCGAACCAATACCTCGTCAAATACAACTAAATTTGCAGCTACAAATACGCCCAGACACAGCAAAACAACATAATGACAAATAAAATCTCAAAAACATTTACCCTGATATTTTTGCTATTCGCCCTGCTGTTACAGGCTCATGCTGGGCAGCAAGGACTGCTCTGGAAAATTGAAGGGGCGGCTTCCCACCCTAGTTATCTTCTTGGCACCATGCACAGTGAAGATCCCCGTGTTGTCAAACTCCCAGCAGAAATTCAAACTATCTTTGATCGGGCAGACAGCTTCAGTGCCGAATTAGATATGAAAATGGAAAACCTGTTGCAGATCAGTCAACGGATGTTTTATACCGATGGGACAAGTCTGAAGGATGTCATCGGCCGCAAGCTTTATCAGGATAGTGTTAGATTGCTGGCCCAATACGGCATCCCGGAAATGCTGGTCGAGAGAATGAAACCCTGGGCCGTGGCAACCACATTAAGTATGCCAAAGTCAGATACCGGCCAATTTCTGGATCTTGTGCTGTTCATGCAGGCGCAGGCTATGGGTAAGAAAGTCTATGGATTGGAAACGGCTGATGAACAACTAGCAGTACTTGAAGACATGCCCCTGAAGTTGCAGATCAACATGCTCAAAGATGCTGTCCGTGAGTATGATAGTTCACAGCAAATGCTGGCTGAATTACTTGAAATTTATATACAGCGAGATCTTGAAGGTTTACACGAGTTAAGTGAAGCGTATATGAATAAGGGGGATGCTGCTGTTGCAGTTTATTTTCAAAAAGCGATCATTGATGATCGTAATATTCGAATGTTACAACGTATGCAAGCAAGATTAAAAGAAGGCAATGCCTTCATTGCTGTAGGTGCCCTGCATCTGGTGGGTGAACAAGGATTGCTTCAGTTACTGAAAAAACAGGGCTTGCAGATAAGCCCTGTTTACTATTAATCGTTGCATAAGTATTCGCATATATTTTATCCCCTCATCCCAATTCTTTCCCTTGGGCGGTTTCTTATACACAAGTTCTGAGTGAGGGGATGTAGCGTGTAAATGTAGGGTGGGCAACCGACGGAAGTGTCTGTGGTGCATAGAGTTTATGCCGGCCATTGCAGAGACTACTGACAAGGAAAATACTTGAATTTGATACCGCGTGGGCACAAACACCGTGCCCACCCTACGTTTAAAAGATGTGACTTCGACAAGGCTCTCCTGAGCAACGCCGAAGGACTTCCTTCGACAAGCTTCCTTCGACAAGCTTCCTTCGACAAGCTTCC
>CAZNRP010000088.1:0-9373 GCA_964575555.1 uncultured Thiohalophilus sp. | reverse complement strand
ACTGAAGTCAAACCTACATAACCAATACCAGGAGACAGCCCAGAGGGAGAAGGGGTTATAGTGCAAATACTTATGCAACGATTAATAATCACACGGATCAATAAAAACAGGACGATTATCACTTACTAATTCACTCTGGATGCTTGAGATTCTTAGAACAGGTATTCCTGACGGTTTAAAGAGCTTGCTCTTAAATGCAAAACCATTCTGGAGTTTACAAACATCTCCCAAACGTATTGTTTCCCATCCTTGTATCACAATACCCCCCTAATCCCTTCCAGCACTTTCGCGCTCTCGGCATCCAGCTCGGAGGAACAGCCCGCCTCTTTCCAGAGAACGTCGTCAATATTTTTGAAGGTTTGTTCGAACATGTATTGCCTTGTGGTGTTTTGTGACTCGTTTGTGTTGGGCTTTGCCCTGAAGAACAGGGCTCAGCGCCAACCTACGTCTGTATGCGTTATTCTATGTTTTGTACCTGCTCGCGCATTTGCTCGATCAAAACTTTCATGTCCACCGAGGCGCGGGTGCTGTCGACGTGGACGGATTTGGAACCTAAAGTATTGGCTTCACGGTTGAGTTCCTGCATCAGAAAATCCAGCCGTCGACCAATGGGTTGATCATCACCTAGCACCCGGCGAACTTCTTCAAGATGCATGCTCAGGCGATCCATTTCTTCATCGACATCGGTTTTGTTGGCGAGCAGGACGATCTCCTGTTCCAGTCGTTCGGCATCGAGATTGAGACTGGCCTGTTGCAGGCGCGCCTCTAATTTTTCCCGCCATGCGCTCATGATTTCTGGCATGGTCTGTTGTACCTGTTGAATAATCTCGCTCATGGCACTACAGCGTTGCTCAATCACGGCGGCCAGCTTTTCACCTTCGCGTTCGCGGGTTGCGATGAGATCACTCAGTGCGGTTTCGAGTAAAGCATCCACCCCAGCATATAGTTTGTCTTTATCAATGCTGCGGGTTTGCATAACGCCCGGCCAGCGTAGAATTTCCAGTGAGCTTATCGGGGCGTGATCATATAAAATATGATCTATCTCGCGACTGGCATCGGAGATGCGCTTAACCAGCGCCATGTCTAATTGCAGCTCATCTTTTGCGGCCTCGGGAGGCTGATAACGCAGATTGCACTCAACTTTGCCCCGACTCAGGCGTGCGGATATGGCGCTGCGACATTGTGATTCCAGGCTGCGCAGTTCTTCGGGTATTCTAAAAGTGATGTCCAGATAGCGCTGGTTAACGCTGCGAAGCTCGATGATCAGACTACCGGATGCACCACTCATTTCCTGGCTGGAAAAAGCTGTCATGCTACGAACCATAAATGACCCCTGTGTATGAATGTTTACTGGAAGGTTTCCTGCTGAATTATCCGGCCTGCCTGTATCCCGACATAAACACACTCTGCCTAAGGTGTAGTATCTCGAATGATGATTTCGTGGCATCCTTCGCCACTGTTTAATCAAACCACCCGCAACTGGAGAATTAATCAGCTTCTTCTGAATATGCTAATCTTGAATGTAATCAGAGCGTTGAGCAAGACAAATTAATATGGCAAGACTTGAAAATGAATTACCCGCTGGTACCACGGTTGACGACTATACGGTGGTGCAAACATTGGGCGGTGGTGGATTTAGCATCGTCTACCTGGCCACCGACCCTGAGGGTAAGCAGGTGGTACTCAAGGAGTACATGCCGTCCAAGATTGCCAATCGGGATAATTCCCACACGGTCATCGCCAGCAAGGAAAGTTATGCCGACCGCTTTGCTCACGGCCAGCGCCTGTTTTTTCAGGAGGCCGGGGCACTGGGCAATCTTAAACACCCCAATATTGTCAACGTAATCAATTTTTTCCGCGCCAACGGGACTGTTTATATGGTGATGGAATACGAGGAAGGCTATAACCTGCAAAATTATATCCTCCGCCACAAGGGCAAGCTCAGTGAGGCCTTTATCCTCACGGTCTTTTTACCGCTGCTCGATGGCCTCAAAGCGATTCACAAAAATGGTCTGCTGCATCTGGATGTGAAGCCGGGGAATATTCATCTGCGCCACGGTGCCAGCCCTCTATTGCTGGATTTTGGCGCGGTGCATGAAATGATGCACACCCGCCAGTTTCAGCCGAATCAGGTTGTTACCCCCGGTTACTCACCGATAGAACAACTTGATCCCGGTGGCTATGTCGGCCCGTGGACGGATATTTATGCGGTTGGGGCAACCATGCGGACTTGCATGGCGGGTTCCCCCCCCCCACCTTCGACCAAACGCCGCGAACGCGACACCATGAAAACTGCGCTGAGTACGTTTAAGAAAAATTATTCAGCCTCCCTGCTTGAGGCGGTGGACTGGGCAATGGAAGTCGATCCCATCCTGCGACCGCAGAGTCTTGAACAGCTGATCGAGGTACTCAGCATTAGTGCCAGTAAACTGCAACAGGCCAACGAGGCAGACTGATGCAGGTTGAAATAGGCCGCACCAGCCGACTCGGTAACCGCCGCGTCAACCAGGATCGCATTGAGATCATCGAAACTCGCGAAGGCGTGGTACTGGTGCTGGGCGATGGACTGGGCGGCAAACCCGGTGGCGATCTGGCCGCACAACTACTGGTGGATACGGTCAGTGAAGAGCTGGCCTTAAATCCGCTGCCGGCGGAAAACCCCGAGGCCTTTCTAAAAGAATTACTGCGCCGCGCGCATCACAAAATCCTCATTGCCGGTGGTGAGCAAAAGCCGCCAATTGAGCCGGGTACCACGGCAGTTATTTGCCTGATTCAAAACGGCATGGGCTGGTGGGCCCATGCCGGTGACAGCCGCCTTTATCTATTCCGTGATGGTCTACCCTTGTATCGCACCACCGATCATTCCTATGTCGAACAACTTTATCAGGAAGGCCGAATCTCACTGAAAAAGCTGCAAAGCCATCCGATGCGAAACTATGTAACCCAGTGTCTTGGGCTTTCCACTCACACCCCAGAAATCACGGCCAACAAAGGGATTGCCATTAAGGAAGGCGACGTGTTTTTGCTTTGCTCAGATGGTTTCTGGGATCCGCTGGATGATGCGCAAATAGGGACATTGTTAGAGCAGGACAAGCTGGATCTGGCCCTCAATAATCTGGCTGAGCGTGCCGAGGCCGCCAGTTATCCAAAAAGTGACAATGCCACTGCCGTGGCTATGCGCATTATTTCCATGCAACAAATAACGGCTTCACCGGCTCGGTGCAAGGCCGAACTAAAACGCAAGGCCGGTACGAATGAGACACCCCTGGATAGCGCAATTGATGAAATTCAGCGCGCCATTCGTGAATATGACTACGAAATGAAAACTGACGAAAATAAATAAAGCACCGTTTTTGATACAAAGAAAAATCGCAGCAAACGCAGCCTACGCGTTATAATCGCTCGCTCTAAAATTTGTCCTACAGGAACTCCGATTATGTCCAATCGTCCCAGCGGCCGCGCCAACCATGAGCTGCGCCCCATTACTATTACCCGTAACTACACCAAACATGCCGAAGGTTCGGTGTTGATCGAATGCGGCGATACCAGGGTACTCTGCACCGCCAGCGTCAGCACTCGGGTACCCGGTTTTCTACGCGGCAAAGAACAGGGCTGGGTGACGGCAGAATACGGCATGCTGCCCCGCTCCACCGGTGAACGCATGGGCCGGGAAGCCGCACGCGGCAAGCAGGGTGGGCGCACTATGGAAATCCAGCGTTTGATCGGTCGTTCGCTGCGCGCGGCGGTGGATCTGAAAAAACTGGGTGAAAACAGCATTGCCCTGGACTGTGATGTGATTCAGGCCGATGGCGGTACCCGTACCGCATCTATTACCGGGGCCTGGGTGGCTCTGGTGGATGCGCTTCGCTATATGCAGGAAAACAAGATCATTAAAACCGATCCGCTGCTGGCGCAGATTGCGGCCATCTCGGTCGGGGTTTATAAAGGTGAGGCGGTCACCGATCTGGATTACCCGGAAGACTGTGATTGCGAAACCGATATGAATCTGGTGATGAATGACAGCGGCGGCTTCATTGAAGTACAGGGCACCGCCGAAGGTGCGGCCTTTAGCGGCGACGAGTTGAATGCCATGCTCGGGCTGGGTAAAGATGCCATTAGCCAATTGATGGAAATACAGAAAAAAGCACTGAGATAAATTCAGATGAGCAAAATCGTACTCGCCAGTAACAATCAGGGCAAGGTTCGTGAGATCAACCAGATCCTCGCCGAGCTAGATATAAATGTTCTACCTCAATCCGAATTCAATATTGAGGAAGTCGAAGAAACCGGCCTGACCTTTGTTGAGAATGCGATTCTCAAGGCACGTAATGCAGCGGAAGTATCCGGCCTGCCGGCGATTGCCGATGACTCCGGGATCGAAGTTGATGCCCTGCAAGGACAGCCGGGTATTTATTCCGCCCGCTACGCCGGTATCGGTTCCTCCGACGAAGAGAATCTGAACAAGTTACTACAAGCCCTGCGGGACGTTCCCGAAGAAAAACGCACCGCACGGTTTCAGTGTCTGATGGTGTACATGCAACATGCTGCAGATCCCACCCCACTTATCTGTCAGGGAACCTGGAAGGGCATTATTACCCTCGAGCCACAGGGTGATAATGGCTTTGGCTATGATCCGATCTTTTATGTGCCGGAACACAACTGCACCTCGGCGCAATTATCTGCCAAAGTAAAAAATTCATTAAGTCATCGCGGACAGGCGTTGCGATTGCTGGTCAAGCAGCTTGGTCAACAATAGATAATTTTCGGCTCCGTAGGGTGGGCACGATCTTTGTGCCCACCGATTCAAGCTTCCGCGTGGGCACAAAGATCGTGCCCACCCTACAAACTGACCTGAAAATGTTGGGCTTCGCGTTGCTCTGCCCAACCTACAAGGACGGACTTCTCTGTGGTTAATCAACAAATCATGTTCAACTTCACCACACTACCACCACTCTCGCTCTACATTCATTTCCCCTGGTGTGTGCGCAAGTGTCCCTATTGCGATTTCAATTCCCACGCGGTTAAAGACAGCATTCCTGAAACTGAATATATCGATGCGCTGATTACCGATCTGGAACAGGAGTTAGCGCTGATTTGGGGGCGTTCCATCAGCAGCATTTTTCTCGGCGGCGGTACCCCCAGCCTGTTTTCTCCCGAAGCACTGGACAGATTATTCAACGCCCTGCGCGCACGCCTTGCTTTCACATCCGATATTGAAATCACCCTGGAAGCCAATCCCGGTACCCTTGAGCGGGGACGTTTCAGTGAGTACCGCAGTGCTGGAATTAACCGGCTCTCTATCGGCGTGCAAAGTTTTAATGATGATCAGCTCACTAAGCTTGGGCGTATCCACACGCGTCGTGATGCCTATCATGCGGCTGAAGCGGCTCATGCCGCCGGGCTGGATAATTTCAATCTGGATCTGATGTTTGCCCTGCCACAGCAAACACTCCCCCAGGCACTGGCTGATCTGGATGAAGCGACGGCACTGGAACCGGCTCATATTTCCTGGTACCAGCTGACCATTGAACCGAACACCCTGTTTCATCGACAACCCCCAGCTCTGCCTGACGATGATCACAGTTGGGAGATACAGCAACAGGGGAAGGAAAAACTGGCAACAGCAGGCTATACTCAATATGAGGTTTCAGCCTATGCGCAAAGTGCGCAATGTCGGCATAACCTCAATTACTGGCATTTCGGTGATTACCTTGGCATCGGTGCCGGAGCCCATGGAAAGATAACTCGCGCCGATACCCAGACCATTCAACGGCGCTGGAAGATAAAACAGCCGACTGCTTATTTAGCGCATGCTGGCAATGAAAAACAATTGGCGGGAATACAGCTACTTTCAGAAGATGATGCAGTACTCGAATTCATGATGAATGCACTTCGCTTGCCACAGGGGTTTTCCTCTGAGCTGTTTGTGCAACACACAGGCCTGGCCCTGCATTATCTAGATGCTCCGCTGAATCAGGCCGAAGAACAGGGCTGGATCAAGCGCTGCGATAATGTCATTATCCCCACAGAAGAAGGACAACGTTTTTTAAATAATTTACTTGAACTGTTTTTAGCCGATTAAATTCGAGGCACTTCATGAATAAAAGCGAGACGCCCTACCATCCTATTCCCTGCGCAGAATATTCACGCTATGAATGCGCCATCGTACAACACCAGAAGTTACAACTCGCCTGGCAGAGTTCTCAAAACATGGTGCACCTGCATATCGTCTCCCCGGTTGATCTTTTTACCCGTGACAGTGAAGAATTTATCATTCTGATTGATGAAGAAAAACAACGCCATCAGGTGCGACTGGATTATATTCTTCATTGCCTTGTTCTCAATGTAATTACCTGATTAACGGTACTATTAACTTATCCCTGATATGCCTGTCCATAGCAAACTCAACAATGTACCTGCTTATATCACGCGTGATAAATCTGAAATCAGGGAACTGATTCATCCATCGAGTCATGGTAATCAGGCGCAAAGTCTGGCTGAAGCGGTCGTTAAATCAGGAGAAACCACCCACCTACACCGGCATCATCTGAGCGAAGAAATCTACCATATTACTCAGGGGCAAGGGCAAATGACCCTGACCGATGAAAATTTCACCGTCAGTGCCGGTGACAGCATTTATATTCCACCCGGCCAAGCTCACTGCATCAAAAATACCGGCCGCGAAGATCTGCATCTGCTCTGCATGTGCTCACCCGCCTACTCACATGATGATACCGAACTACTGGAAAAAAAATAGTCCCCATGCGTATCGGTATTGATCTTGGCGGTACTAAAATAGAAGCGATTGCGCTGGATAATACGGGGCTGGAATTATTCCGCGAGCGCGTCAACACACCGCAACATGATTATGCTGCGACAATTCAGGCCATTGCAGGGCTTGTGCTCAAGATTGAAAAGCACTGCCTGCAACAGGGCAGTATCGGCATAGGAATTCCCGGCGCTATTTCACCAGCAAGCGGGCGAGTTAAAAATGCCAATTCAGTTTGCTTGATTGGCAAGCCACTACAGGCCGATTTAGAGGCGCGACTATCCCGCCCTATTCGCATTGCCAATGATGCCAACTGCTTTACTGTTTCCGAAGCAACCGATGGTGCAGGGCATGATGCAAATATCATTTTCGGTGTCATTATCGGTACCGGCACCGGTGCCGGAATCTGTATTAACCGGCAGCCGTTGGTGGGCTGCAATGCGATAGGGGGTGAGTGGGGGCACAATCCTCTGCCCTGGCCAAAAACAGATGAATTACCGGGTCAACAATGCTACTGCGGGAAACAGGGCTGCATTGAAACCTGGCTCTCCGGGCCCGGCTTTACCCGTTGCTATCAAAATGCCGGTGGAAAAGCACAAAATCCACAAGAGATTCTGGCGCAGATCGAAGCCGGGAATGAACAGGCCGAAAGAGCGCTGCAAGAGTATGAAGATCGGCTTGCACGATCTCTGGCCAGCATCATCAATATTATTGATCCGGACGTAATTATTCTCGGCGGCGGCATGGGCAATATTGATCGCCTCTACAAAAATGTCCCTAAGCTCTGGAGCCAATATGTATTTTCAGATTATGTTGACACCCAGCTATTAGCACCCCGGCATGGTGATTCCAGCGGTGTGCGAGGAGCAGCATGGTTGTGGCCTAAACAAACATGCTGACCTGATTACAACTTATTCACTACATTTTTTACAGGTGCTAAGACCGATTAGTGGATACAGTGGGCAAAAATTAAATAGCCCGGTTAACAGCGGAATTAAACCAACCCAGCCCCAGGCGGTCATCGGACCAACAAATACCAGACTAATAAGTGCAAGCCCCACCACGATTCTCAAAATCTTATCAATTCCACCTACATTCTTCATTTTCTTGCCTCGGTTTAATCTATTAGGAACCGCGAGAATAGCCCGGTGGATTTTTTCCTTCAGTGACAAAGTCACATTAAATTATCCCGCCGCAAGCGGACGGGGTATTACGTTGTAGGTTGAGTTGAATAAAATGAAGCCCAACCTACTATTTTTTCGCTGCAAACAGCGGGGAATTATACCCTCAGTGATTAAACCAGGGAAAAGACTGCTGAAATATTTAGTCTGTGGCGATGTGATATTTTAACAACTGCTCTGCCCGCTCATGCAGGTAAGTTTCGATAGCAGAATAACCTGATGACAATGCAGTGTTTATATCAAGGCTATCTAAAAAATTCAGGCCGTTCTGTCTCTCCCACTCATCCGGCATACCATCATCGTCAGTATCCTTTTGTTTATCCCCTCTCTCTAAACCAGACAAAAACCAGCTATCGGATGGTTTTGCCGGTGCACGACGTGCCCATCGCCCCGTACCCGTTTCAACTTCTATAAAGGTGCGCCGGGTTACCCTGTCTCGCGGGAAACTTCCGGCCTGTAAAAAAATACTCTGATAGGCTTCCTCTGCAGACTGGGTGGTAACAAAGGCTGTTTTTGCTGCCTGCTTAAGAATTTTCCCTTCATTGATTTCTTTTACCCAAAAAGGCAGTGAGGTATCCTGTATGCGGTAATCATTAAAATATCCTGTTCCCTCAAAATAATTTCCAAACAGATAATAACTACCTTCCTCAACGAAATTAAAGGGAGTCAGTCTCCAGGCACTCGGGCCACGTTTATAATAATTGCCAACCATATTAATCCCCCCCACCGGCTTATGACCATCATGACCAAGACCTTCGCGAAAGTTATAAATGACATTATTACGGAAATCATTGTTTTTTCCGGGAGCTTCCGGGGTCAGTGACGGAATCCTTCTCGAATGATGGGCAAACAAATTGTGATGAATAGAAACATTACCGCTATCATGATAGGCACTGAGTAGCGCAAAATTATGCGCTACTCCCTTGCCATGTCCGTGAGGATCGGATTCTTCGATAGTTGACCATTGCAAGGTAAATTCTGATGAATAAATAATGTCGATCATTTCATCATTTGCCCATGACATGGATAGATGATCGAGTATCACCCGCTCGGTATTGGGCAATTGAACCACATCACCATTATATCCCGTTGTCGGTGGTGGCCGGATGCGTAAAAAACGGATGACAATATCATGTAATCTTTCATCTTTATTTCTGGGCCAGGAATATAATCGACCCGCAAGTGTAATCCCCGGCGCAGGCGCACTTTGACCGGCAATCGTAATATTCGAACCTCGAATAGCCACATTGCCATGAATAACACCCGCCACATCAAAGACAATAATACGCGCCCCTGTTGCTTCACAGGCTTCTGTTAAGCTTCCAGGGCCACTCGCATTCAGGTTGGTAACTTTGATGACTCTACCACCCCGTCCTCCCTGCGATATCGCACCAAAGCCTTCGGCTCCGGGGAAGGCCGGTTG
>CAZNRP010000087.1:0-9670 GCA_964575555.1 uncultured Thiohalophilus sp. | reverse complement strand
CCTACCAGGCTTATAATTATTTAAATAGAGGGTAGTACAACATGCAGTGGCAGAAGATCGATGAGTTGAATTTTCAGGATATTCTTTATCACCACCTCGAGGGTATCGCCCGTATCAGCATTAACCGGCCGCAGGTGCGTAATGCTTTTCGTCCGGAAACCATTCAGGAGCTGGCCCAGGCTTTTCATCATGCCCATCATGATGCAAATATCGGGGTGATCATTTTAACCGGCGTGGGCGATAAAGCTTTTTGTGCCGGTGGCGATCAGAAAGTCCGTGGTGATAGCGGCGGTTATAAAGACAAAGACGGGGTGCAGCATCTCAATGTGCTGGATCTGCAAATGCAGATCCGCCGCCTGCCCAAGCCGGTGGTGGCGATGGTGGCCGGGTTCGCCATTGGCGGTGGTCATGTCTTGCATCTGGTTTGTGATCTGAGCATTGCCGCTGACAATGCGCGTTTTGGTCAGACCGGGCCGCGAGTCGGTAGCTTTGATGCGGGGCTGGGAGCAGGTTTAATGGCGCGTACCGTTGGTTTAAAAAAGGCCAAAGAGATCTGGTTTCTCTGTCGTCAGTATTCAGCCAAAGAAGCATTAGAGATGGGGCTGGTCAATGCGGTGGTGCCCCTGGCTGAGCTGGAAACGGAAACCCTTAACTGGTGCCGGGAAATGCTGTCGCATTCGCCCACCGCCTTACGCATTTTGAAGTCGGCGTTCAATGCCGATACTGATGGGTTAGCTGGAATACAGGAACTGGCTGGCAACGCCACCGCTCTGTTTTATATGACCGAAGAAGGTCAGGAAGGCCGGGATGCGTTTCTGGAAAAACGTCCCCCTGATTTTAATAAATTTCCCCGTCGCCCCTGATGATTAGATACTGGCTGCTGGCCATACGTCCAAAAACGTTGAGCATGGCCATCGCACCGGTGCTGGCCGGAACCGCGCTGGCCTGGTATGAACAACATCTGTTTAGCCTCGCGCCTTTGTTATTGACTCTGGCTGCGGCCCTGCTGATTCAGATCGGCACGAACTTATATAATGATGTGGCAGATTTTGAACGCGGAGTCGATTCAGCCAATAGAACTGGGCCGATGCGGGTGGTGGCCGAGGGGCTGATTCAGCCTGCGCGGGTACGGCAGGCGGCATGGCTGAGCCTTGCCCTGGCGTTGGGATGCGGCATTTATCTGGTTTGGCTGGGCGGTTGGCCGATATTAATTATCGGCCTGCTTTCGCTGGCCGCCGCTTATGCCTATACGGGCGGTTCGCATCCCATTGCCTACGGCCCTTTCGGGGAGTTCTTCGTGCTGATATTTTTTGGCGTGATAGCGGTGGCGGGCAGTGCTTACCTACAGACCCGCAGCTGGAGTGTGGCGGCCATCGTCACCGGCGTAGCCATCGGCCTGCCTGCCGCCGCCGCACTGCTGATCAATAATTACCGCGATCTTGAAACGGATTGTGATGCCGGGCGGCGCACACTGGTAAGTTATCTGGGACGGCGGGTGAGTCGTCGCCTGTATGCCATTCTTCTGTTGACCCCGCTGTTGCTGGTGCCGCCATTGATTCCGGCACAACGCATTTTTCTTCCCTGGCTGGCTTTACCACTGGCCCTGTTCATTATCCGTCTGTTCTGGCGTACCCCGGTAGATGCCGGTCTCAATCGTATTCTCGCCTTCACGGCACAGTATCAATTACTGCTGGCGCTGATGTTTGCGCTGAGCTGGTTGTTCTAAAGGTAAACCGACATGGCTGGAGCAGGCAAAATAATACGGGCGCAATGGCAGCCTTATTGCCTGCCCCTACGCCAGCCCTGGCAGACGGCAAAGACTGAATTTCATCAGCGCCGGGGCTGGCTAATCCAGTTGCAGGACGAAGCCGGGCATGTTGGGCTGGGAGATTGTGCGCCGCTGCCGGAGGCGGGAACCGAATCCCGGCAACAGGCCGAAGCTCAGCTGGCTGCGAGTATTCCTTTATTTAACGGTGCTGAGCCGGAATCGTTACTTGCCGAGCTGGATCTCTGTCTGCCGACACCGGCGGCACGTTGCGGGCTTGAAATGGCGCTGATTGATTTGCTTGCCCGGCAAAAAAATATTTCGGTGGCGCAGTGGCTAAATACGGATGCCCGCGACTCGGTGGCGGTGAATCAGAACGCGGGGACGCTGGCGAGGATGTTGTCATCCGGGCAGCACTTTGATCACGGCATTGTTAAATTAAAAGTCGGACTTGGGGCGGTGGCTGAGGAGTTGGCCCAGCTGCGAACATTGGTGCAGCGATACCCGGATCTACGTTTCCGGCTAGATGCCAATCAGGCCTGGAACCCGGCGGAGGCCGAGCAATTTATTCGTGCGTGTGCGGCACTGCCGCCTGCGTCCATCGAATCCATTGAAGAACCCTTGATGGATCCTGGCGTGAATTCCAGTTTGGATTTTCTGGCCGATTTACAAATGCTGGCCGCCTTTCCGTTGGCACTGGATGAGTCTTTGGTTAGCCTCGAGACCTCGTGTTGGCTGTCTTCACCGTCACTTCGACGTGTGGTATTAAAGCCTATGCGTGAAGGTGGTATTTTGAGAGTCAAAGAGTTGGCCGAAGCCGCTCAATCGGCCGCTATAGAGTGTGTACTTACTACCACAGTAGACAGTGCGGTGGGGGTGATGGCGAGCATCCATCTGGCGGCAGCTTTGAGCGGTGAGGAGATTGGTTTAGCCCATGGGCTAGCCACGTCCGACTGGCTGGTAGAGGATCTGGGGCCGGCGTTGTCGGTTTCGTGTGGGCGTATTTATTTGCCAGACGGGGCTGGTTTTGGTATTGATCCAGATCAGATAACTCTAGTTTGAGTCGGCGCACAATAACCGTGCAAAATATATGTATACGATAATAAGCCGGTTTCAGACAATTTGCTCATAAATGAGTGCCATATCCATATTTTATTTTTACAAGGGGGAAGTGATGTCAGTGATCAGTGTTGAAGAGTGGATGAATGCATCCGATGAAGAACGTTCACGTATCCATAAGAGTTGGGATACCAGCAAAGGCGAAGGCAAAGAAATAGCCTCTACCGTGGCCAGTTTGTTCAGCAAGGAATGTGTATATAATATTTCTGATGTGGGAGCCCTAAATCTTGATGGTGAATGGTTGATCGATGCCTGTGTGGTCGCCGATGATTTTGAGAGTTTAAAAGATCGCACCAATTTTGAATTTCTAGGTTTTCGGGTGACGTTTAGTTGTATGGAAAATCAGTCCGCCTGAGGCCGATTTCGAAAAAGTATGGTGAATGTTTAATACGGCTTGTCCCGTTATTTCCCTCTCCCCAACGGGGATAGGGTTGGGGAGAGGGGAGAAGGCATGGTTTATCGTCACTCGATCAAAATTCCTTTTCAGGACATCGATGCGGCCGGGGTGGTTTTTTACGCCCATCTGTTTCGTTATGCACATGAAGCTTATGAAGCCTTTATGGCTGACATAAAGCAGCCGTTAGTGCAGTTTCTGGATGAGGGAAAAATAATTCTGCCACTGGTTCATGCCGAAGCCGATTATCATCTGCCACTGCATTATGCGGATTTGATTACGCTTGAACTGGTGGTTGAGAAGATCGGCGCAAATCATTTTTGCTTAGGCTATCGCGGCATGAATGAAGAAAAGAATTGTGTAGCCAGCATAAAAACGGTGCATGTGACCTGTGACGCGCAGACTAAAAATAAAATGCCAATGCCGACCGGCTTGCAGTCGGCTTTAGCCGCTTATCAAATAGAAGAAGACAATGATTGACGATCCAGTTTACCGTTCGGTAAACGGGGCAGGGCATCAATTTTGATAAACTGTCGGGGTCGCCAGCTGCCTTTTAATTTATCCCGGCTCCATTGTTCAATTTTTTCCTTGCTACCTGTACCGCGATAAATAGCCACCAGTGATTGTCCCCATTCAGGATTATCGTTGCTGGTAATCGCAATTTCATCAATACCCGGACAGTCCAGCATAATCGCTTCAACCTGGGCTGGATGAATATTTTCCCCACCGCTGATAATCACATCATCGGCACGACCTAGAATAATGATCCGACCTACGTCGTCCAATCTTACAATGTCACGGGTCAGCAACCAGCCATTTGCATCCAGGGCTTGCGTGGACAGGTTTTGCGAATCGGCATAGCCGCTCATGATCGCTGCACCGCGCAGGGCCAACTGACCACTGCCATCGGCGGAATTTTCATTACCCTGTATCTGTATTTCAATGCCCGCGTAGATCTCAAGGGCAAAGGGTTCATTCAACATATCACTCGTTAACCGGCAACCGGCTATCTGGGAGCTGGTTTCGGTCATGCCGTAGCTGATATAAAGCGGCCAGCCATATTTTAAGGCTCGTTGTGCGAGGGCGGGTTCCAGTGCCGCCCCTCCGATAACAACCAGGCGAAGACTGGCGGGAGGCGGGTGTTCGCCTGCCTGATCAAGCAAACGCTGCAACATGGTCGGCACCAATGAGATATGGCTGACAGAATATTTCTGTAGATCATGCCAGATTTTTCCGGCATTGAATTTTTCATGCAGGATTACAGCGGTGCCGCAGGCAATGCTGCGATAGAGAATCATCAACCCGGCAATATGAAACAGGGGCATGCAGTTCAGCCACAGATCATTTTGTTGCAGTTGCAAATAATGGTTCGCACTTTGCACCGATGTGATGATATTTTCCGGGCTTAATAAAACAACTTTCGGGATATCAGTAGAGCCGCTGGTAGCCAGCATCAATGGTGTATAGATTGACGTGTGAGCTTCCACTGAAATGTTACCCAGAGTGAACTGCTGTAATAGCAACTGGCCAATGGTAATGACGTTGACATCCGGGCTCCAGTCCTCACTGATCTCATTATCACAGAGGACATGTTCAATACCGGCCTGCTGCAAGAGACTGGCCTGCCATTTTTCCGGTAAATTCGGATCCAGAGGTAAGAAGGTGATGCCCATGTGCGGGGCGGCGTAGGCCACCAGTGCGACGATACGGGCAGAACGTGTCACCAGAGCAAGATGACTTCCCATTTTAATGCCAGCTTGAGTCAGCGTCGTTACCAGTGCATCCACCTGGTCTTTGAGGATTAGATAACTGATTTCCTCATCTTCAATATAAATGGCAGGTGACTCAGGCTGTGCGGCGGCTGTTTTATCCAGCCAGTGTTTCAGGGGGTGTGATTCTGTTTCTGACATCGTTAGTCTATATGAATGAGTTATCTTATTTGCCAGAAGGTTCAATACAGTTGCGGCCTTTTCCTTTGGCAGTATAAAGTGCATTGTCAGCCTGAAGAAGTAAATCATCCAGCGTTATATTTTCAGCCTGAAGCTCAGCGATGCCAATGCTGATTGTGAATTTAATATCAGTATTGCCCAATTTAATTAGCAGGCGGGAAACATTCTGTCGCAGTCTTTCTGCAAGCTCAGTGGCTCCGGGAAGATCTGTTTCAGGTAAAATAAGTGCGAACTCTTCACCACCAAGTCGTCCAATAATATCAATTTCACGGCTGGTTTGTTTGAGCAAGCCTCCGAGAGTCTGCAATACTTTATCACCGGCGGCATGACCGTGATGATCATTGATTTTTTTGAAGTAATCGAGGTCAAACATGATCAGAGAAAGACTACTGTTAAAACGTCGTGCGTGTTGAAATGTTTTTTCACCAAGCTCAAAAAATGCGCGACGATTATTCAAGCTGGTTAATTCATCTGTTCGGGCCAGTTGTTCAGCAATTTCTTTGGCCTGTTTGAGATCGTCCTCAATTTGTTTACGCTCAGTGATGTCGGTGGCAATTTCCATTCGTACCTGGCGGCCATCGACCCAGCGAATCGCCTGATCGCGGCATTGATACCAGTGGCCATTAACGGTGTTCTGGAATTCCCACACATAAACGCCGGTTGACTTGCCAGATTCATCTATGAGTCGATCATTGGTACAAAATGAGCAGGGGCCAGTTTGCTCTGACTGCAGGACTTTCCAGCAGGTGCGTCCTTGCGCATCGCCCCAGATAGATTTGCCATATTGGTTGAAGAAAATTATTTCATAGGTATCCATGTCACAGACATAAACCAGCGCATCAAGACTATCGAGCACGGTCGAAATACTGCGTAATTCATCATCTTTGCGGGTAGAAACATCCACTTGATTTACCTGTTATTTGTTCCGGTAAAGGAGCCTTTCGGCTTGCCTGATATATAATCATATCGGCATCAGCGTTCAGATGCTTTAACGTAAGTGCTGAATTTAGCTAGATTTATGTGCAATGTGCAGACAGGCAATACCAAAGGAGAGGTTGCGGTAAGTGACCTTGGTCAAACCTGCTTTTTCCATCAGCTGTTTCATTTCCTCCTGATCGGGAAAACGGCGAATGGATTCCACCAGATAGGTATAGGCGGCGGGTTCACGGGCGATGAGAGCACCCAGCCGGGGGATAACTAAAAAAGAAAATAAATTATAGAACGGACGCAACCAGGCTGCAGGCTTTGAGAACTCAAGACAGAGGCAGTGGCCACCGGGCTTGAGTACGCGTTGAATTTCCTCCAGTGCCTGCTGCAGGTGGGTCATATTGCGAATACCAAAAGCGATAGTCAGGGTATCGACGGAATTATCCTGTAGCGGAATAGCTTCGCCGCTCCCAGCCAGACATTGCACATGCGGTTGGCCACGTTCACGGCCAACCTGCATCATCGGCTGGCTGGGATCAATGATCATGACAGTACGATCTGCTGCGGCCATTTTACTGGCAATGTCACCCGTACCCCCGGCCAGATCGAGGATAGTTTGCCCGGCCTGTGCATCCGCCTTTTTCAGCAGGGTCTTTTTCCATAAGCGGTGAATGCCAAAACTCATGAAATCATTCATCAGATCATAGCGCCGGGCAACGACCTCGAATACGTGGCGAATACGTTTTTCACGCTCTAGCGCATCGACCTGTTGAAAACCAAAACTGCTGTCTAATTTGTCGGGCATATATTCAAGGTCTTAGTTGTGCGTAAAAATAGCGAAATATAAAAATAATTTAGAGGCAATGTTTAGTGCCTAACTAAATAGATGTCAACCAATAATTAACTTGTTACAGAAAATAAGGCAACTTAAAAGCACGACCCTAATAATAAGCTCAAACTGTCTGTAATGGGTAACTGCATATTACGGTTACTGTGTAACTTAAATCAGGCATAATATCTGAACATGATTTTTAAAAGACATTGAGCCAAACCATGATAGTCGTTAAATTTTATAATAAATTAAGCCCGTTTCAACGGGTTGTCGTTGCTCTTATATTAGGGGTTTCTGCCGGCATCATTGTCGGTGAGCCAGCGGGAAATCTGGAAATGGTGGGTAATGCTTATATTCGCCTGCTGCAGATGACTGTCCTACCCTACGTACTTGTTTCTATCATCGGTGGTCTCGGAAAACTGGACAGCGAGATGGCCGCAAATATTGGTATTCGAGCGGTCAAGGTTATTCTGACCATCTGGCTTGCGGTGATGTTAACACTGCTATTGCTGCCGCTTGCATATCCAGACTGGGAAACGGCAGGCTTTTTCAGTACCAGCCTGGTGACAGAATCGAAAGAGTTTAATTTCCTCGATTTATATATACCCGCAAATATTTTTTCATCACTTGCCAACACCATTGTCCCTGCCGTTGTTTTGTTTTCCCTGCTACTGGGTATCGCTTTAATCAATGTTAAAAATAAACAAACCCTGCTCTTATTAAGCAGCAATATTAGTGACAGCCTGATGGGGGTAGCGTCTTTTGTTGCCAAATTGGCCCCGCTGGGGATCTTTGCTATTTCTGCTTCGGCGGCAGGTACCCTGCAGGTCGAAGATCTGGGTCGTTTGCAAGTGTTTTTATGGGTCTATTTATTAGCAGCAGCATTGCTAGGTTTTATTTTATTGCCCCTTATTATTCATTGGGCAACGCCCTTTAGTTACCGTGAAATATTATCGACAGCCGGTGAAGCCGTGATTACCGCTTTGGCAACGGGCACCGTTCTGGTGGTACTCCCCATGATTGTCGAACGCTGCAAAGAGCTGTTGATAAAACACGATATGGATTGTGAAGAAACCCGATCAACCATCGATGTGCTGGTACCCACCGCATATAGTTTTCCCAGCACCGGCACCCTGTTGGGGCTCGGTTTCATCCTGTTTTCCGCCTGGTATGTAGGCTCACCACTGGGAATAGAACAATATCCCTCTTATATCACCATGGGCGCATTAACGGCTTTTGGGAGTATGGCGGTTGCTATTCCCTTTATGCTGGATTTTTTTGGACTACCCGCCGATCAGTTTCAGCTTTATTTACTGGGTAGCGTAGTAACCGCACGTTTCGCTACCGGCCTGGCGGCACTACATGGATTTGTTGTTACCTTACTTGTGGCCTCCGCTGTTTTAAAAAAATTAAAGTGGGATCGAATGGCACAGGCTATCGGCCTTCATTTAGGCGTGACTGTAGGCGTGATGTTGCTAACTGGCATGGTTCTGATACACCTGATCCCTTATGAGTACACCGGTGTTAGAGCTTTTGAATCAATGACCTTAATGGGACAAAAAGCAAAAGTAGAAAATTTTGAAGAGCTTATTCCGCTTAGCGAAGAAGATCAGCAAAGATCACGGCTGGATATCATCCGAGAACGTGGTTCTATACGGGTTGCCTACTTTTCTGACACCCTACCTTACGCTTTTCGAAATGAGAAAAATGAGGTAGTAGGCTACGAAATCGAAATGGTGCATGAACTGGCTAATAACCTAAATATAAAAATAGAGTTGATTCGTCTAGCAAAAACAGATGCTGAGGCGCTTGCGCTGGAAGATGGAAGTATTGATTTATCAATAGGCGGTAAGGCAATTACCCCAATGCGTGCACTTGATATGGCATTTAGTAAATCTTATACCTATCACACTGCAGGTTTTATTATGCTGGACTCGAAAAGAGATCTATTCTCCAGTGTTGAAGATATCAATATGATGAAGAATTTAAATTTAGGCGTTACCAGTATGGGAAGTGATTATTATAAAAATATAATACGCAAATATTTTCCCACTGCAAAAATAATAACCATAGACGGTCCAAGAGGGTTTTTTAGAGGGCAATATAACGATGTTGATGCCTTTGTTTATTCAGCAGAAGCCGGTTCAGCATGGGCAATGTTGTATCCAGAATATACCGCAATGATACCAAAAGGATTAAAGCTTAGAGTACCTGTAGGTTTTGCCCTGCCCAAGGGAAATTTAGAGTACGTGCAGTTTATCAATACCTGGCTGGATCTTAAAAGAGAAAATGGATTTCAGCAGAAAGTCTATGATTACTGGATATTAGGTAAAAACCCTAAAGCACAAAAACCACGCTGGTCTGTGATAAAGGATGTGTTTAAGTGGAAATTATAACGAATGAGTGTATATGACCAATTAACATGAAATTTTAATATATAATGTCACTGCTGTCCCGTTTATAAATATTTTCCGAGCTAGAACGCGTTGTATTGCTAACCTATAGTGTAATGTGAGAAATTGAGACATGAATTCTCAGCAAGCTCTGCCGTCATTCCGGCGAAGGCCGGAATCCAGTGGTTTCAATGACTTACTGAATGCTGGCCTTCGCCAGCATGACGAATATAAAGTTATTAATCGTTGCATAAGTATTTGCACTATAACCCCTTCTCCCTCTGGGCTGTC
>CAZNRP010000086.1:2878-9828 GCA_964575555.1 uncultured Thiohalophilus sp. | reverse complement strand
TCTATAGACTCAGAAATGGAAGAAGATATTTCATCCATGCAATTTCGTTCAATTCCAAAGGAAAATTGGGAGTGAAAAGAGGGGAAATCTGGTGGGCATCACTAGAAGATCCTAAAGGTTCAGAGCCAGGGTTTAGACGACCCGTTGTTGTTATATCTTCAAATGATTTTAATTCAAGCAAAATCAAAACAGTATTAGTTGCTGTTATCACTTCAAATATTCGATTATCGGATGCCCCCGGTAACTTTGAACTTCCAAAAAAAGGCTCCGGTTTATCTCGATCCTCGGTGGTCAATATTTCTCAACTCATCACAATAGACAAGTTATTTTTAACAGACAAAGTAGGTAAATTAACAAACAAGCAAGTTGAGCTGTTGAATGATGGCTTAAAATTGGTGTTATCAATATAAAAAATAAATCCAACAAACTCATTCAGGCAGACTGGCAAAGCTGTCACGGCTTTTGCAAAAAGTCGCGCCACTTTCGTCTGTCCTGCATATGGGCGTTATGGTCGCGCCTTCACAGGTGCATGGATTGAAACTCGCAACCTCGATAAGTTGCGGACATTCACCCTAAATAAATCTGTCCCTTTTAATGGGATTAATTTTGCTGATATGTTGGCTCTGGCCGTTCGTGCCCCGCTTCCTTGAGTCTGTCGAGATAACCTTGCCAGCGGCTTTCGTAGTTTTTGCCGAGCTCATAGAGCGTTCCCCAGGAGTAGATGCCGGTGTCGTGGTTGTCATCAAAGTAGAGTTGTACGGCGTAGTTGCCGACTTGTTCAATTTTGTTGATATTGACATCTTGCTTGCCAATTTGCAGTATTTCCTGGCCGGGGCCGTGCCCCTGAACTTCTGCTGAAGGTGAGAATACGCGCAGGTATTCGGTGGGCAGGTTGAAATGACTGCCGTCTTTGAATGTAATTTCCAATACGTGTGAAACTTTGTGGAAATTAATATCAGTAGGTTTGATTGTGTCAGACATGGTTTATCTCTCTAAATAATGTAGGTTTTTATAATATATAACGGCTTAAATCTTCATCTTCAGCCAGCTCACCAAGATTGTCATTTACATACTCGGCGTTGATTTGAATCTTTTCACCGGCCATATCCGGTGCACGGAAAGATACTTCTTCTAGCAGGCGCTCGATGATGGTATGTAAACGGCGGGCTCCAATGTTCTCGGTTTTTTCATTTACCTGCCAGGCAATATTGGCCATGCGTTCAACCCCGTCATCGGTAAAGTCGATGTTGACTCCTTCGGTTCCCATCAGGGCACAGTACTGCATGGTGAGTGAGGCATCTGGTTCGGTGAGGATACGCACGAAGTCTTCCGCACTCAGAGCTTCAAGTTCAACCCGGATCGGGAAGCGTCCCTGTAGCTCGGGAATTAAATCGGATGGTTTAGCGACATGGAAAGCACCGGAGGCAATAAAGAGTATGTGATCGGTTTTGATCATGCCGTGCTTGGTGGTAACGGTGGAACCTTCTACCAGTGGCAGGAGGTCGCGTTGTACGCCTTCACGGGAAACATCAGCCCCGCCGCTGGATTCCCCGCGCTTGGCAATTTTGTCCATTTCATCCAGAAACACAATGCCGTTTTGTTCGACATTGATACGTGCCTGTTCCTTGATATTGTCGTTATCCACCAGTTTCGCGGCTTCTTCTTCGATCAGATGTTTTAAGGCCTGATGAATAGGTAGCTTGCGTTGACTGGCATTTTTGTTGCCGAGGTTCTGGAACATGCCCTGCAACTGGCTGGTCATTTCTTCCATTCCGGGGGGGGCCATGATTTCTACCCCTACGCTGGGTGTGCTGATCTCGAGTTCAATTTCCTTGTCGTCCAGGGAACCTTCGCGCAGTTTCTTGCGGAATTTCTGCCGGGTGGAGTTTTCTTTGTCTTCGGTGCTCGTATCTGTTTCTTCGCCAAAGCCGCGAGCCGGGGGTAGGAGGATGTCCAGAATACGTTCTTCAGCGGCATCTTCAGCCCGTTGCCGGACTTTTCGGGTGGCCTGCTCTAAGGTTAGTTTATAGGATATGTCAGCAAGATCGCGAATGATAGAGTCTACATCGCGCCCAACATAGCCCACTTCGGTAAATTTGGTTGCCTCAACTTTTAGAAACGGTGCATTGGCCAGTTTGGCCAGGCGGCGGGCAATCTCGGTTTTGCCGACCCCGGTGGGGCCGATCATAAGAATGTTTTTTGGGGTAATTTCGTTGCGCAGCTCTTCATCGAGCTGGCTGCGTCGCCAGCGGTTACGCAGAGCGATGGCCACGGCGCGCTTGGCATTAGCTTGTCCAACGATGTGTTTGTCCAGTTCCTGAACGATTTCACGGGGCGTCATCTGAGACATGGGTGACGGGTTCCTGGGGGGTTAGAGTTCTTCGAAGACTAGATTGTGATTGGTATAGATGCAGACATCACCGGCAATATTCAAGGCCTTCTCGGTAATTTCCCGGGCGCTGAGCTCAGTATTTTCCAGCAGGGCGCGGGCGGCACTCTGCGCAAAGGGGCCACCGGAGCCGATGGCCATCAGGCTTTGCTCCGGCTCAATGACATCACCATTGCCGGAAATAATCAGAGAGGCTTCTGAATCGGCCACGGCGAGCAGGGCTTCCATTCGCCGCAGGCCTCGGTCGGTACGCCAGTCTTTGGCCATTTCCACGGCGGCGCGCACTAGCTTGCCGGAATGTTTTTCCAGCTTTTGCTCAAAATATTCAAACAGGGTGAAGGCATCGGCGGTGCCACCGGCAAATCCGGCAATCACTTTATCGTGATACAGGCGGCGTACTTTGCGGGCATTGCCCTTCATCACCGTGTTGCCCAGTGTTACCTGACCGTCAGCGCCGATGACGACATGATCGCCGCGACGAACGGAAAGGACGGTAGTGCCTCGGTATTGATCCACATTGTGCTCCTGAACATTAGAATTCGATGATGGATTGTACCGCAAAGCCCCGGAGATAGAAAAAGGGGTAAAAATTAAGGAAATGGTTGCAGCTGAGCATCGTGGGAATCCTGAAGTCGTACCGACAGGTGTTATGGAGGGGTTGAAACCAGGGTGGCTTTATTTTTCACTGCATTGAGCAAAGCGGTATTGCGTTTTTCTATAGAGCTGATGAAGGCTTCTAGCCCCTTTTGATGAATCTCACTGGCAAAGCTGGTGCGATAGGTACTGATCACGCTGATTCCGGCCACGGCGATATCATAAATTTTCCAGCCTTTGTTGGTATGGCGCATGCGGTACCGTATGCTCACTTTGTCACCGCGAGGTGGATGGACGACGGCATGCACCGTGAGGCGTTTTTGATCTATTGATTCACGCAGGGGCAGGTAGGTGATGAAGTTGGATTCGATTTTATGATCGGAGAGGTATTCGGCCAGGGCCGAAGAATAAAAACGAACCAATAAATTACGAAAGGCATGGACGAAGCGAATTTTCTGTTCCTTGCTGGCCGCTTTCCAGTGCTTGCCGAGTACTGAGCGGGAGGCGGTGATGATGTCGAGGCGTGGCAGTAGAATATCTTCAATCAGCGCGTATAAAACCCGATGATCCCGCTGGATGGCTTCATGATTATTCTGCAGGGCTTTAACCATTTTATTGGTGGTGGCTTGCAGCATTTTATCCGGGGGGATGCCAGCAAAGACCGGGTTGCTAATCAGGCTAAGCATCAGAAGGATGCCTGTGAGCAAGGCGTATTTATTTGGCATAAGGCTGGTCATTTATTTCGTGAATCAATTAAAGTATGCTGAGCTTATTATCTGATTTTAGTCTATTTAGTAGGTTAAATCGTTTCTTTTATTTTATTGAATTGCAGGAGTAATTGCGGTGACGGCACCTGATACCAGCCGGGGTCAATTTTCCCGGGTTCGCATGCGGCGGATGCGCCGCGATAATTTTTCCCGCCGCCTGATGCGCGAATCCCAGCTCAGCGTCGACGATCTTATTTATCCCATGTTCGTACTCGAAGGTCAGAAGCAGCGCGAAGCCGTGGCCTCTATGCTCGGAGTAGAACGGCTCAGTATTGATGAGTTGTTGATCGAAGCAGAACAACTGGTGGCCCTGGGCATACCGGCAGTGGCACTGTTTCCGGTGACCCCGCTTGAGGTGAAAACCGAAGATGCGCGTGAAGCATTTAATCCGGTGGGTTTGGCGCAACGTGCGGTACGGGCTCTGAAAGAGAGCTTTCCCGATCTGGGTGTGATCACCGATGTGGCGTTGGATCCTTTTACGACTCATGGGCAGGACGGCTTGATCGATGAGGCCGGTTATGTGCTCAATGATGAAACTGTTGATGTGCTGGTCAAGCAGGCATTGTCTCATGCCGAGGCGGGTGCCGATGTGGTTGCCCCTTCCGACATGATGGACGGTCGTATCGGTCGTATTCGTGATGCGCTAGAAGCCGGTGGCTATATTCACACCCGCATTCTCGCTTATTCCGCCAAGTATGCCTCCAGTTTTTATGGCCCCTTTCGTGATGCTGTGGGCTCTGCCGCCAACCTTGGCGGAGGCAATAAATACAGCTATCAGATGGATCCCGCCAACAGTGATGAAGCCCTGTGGGAAGTGGGGCTGGATCTCGAAGAAGGTGCCGATATGATTATGGTTAAACCTGGCATGCCCTATCTTGATATTGTACGCCGGGTAAAAGATCAGTACGCTGCACCAACCTATGCGTATCAGGTCAGCGGTGAATACGCCATGATTATGGCTGCTGCGCAAAACGGCTGGCTGGATGAAAAAGCGGTGATCATGGAATCCCTGCTAGCGTTTAAACGTGCAGGAGCCGATGGTGTGCTCACCTATTTTGCCAAACGAGTGGCCGAGTGGTTGCAAAGCTAATTGTTGGGCTTCGCGTTGCTCAGCACCAACCTACAGGAATGACGGTGCTCAATAAAGAGCAATATATGGAAGCCCAACAGTTCTGTAGGGTGGGCACGGTTTTGTGCCCACCAGCTGTATTAACTATTCATCACTGAAAAAATAACATGACTGACATTTTTGATTTTTCTCCAAAGGTAGATGACTACGCGGTAATGGGTAACCCCATCGGTCACAGTAAGTCCCCTGCGATTCATGCCCAGTTTGCAGAGCAAACACAACAGGCGATTAATTACACGGCCATCCATGTTGATCTTGGTGGCTTTGAACAGGCGGTGGGTAATTTTATCGCTAGTAGTGGCAAGGGCTTGAATATCACCGTGCCCTTTAAACAGGAAGCCTGGAACCTGGCAGATGAACGCAGTGAACGCGCCGAACGTGCGGGGGCGGTCAACACACTAATCTTAAAGGATAAAAAAATCATCGGTGACAACACCGATGGCGTGGGTCTGGTGCGGGATTTAATCGACAATAAAAAACTGGCATTAAAAAATACGCGCATTCTTTTGATGGGGGCAGGTGGGGCGGCACGAGGCGTACTTTTACCGCTATTGAATCAGCAACCCGCGCAATTAACTATTGTTAACCGCACTGCTGAAAAAGCAAAAGATCTGGCCGATAGTTTTGCCGATCAGGGAAAGACACTTGGTTGTGGTTATGATGTGCTGGGCGGTGAATCCTTTGATCTTATAATCAATGCGACCGCCGCTAGTTTACAGGGTGAATTACCGCCCTTGCCTGAGGGCATTATCGCCAGTGGCGGTGCCTGTTATGACATGATGTATGGCAGTGAGCCAACTACCTTTATGCGCTGGTGCGAGCAACAGGGAGCCGATAAGGTTTTCGATGGCCTTGGCATGTTAGTAGAGCAGGCAGCGGAATCTTTTTATCTCTGGCGTGATGTGCGACCACAAACGGTCGAGGTGATCGATGTGCTACGACGAAAAGCATCAGAGTGATGTCTTTCTTTTTTGTCTGCTGATAAACAATAAACTATAAATGGTGATATTCACTGCAATCAGAATCCCTCCCAGCAGCCACTGTGAGTCCGGGGTAAGTCCGGGCGGATAAATTAGCGGCACTAGATAATGGGAAATAAATCCACCTTGATAAAGATCTGCCCCCGCCAGTCGTCGTAGCTGGATTTCCAGTGGCGTTAGTGGACAAATCCAGCCGCTGAATTGAATAAATATACCCCAAAGTAAGGCCAGCAGGTGCAGCCAGATCAATTTTTTCCATTTGAGTAGCAGGATGCCACCCAACAGAACAAAGACGATAAACAGAAAGTGAATCAGCACCAGCAGATCAGCAAGTAGTAGATACATAATCCCTGCCCTCTTTGGCTTTGCGCCGAGTAAGTGGATTGCAAGTGCAATATTTTACAAAATCATAATCAATAAAACGATACATGAGGTGGGCGTCACGTTCGGGATGGATACCCAGGCGAGTGGTCTGGATAACTTGGGTTGGCTGTTTACCCACCTCATCAAAATAAAAAATAGCCGGATCAAAGGCCTTTTGATTCCAGTCGCTGACTTTTAGATCTAGCGCACGACATAACAAGGTTTGCCCGGCACAGAGTTTTTCTTTTGGCCTTACTTGACGGCTATTTTTAACAGGATTAAGTTTTTGCATAATAGCCAGATTTTTCTCCGGAGAAAGAGGATCAAAATAAGGAAAGGCGGATTTTATCAGCACCGCATTGCCTTTACCTTTTGCGCTTATATTTAATGAGTCATGGCCGTGTGCGAAATACATATAAATGGTTCCCGCCGGCATGAACATGGCTTTGCGTTTTTCGGTATAACCCAGCGAAGAGTGACTGCCCTTCTCATGCAGATAATAAGCCTCGGTTTCGATGATGCGACAGGACAGCCAGATGTTGCGATAACGGTGGCGAATGATCTTGCCAAGCAGGGCACGGGCAAGAGTCTGGGGGTCGTGGTTGAAAAATTCAGTATTCAGCATATAACTATTTTATCTGTATCGAGGGAAAGATAAAGCTGAACTTTGTGGTCTTTATTTATAGCGGGTAGGGTGGGCGACCAAAGGAAGTGCCTAAGGTGCACGT
>CAZNRP010000086.1:0-2778 GCA_964575555.1 uncultured Thiohalophilus sp. | reverse complement strand
GCGCAAGTTTGATCGTAATTTAATCGTCATTGGCGCAGGTTCAGGGGGACTGGTGGCAGCCTATATAGCCGCAGCTGTGAAGGCAAAAGTTACGCTGATAGAAAAACATAAAATGGGAGGGGATTGCCTTAATACCGGTTGCGTGCCGTCCAAGGCTTTAATTCGCTCGGCGCGATTTATAGCACAAAGCCGACGGGCGCAGGAGTTTGGCTTTGACTCAGCAAGGCTTGAGTTTGATTTTTCCCGGATCATGCAACGGGTACAAAGCGTAATTGCAAAGATTGAACCGCATGATTCTATCGAACGCTACACGAAGCTGGGCGTGGAAATAATCGAAGGCCAGGCAAGACTGAGTTCTCCTTATGCCGTTGAAGTAAACGGACAGACTTTAACCGCACGCACTATTATTATTGCCACCGGAGCTCGGCCCACAATACCGGCTATTCCTGGACTTGATAAGCTGGAATACCTGACTTCCGATAACGTCTGGAAATTACGTGAACTACCAAAGCGTTTGCTGATATTGGGCGGTGGGCCTATTGGCTGTGAGCTGGCACAGAGTTTTGCCCGCTTTGGGGTGGAGTCAGATTCAAAAGTTATTATGGTTCAGCGTGGCTCGCGATTAATGAGCCGGGAGGATGAAGAGGTATCCGCCTATGTTGCCCGGCAGTTTAAAGATGAAGGCATTGATCTGCGTCTGACACACAAGCCAAAATGTTTTAAGCAGGAAGGAGACCGAAAAATTCTCGTGGCGGAACATGCAGGTAAGGAGGTCGAGATTGAATTTGACCAACTTCTTGTCGCCCTTGGGCGCAGCGCCAATATAAGTGGTTTCGGTCTGGAAGAGCTGGGGGTTAAAATTAGCGCGCGTAACACGATTGAAGTAAATACATTTCTGCAAACTAATTACCCTAATATTTATGCCTGTGGTGATGTGGCTGGGCCTTATCAGTTTACGCATGTGGCGGCACATCAGGCCTGGTATGCTTCAGTGAATGCGCTGTTTAGTCCATTTAAAAAATTTCGTATAGATTATTCAGTGATCCCCTTTGCCACCTTTACCGATCCGGAAGTTGCCCGCGTAGGTTTAAATGAACAGGAAGCAAAAGCACAGGGTATGGAATATGAAGTTACAAGCTACGAACTGGACGATCTGGATCGGGCAATAACCGATAGCGAAGCGCATGGGTTTATAAAAGTATTAACTGTACCGGGCAAGGATAAAATTCTTGGAGCAACTATAGTCGGTGAACATGCCGCTGAGTTGATTGCCGAATTTGTTAGTGCAATGCGCCATAATTTAGGGCTAAATAAAATTTTATCGACGATTCATATTTATCCCACCTGGAGTGAAGCCAATAAATATGTGGCGGGTAACTGGAAAAAATCTCATGCGCCTGCGAGGCTGTTGCAATGGGTCGCACGTTTCCATGCCTGGCGACGGAGTTGAATATCAAGGTTTGACTTCGATCGTAGCTATTAATCATTATATTTATGTTATCCCCGCTTCTCCAAAGGGATAAGAAGGGGCACAGTAGTAAGATTAAAAAACCTCGTTCCCATGCTCTGCGTGGGAATGCATACGAGGGTAACAAAGTGATGCGATATAGGGATTCCCACGGAGACCGTGGGAACCAGAAATAATATTTATGCAACGATTAATACATGGAGAAGAAACGATGCCGCGAGGATTAATTTATTTTGCCGATCCTATGTGTTCCTGGTGCTGGGGTTTTTCAAAAGTGATACAGAAAGTGCAGGATAAATTTTCAGCACAGTTACCGATTAGACTCATGATGGGCGGATTATATGCAGGCGCGAGTAAAGTACTTGACCCATCGGCAAAAGAAGATCTTAAAGAACACTGGCAGGATGTGGCGAAATTATCCGGGGCTGAATTTGATTTTCATTTTTTTGACAGAGAAGAATTTGTTTACAATACCGAGCCAGCTTGTCGAGCGATCGTGTTGGTACAACAACATGAACCGGGATCCACACTGGCTTTTCTCCGTCATTTGCAGAAAGCCTTTTATTGCGATAACCATGACATTACTGATCAAGATGTACTCAGTGCAGAAGCGCAGGAATTTGGGATTAACCGGGAAAAATTTAACCGATTATTTGAGCAAAGTGAGCTTGTTGCGGAAACACAAAAACATTTTGCAATTACTAAACAGGTCGGGGTGACCGGCTTTCCTACACTTTTGGCCGTAGATGATACAGGCCAACATACCATTACGTCGGGTTATCAGTCAGAAGATGTGATATGTGTTCATATTAGTGACTGGCTGAATGAGAGCATTCGTAAAAAATCAGGTGTCACGGGTATACAGGAGGGGTGATTAATGTCGGGGTAGTACAGTACTGTCGCCGCTCTATTATATGGTTTACACTCTAATTTAAAAATCATATTTAACTGTATATATGAAAGTGACGTACTATGAATTTACCACGCTATAGTATTTACCCGCTGCTTGATGCTTCTGAGCCCCTACGCAAACGCGTGCCAACGGTGGATGAGAATGGTCGCTTTTTGAGTGATTTCATGGTGTTAATTCCGGGACTTAAAGATAAGCCACAACATTTTATTCAGGCAATGATGAATGAGTTGCATGCGGCTCTGGCCAGATTCAGTGACAGTGTGGTCTTTGCCGAGTTGAATATAAAACTGAATTTATTGTGGGTATCGGTTAAACCCCGATTAAATCTTGCCGCAGAAATTGCAGGGGCAGTTCAGGAAATCCTTCCCAATGCTAAATTAGTCAGTCATATTTAGAA
>CAZNRP010000085.1:6057-9945 GCA_964575555.1 uncultured Thiohalophilus sp. | reverse complement strand
AAGCTTCCTTCGACAAAGCTCAGGACAAACGGTTGGTTCAAATAGATGACAGGTTCTATATGTAAGGTTTGACTGAAGTCAAACCTACATAACCAATACCAAGAGACAGCCTAGAGGGAGAAAGGGTTATAGTGCAAATACTTATGCAACGATTAATAAGTATCCCGTCATTCCGGCATGGGGAGAGTCAATATTTGCGAAAAGATCCATTTTTCAGTGAATTTTCGTGTGATTTAAATGCTCTTGCCCTGTCTTCGCCTCGTAGCCTGGTTTTCTATCCTCACTGCCTGTGTTTCAATAGCCGCGTGAATACTGACTCTGATATTATCAACTGGCCTGCGCCGGCCAAGCTCAATCTGTTTTTGCATATCACCTCGCGGCGTGAGGATGGTTTTCATAATTTGCAGACGGTTTTCCAGTTTCTGGATTATGCGGATATATTGCGCTTTTATCCCCGCAAAGATGGTGATATTCGGCGAGCTTATAGCTTCCCCGGAGTTACCGAAGAGGCGGATCTTATTCTGCGAGCCGCACGTCTGTTGCAGCAACAAACAAAGACTAAACTCGGTGTGGAGATTGAACTGGAGAAAATATTACCTCTGGGGGGCGGTCTGGGAGGCGGGAGTTCGGATGCGGCCACCACTCTGGTTGCGTTAAATGCCATCTGGAATACGGGTTTAAGTCAGGATGAACTGGCGCAACTGGGCCTGCAACTCGGTGCCGATGTGCCGGTTTTTGTGCAGGGCCAGGCGGCCTGGGCGGAGGGCGTGGGAGAGGCCTTAACGCCGGTAGAACTGCCGCAAGTCTGGTTTGTGGTGCTGATTCCTGCAATTAATGTCTCAACTGCCAGTGTTTTTGCTGATCCGCAATTGCGGCGCGATTGCCCAGCGATTACAATACGCGACTTTCTTGTGGGCGCTACCGTACTGAATGTGTGTGAACCTCGGGTGCGGGAGCAATATCCTGAGGTGGATTCAGCATTATCGGCACTGGGAGAATATGCGCCAGCAAGAATGACCGGCACCGGTGCCTGTGTGTTTGCCGCATTTGAATCTGAGTCGGCTGCGCGTTCGGCTTATCTAGATTTGAGTGTGCAGTGGCGGGGGTTTGTGGCGCAGGGACTGAACCAGTCTCCGTTGAAGGCATCACTGGCGGCGTTTGTCGGGAAAGCTTGAAATAAGCGCGCCGGATACGGGCAGCGTGAGTTGGGAAAGTAAAAAATATTGGCCCTTGGTGTAATGGTAACACTACAGGTTTTGATCCTGTCATTGGAGGTTCGAGCCCTCCAGGGCCAGCCATATTTGAGGCGGTTGCATTGTGCAGCGGCTGTTTGATTGTCTTGGTAATTAAGTATTAATCCTGACGGGGGAAGTCGTGGCTGACAGCATGATGGTGTTTGCGGGAAATTCAAATCCGCATCTGGCTCAGGAGATAGCTGCGCGCTTGAATATGCCGTTGGGCAAGGCGCTGGTAGGTAAGTTCAGTGATGGCGAAGTCATGGCTGAAGTCATGGAAAACGTCCGTGGGCGGGATGTGTTTATCGTGCAGCCGACCTGTGAACCGACCAATGACAACCTGATGGAATTAATGGTCATGGTCGATGCCATGCGCCGTTCATCGGCGGCACGAGTCACCGCTGTGATACCGTATTTTGGTTATGCACGTCAGGATCGACGTCCGCGTTCGGCACGGGTGCCGATTACTGCCAAGTTGGTCGCCGATATGATTGGGGTTGCGGGAACTGACCGTGTCCTCACCGTCGATTTGCATGCCGATCAGATCCAGGGTTTTTTTGATATTCCGGTGGACAATGTGTATGCCTCACCGATTTTGCTGGGCGATATCTGGCGACAGAAATATTCTAATTTAATGGTGGTGTCACCGGATGTAGGCGGGGTAGTTCGCGCCCGAGCATTGGCTAAACGGCTGGATGATGCTGATCTGGCGATTATCGACAAACGTCGGCCCCGGCCTAATGAGGCCAAGGTGATGAATATCATCGGTGATGTTGATGGTCGTACCTGTGTGATTGTGGATGATCTGGTGGACACCGCTGGCACCCTTTGTCAAGCCGCTGGAGCCTTGAAAGAGAAGGGCGCGTCACACGTTGTCGCGTACTGTACTCATCCGGTGCTCTCGGGCGCGGCGATGGAGAATATCAACGCCTCACAGCTGGATGAATTGGTTGTGACTGATACCATTCCATTGTCCCCTGCTGCGCGTGAGTGTAAACGAATCAGGCAATTAAGTATTGCCGAATTGCTGGCGGAGACTATGCGCCGCATCAGTAATGAAGAATCAGTAAGCTCTCTGTTCGTCGATTAATTTCGATCAACTGAGGCTAATTGAGCTGGCCTTAAGCCAGCACCCAACCTGCCCCTGGTCGCGGTGGCAGGTATTTATATCAGCTTCGGTTGATAGTTTATTTTTTATTTTGGAGATACACCATGAGTAATAATTTTGTTATAGAAGCAGAACCACGTACGGATCTGGGGAAAGGTGCGAGCCGCCGCCTGCGTCGTACGGGTATGGTGCCTGCTGTCATTTATGGTTCAGGTAAAGATCCTGTTTCCATTTCCGTCAAACATAATACCTTGATGCATTCGCTGGAAAACGAAGCTTTTTATTCACATATTCTGACCATTAAACAGGGCAAGAATGAAGAGCAGGCTATTCTTAAAGATCTGCAGCGTCACCCTAGTAAGCCGGTGATTATGCACATGGATCTGCTGCGCGTTAGTGCGAATGAAAAACTTCGTCTGCATGCACCGCTGCATTTCCTCAATGAAGAAGATGCACCGGGCGTAAAAGAAGGTGGTCTTGTCAGTCATAGTCAGACTGAAATTGAAATTTCCTGTCTGCCAAAAGATCTGCCTGAGTTCATTGAAATCGATCTGGCGGCACTGGAACTGGATGGCTCAATTCACCTGTCAGAAATTACCCTGCCAGCCGGTGTTGAAGCCGTTGAGCTGACTCATGGTGAAGGCCATGATCCGGCCATTGTCAGCATTCACATGGCTCGTGGCGGCAAAGAAACTGACGAAGATGATGATGAAGCAGCTGAAGCTGAAGTCGTAACGGAAGGCGGCGACGAATAAGTCTGTAGGCCTATTGGAGACTGGCGTTGTCTGCGCGTGTACATATGATAGTTGGACTGGGGAATCCCGGCCCGGAATATGAGCATACGCGGCATAACGCCGGTTTCTGGTTTCTGCAAGAACTGAATGTATCGGTACCCTTTCGTACCGAGAAGAAATTTTACGGCGAGATTGCAAGGATGCCTCTGGCCGGTGAGGAAGTCTGGCTGCTGAAGCCCGACACCTTCATGAATAACAGTGGTCAGGCCGTGCTCGCACTGGCGCAGTTCTATAAGATTGCGCTGGAGCATATTTTGGTCGTGCATGATGATCTGGATCTTGCCCCCGGTGTTGCCCGTCTTAAACAGGGCGGTGGCCACGGTGGTCACAATGGTTTGCGCGACATTATCAGTCGCATGGGCGGCAACGGTTTTATGCGCCTGCGACTGGGCATCGGTCATCCCGGCAACAAAAGTAAAGTACATGGCCATGTGCTGAAAAAAACCTCCATCGATGACAAAATCGAAATCGATCGCGCGATTGAGCGGGCGTTGTCAGTACTACCGATGGTGGTGGAAGGTGACATGCAGAAGGCGATGAATCAATTACATAGTGTGTAGGTACGACTTCAGTCGTACATGTGCTTTCTGGTTTCCGCGCTCATGTCGGTATGAAATAAAATATATTCAGTGGAAAAGGGCTGGATGTTACCCATCCTCGTCCCTCGCTACTAGCAACCTGGAATTAAAAAAATGGGATTTAAATGCGGTATCGTCGGCCTGCCTAACGTCGGCAAGTCCACTCTCTTCAA
>CAZNRP010000085.1:0-5957 GCA_964575555.1 uncultured Thiohalophilus sp. | reverse complement strand
TCAATACGGAACTGGCATTGGCGGACATGGATTCGGTTGAGAAAGCGATAGTCAAAGCTACGAAAATGACCCGCTCCGGTGATAAAGAAGCCATCGCTAAACTGGCCGTACTGGAATCAGTAAAAGCCCATCTGGATAAAGGCGAGCCGGTACGCACGCTGGGACTGGATGCTGAGAAAATGTTGCAGATCCGCGATTTGTTTTTACTCACCGCCAAACCCACCATGTTTATTGCTAACGTTGCTGAAGACGGCTTTGAAAATAACCCCTTACTCGACATAGTAGTGAAGTATGCCGAAGCCGAAGGTGCACCCGTGGTGCCGGTCTGTGCAGCGATTGAAGCGGAAATGGTTGAGTTGGATGAAGCTGATCTGAAAGAATTTCTTGATGAAATGGGGCTGGATGAGCCGGGTTTGAATCGGGTGATTCGTGCGGGTTACACTTTGCTGGGGCTACAGACTTATTTTACCGCCGGCGTAAAAGAAGTTCGTGCCTGGACAGTCAAAAATGGTGCCACTGCCCCTGAGGCTGCTGGTGTGATTCATACCGATTTCCAGAAAGGCTTCATTCGCGCCGAGGTCATGAGCTATGACGACTTTATTCAGTATCAGGGTGAAGCCGGTGCTAAAGAAGCGGGCAAGCTGCGCCTGGAAGGTAAAGACTATACGGTGCTCGACGGTGATGTTATGCATTTTCGTTTTAATGTCTAATGTCTAATGTCTCTATTGTATTGTAAGCTATTCTAGTTAAAGCTTTTTATTCTCGACTCTCCCCAAAACATGGTCATGGCACTTCTGCCAATGGCTCTGGTTGCTCAAAATTTCCTCATTAATTTCCAGACTTTGCCGATAACTGTGAAACCTGCATAAAGCGCGGGTGATGTTTTAATCTCCATTGGGTTTAATTTCTTGTTGTTTGCAGCGGAGACATCTTTGTAGGTGCGGCTTCTACCCTTCGGATACCACGAGCAGCACTCGCTCGTCTAAAGGCGAATCTACAGCTAATATCTTGCCAGCTTGCTGCGGGATGGTTTATTGATTAAAAAAACAAGGTTGGGCAGTCAGCTATGTCGCAGTCACCGGAAATTACCGAAAATGTTACTCATCAATCTACCGGGCTTTATTATACGCTGAACAGTGATGGTCAGTTATTGCAGTGGAATCCTGATTTTGAACAGATAAGTGGTCGGGGTCCGGCTGAATTACGCGGCCATAAATTACTGGATATTATCGTTGAGGGTGATCGGTATATCGTCAAACAGGCTATAGATGACACCCTGCGTCAGGGGGTGAATGAGTTTCATGCCAGAATCAACACCGCTGATGGTGGCGTTGAGTATTTATTTAAGACGCTGACGAACATCGACGTGGAAGGTCATCAGCGCTCTATCACTGGTGTTGCAAAGCGGCTGATTGAGCAGCAGAAACACTGGAGTGATCTGGATGTTATTAACAGCCGTCTGCGTGAACAGCAGAATGCCTTGTTGCAGCTTTCCCGTAGTCGTTTTAACCAGCAGGGTAAATTAGAAAAATTACTGGCCTATACCACTGAGATCGTCGCGCGTACTTTGCAGGTCGAACGGGTAAGTTTCTGGCTGTTTGATGAAAGCCGGGAAAAAATTGAGTGTCAGGATTTATTTCGACGCAGCGAACGCGACCACACCTCGACGGCGGTTATTTATGCGGCTGATTTTCCCTCCTATTTCCGTAACATTGAAGATGATCGCTGTATTGCTGCCAGCGATGCCTTCCATGATTCTGCCACCAGAGAATTTTCCGAAAATTATTTGAAGCCTCTGGGCATTGGCGCGATGCTGGATGCGCCTTTGCGCATTTCAGGAAAAGTGGTGGGTGTGCTCTGTTGTGAGCATGTGGGTAAAGAACGCTATTGGCAACTGGATGAAGAAAACTTTGTCGCTTCGGTGGCTGATCATTTATCACTCAGCATTGAAATGCAACAACATCATGAGTCACAGGAAGCCTTGATACGTGCGTTGCATGAATGGGACTCTGCCATGGATGCGGTGGAAGATATTATTTTTATGGTAGACATGAATGATCAACTGATTCGTGCGAATAAAAATTTTTTCCGGGCAACAGGCCTGCACTGTGAGAAGGACTATGGCCAGAATATTGCTCGCTTCCTGCATCCAGAGAGTTGGGATAATATTGACGAGAGTAATCGCTCTAAAATAAAGCATTGTGAAGTGACGATCTTTATGGAGCGAGATGATCCCTATAATTTTGCTGGCCATCCCGTGGAATTAAATGTGTGCATCATCCGCGATGAGAATGCTGAACCTTATGCGGTACTCAATTGTATGCGTGATTTAAGTCAAATACGTGCGGCTGAAGAAGCTTATCATGATCTGCATGAATACATCGATACCTTGATGGACTCTACCAGTGAAGGCATTATTGGTGTCGATAAAAATATGTGCTGTAGTTTTGTTAACCAGGCTGCCATGGACATGCTAGAGTTTAACGCTAGTGATATTCAGGAACAGGATATTCATCAGTTGATTCAACATTCCAGTGAAGACGGAAAACCATTGTATAAAAAAGATAGCCGGATAGCTCGTTGCATCAACGAGGAACGGAGTTTCCGGGTTGAAAGTTCGGTATTATGGACGAAATCAAATCGTTGTATTCATGTGCGCTATTCGGTTAACCCAACATTTGAACATGGTCAAATCAGTGGTGCGGTGCTGGTGTTCCGGAATATGTCCGAGTCTATGGCCATGGCGACGCAGATGAATTATCTGGCTAGCCATGATGCGCTTACCGGTTTATTGAATCGTTATGAATTTGATCAACGGCTTAAGCATGCTCTTAAAGGTGCCATGTTAAAAAACGAACGTCATGTTTTGTTCTACATGGATCTGGATCAGTTTAAGGTGGTTAATGACACCAGTGGACACCTTGCCGGTGATGAACTGCTTAACCAACTCAGTCGAGTGTTGCAGAAGGGTGTGCGTAACGGTGACACGCTGGCACGACTGGGTGGTGATGAATTCGGCGTGTTGTTAAAAAGCTGTGATTTGAATCAGGCCAAAAAGATAGCGAAGAAGCTGCAACGTGCAGTGCGTAATTTCCGTTTTCATACCAATGATAAAACATTCTCTATCGGTGTCAGCATCGGCATTGTTGAAATTTCCGCACATATCACTGAGGATGTAAATGTTCTCAGCCTCGCTGATAGTGCCTGTTTTCTGGCGAAAGAAGATGGCCGTAACCGAATTCATATCTATCATCAAAATGATGAAGATCTCGCTCGCCAGCATGGTGAGATGCAGTGGGTGTCACGTATTCAGAACGCATTGGAAAATAATCTGCTGGAAATTTACTGCCAGCGCATCGTTCCGATAGGACGCTCACAGGAAGATTCCGGGCATGTCGAAGTGCTGGTGCGGATGATCGATGATAATGGGGAAACCATTCCCCCCGGCGCATTTATTCCAGCTGCTGAACGTTACAATCTTATGTCCGAGCTGGATCGCTGGGTCATCGAACATACTTTTATCTGGTTGAGTGAAAACCGCGAAAGCATGGCATCGCTTATCACCACTATTAATATATCGGGTCAGTCCCTGGGTGATGAACGTTTTCTGGATTATCTGATTGTGATGCTCTCTAATTATGAGATCACCCCCAACTCTATTTGTTTTGAAATTACAGAAACTGCTGCGGTCGGCAATCTTAGTAGCGCAGTTAGCTTCATCAAGGAACTGAAGTCGCTGGGCTGCAAGTTTGCTCTGGATGATTTTGGTAGTGGTATGTCGTCTTTCACCTATCTGAAAAACTTGCCGGTGGATTACCTGAAAATTGATGGCTCACTGGTGAAAGATATTGCCACAGATGTTGTGAATTACAGTATGGTCGAAGCCATTAATCAGGTTGGCCGAGTAATGGGCTTACAAACGATCGCTGAATTTGTAGAAAATCAGGCAATTCTGGAAAAATTAGAAGAGATTGGGGTTGATTACGCACAGGGCTTTGGCATTGCCCGGCCAATACCATCGAAACAGTTTAAGCCTTGAGTTAAGCATATATATTGACTTTTTCGGCTAAAATGCCGACAATGCGCGCCCGGTGAGCAAATGAAGCTTTCTTTTCTGGTTCATCAGTATCCCTCTGGCGAGGTAGCTCAGCTGGTTAGAGCGCAGCATTCATAATGCTGAGGTCGGGAGTTCAAGTCTCCCTCTCGCTACCAATTTCCTTATATTTTTAGTGGCTTGTTGTTGGGGTGATTGAAAATATGGCTTTACCTTTTGAGCTATTACATTCAGTAAGATAGCTCTTCAGCGCATCAGCTGCTTCCTCCCGGTTCAGGAAAGGGCCATTATTCTGGCCTTCCCGACAGGCAAAATACCAGTCACTGTCAATATTGAAAAAACGGCCTGAGCGAAATGGAACCGCGCCGTTTTCCCCTTTTCTTTTCATAATCATTTCTCTTCTCCAGCAATTTATGTAAGCGAGCAAGTATTTTCCTTGTCATCTCTGGCCTGAGGGCGTAAAGAGATTGTCAGCAAAATGCCTGACTCCTGTTCAATATATAGAATATTATGCGGGGCAGGTCAAAATTTAGGCAATTTAAACCATGATGAGAGACATTGTTTTATCTGAGTGATTCGTGTTCAGAGCAAAAACAGACCGATGCCGCTGCCAATCAGCAGCAGGCTGATACCGCGTTGGAAGGTGTCGGCTTTGAGGTTGGTATGGATATGGTCGCCAGCATAAAGTGCAATCAACATCACCGGCAGAGCGGCAAGCGCCAGTATCAGAGTGTCCATCGGGTAAAAACCGGAGCCGATGAAACCACTGAGGCGCAGCCCGCCGTCGATCAGAAAAATGCTGGCAATGGTGGCGCGAAAAGTAGTTTTATTCACCCCCTGCAATTGCAGGTAGATCACATAGAATGGTCCGCCCGTGCCAAATAGCGTACCGATGAGCCCACCCATGCTGCCGGCAGGGATGGCCCAGAAACGGCTGTGTCGGCCATCTGGTGATGGTGCGAACAGGCTGTAAGCCGCGTAGGTCATGATAAATAGGCCTAGAGCCTGGCGCAGCAGGGACATGTCCACCGATTTGAGCAGCAGCAGGGCACTGCCTACCCCGAGCAGGGTGAAAGGCAGCAGTGGGAAAATCAGCGACCAGCGCACCGCTTGGCGGTGGCGCAGGCCATGGCTGGCGGCGGCGATGAAATCAAGCAGAACCATCAACGGTACAATGCTACTCAGTGGTAGCACAAAGGCTAGCAGCGGCACCGCGATCAGGGCTGAGCCGAAGCCGGTAATGCCACGCACCACATAGGCCAGCGTGATGGCGGTGCAAGCGAACAGGAGTTGAGGAAGTGTTAGTATTTCCAGCATGAATAGTTCAGATAAGCAATCGTCAGTTGAAAGGAGCTTGAATGGGCGCGCAGTCTAGCACTTACCCGGCGCGAATTCGCATAGCCGTGAGTGCTTGCCTACTGGGTGTGCGGGTGCGTTATGACGGCGAGGATAAACGTAATCATCTAATCATGACACTGGTTGAGGAATTTGAACTTGTCCCTTTTTGTCCTGAAGTGGCGATTGGTCTGGGCGTGCCACGTGCGCCGGTACAACTGGTGCAGGGTCGGGCGGGTATTCACGCACGGGGAGTGGCTGATCCTGAGCGGGATGTTACGGATCAACTGCAGGCATATGCACAGATTCAAGGTGATGTTCTGAAAACTTGCGCAGCCGTGATTTTTAAATCCCGTTCACCTAGCTGCGGGTTGGATAGTACGCCACTTTTTAATGAGCAGGGTCATGAAGTGGACAAATCTTCTGGTCTGTTTGCGGCTGGGTTACGAGAGTGTTTGCCGAAGGTTTTAATGCTCGAAGAACGTGATTTGGATAACGAAGAGGCGCTGCTGGTTTTTATCGATAGCGTGCACCGGTGGGGATAACGAAATCATAGAACGAAATCATA
>CAZNRP010000084.1:0-10696 GCA_964575555.1 uncultured Thiohalophilus sp. | reverse complement strand
GTTCGTCCTGAGTGAAATCGAAGGGCTTCCTTCGACGAGCTTCCTTCGACGAGCTCAGGACGAACGGTTGTTCTTACAAGTGTATTAGTATTTGGAATGCCTATTTTAGTTAAAAAACTCGGCATCATTTCGTACTGAATGGACAAGACTCTGTAACTTATCCGCCATTATTTCCAGACGTTCTACCAGTGCCGTATCTATACCTGCCTCAATTAACAACACCAGCTCATCATATTGCGCGTCTGGTAATGAATGCCCTGCCTGTTTCACAAGTTCACGAAATCGATCAGTAATTTTCTGAGCATGTTCTGTTTTATGCATGGTTATTCACCCTTATCTTGATTCTCAGATGTCTCGTCTGACTCAGGTAGATTTTCTATGCTGGGAGCCTTCTCCAGCGTATGTTCACCTTTTTCGTATATGGTTTCTGCCGTACCCACAATTAGGGAATCTGGCACACCAACCAGCTCAGTATTTTTATTTGGATAATCCAGCATGCTTAATAAATAACGCATAGCATTAATCCGTGCACGTTTTTTACAGTCGGATTTGACTACGGTCCAGGGAGCATCTGCGGTGTCAGTGTAAAAAAACATGGCTTCCTTAGCTTCCGTGTAATCCTCCCATTTATCCAGAGAGGCCAGATCGATTGGACTTAGTTTCCATTGTTTTAACGGATCATGACGACGCTGTTGAAAGCGTCTGAACTGTTCATTACGACTCACTGAAAACCATAATTTAAACAGCTTGATACCACTGCGTACCAGCATACGCTCCAGCTCCGGAGCCTGGCGCATAAATTCAAGATAATCACCCGGCTTGCAGAAGCCCATTACCCGTTCGACACCCGCCCGGTTATACCAGGAGCGATCAAGTAATACAATTTCACCCGCACTGGGCAAGTGCTGAATATAACGCTGAAAATACCATTGTCCCTGCTCAAACTCACTAGGCTTTTCCAGCGCAACAACGCGTGCGCCACGAGGATTCAAGTGTTCCATCATACGCTTTATAGTACCGCCCTTACCCGCTGCATCACGTCCCTCAAACAGAATAAGAACTCTCTGTCCTGTTTCTTTTACCCAGCCCTGCATTTTAAGCAGCTCAATTTGCAACTCTATCTTTAGAACTTCATATTCCTTGCTTTTCATTTTTTCAGCATAGGGATAATTTGCATCAGAAAATATCTTGTGTTTACCGATTTTATTTATTAATTTAGGTTCCGCCAGGGCCTGATCTTCACGCTCTCCTGATACTTTGGGCAGGGTAAAATCCAGTTTGTTGCTCATCAATCGTCTCCATCAATAATAAAAATAATTATTGTAAGTGTAGAACACTATGACGATTTCATCTTCAATGCACTATAGCTCCGTTTTAAAAAAATAACTAACCCACAATAAATGATTGATATTAAAGGAATAAATAGAATTTATTATCGAGCATCAAGACGCAAAGCAGCATGTATAATGAAGTCCAAAAAATGAATCATCACGCCGCAAACGAATGGAAACCTGTTATTGCAGGTATAGTAAGGAATGGCAGCTAAAGAGATAAAATTTAAGTTAGCGTCCATAATAAAGAGGAGTGTTGAATACGTTATTATCACGCCACCCTGCCCACCCTACCTTCTTTAAAATTGATACAGGTAGGATGGGCGAGAATGATGTAATAATATTTTAGTGTTTAATCAATTAAAATTTAACCGTGATGTTCATCTGTAAACGGTTATGCTTGTCACGACTCATAATCGCATCACTGGCACCCGAGTACCCAGTAATGTCCGTTACCTTCTTCGCCATGTAGTAGCGTAGATCAAGACTTGTGCCTTTATCAATCTTATAGTCAAGCTGGAAGCGTGGGCCTTTAAAGTTTGATACGCCAGTGCTTCCGGGATTAGGAAAATTATCCTGTGAATACGTACCATCACCGAGTGGGGCAAAGGCTTCAACATGATAATAGTAGGCACGCAAACCAAAGGTATTATTTATTTTATAACGCCCCTGTACCACATAGGCCACATCATTAGTTGAGGCATCGCTGCTTAGATAATCTGCACCAAACAAGAATGCGCCCGTTTTAATCTGTCCACTCAACATAACATGCTGCTTAGCCTCATAGGTTCCCGGTGTAGAGAAACTCACACTTGCACCACCTAGTGCGCCGGTGTATTTCATTCCACCACTTTCACCTTTATATACACCCTGATAAGTCCAGGCCCCGATATCGGGGCCCCAGTTAGCCGCATCTAAAAAGGCGTAAGCAGCATTAAAGGTAATATTTCCCATTTTGTAAATACCGGCAATGGCTTCAGCATTAATATCGTCATCCCAAAAAAGTTCATTCTGCTTCCACCAGTTCAATGCAGTTTTCCCCATTATAATGGTAGCCGCGCTCGTTGGCATGTATGCCAGATAAGCTTGATCCAAACCAAAATCACCATTCTTTGAAGGATCGGAAGTACTCAGTGTATGATAAGGACTATTAAGTGAAGTCGAGTTAGTGGCCAGACGAATACGCCCCATCCATTTATCATTGGGCATGAAACTCATGCCGATACGAGCACGGACACGAAACCGATTTCTATTTTGATCATCACCTGCGCTCTGTGAACGCGTATCGCGTTCGGCACGAAAACGCATATCGCCAAATAATTTTACTTTCTTTTCTTCATTCAGGGTTATTGCAGCAGATGCCTGATTCACAATCCCAATACTACCTGATGCTACTGCAACAGCAAGGGCTGCTGATGTTACTCTGTTCAACTTCATAGGAGAGTCTCCCTCTATATTAAAACAATAAAAACCGCAACTAAAAACCTGCGAATCCCTGCGCGTCATTATATTTTTTTTAAAAAATACCCGATTGAAATGCGAAAGCAACACTATTCACAGCCAATCGGGGTGGAGCAATTAAACTACATTACGTGGCGCAAACGACATGGAGCGGAACTCATGCTTATATTTTGACTCACCAATTTTCTTCACCCTGGCAACCCCCATCTTGAAGTTGTAGTTACCGCTAATATTATCAACGATACGCACACCTAGTGAGTTACTGGGCTGACGCATATCCATCATATTTGCATACATCATGCCTTTCTTAACCACCGGTGTGACAATAGCAACCGCAGTAACCGCAGCTTTATTTAACTCGATATGGCCACGTTTTTTAAGTTCGGAGAACTGGAAATGATTTTTATGCACACCAATAATCGTATCCTTAAAGCTGGCAACACGATCCGAATACATCATCACTTGATCGCCAGACTCAATTCCACGTTTCTTTGCATCATCGGGATGAATTTCCACCCAGTTTTCCGGCCAGCGTTGGGTCACATAGGGCCGACGTTCCACATCATCAAAACCGGACTGCCAGATTTCATTAATGCGACCATTACTGAACCACAGTTCATCGCCTTTTGGATTCAACCATTCCCACAAATCAGAGAACAAACTCCAGGGATGTTTTTCAATATTGATCTTGCCAGTTTGAGAATTGAAGTGGGTCATCTTCTTGCCGTACCAGTTGGCTTTGGTGGTGCCATTGACCAGGCCTTTTTTCTTCATATCTGCTTCGGTCAGCGTAGTATCATGCAAGCGTTTGGTACCGTGCAGTTCACCGGTTTCATAGTTATAGAAAGTCGGCCCCTGAATACCGTCGGTACCCAGTTCACGCATTTTCTCATGCAAGGTTTTACCTTCCTTATGCGCCGCGACTTTAACCATGTGATACGCCTTACGACCTTTACGACTAAAGCGTGAAGACTCTTCCGCCACATCATTGGATGTCTTTCCAGTCAAATCCGTCATAGCCCATACGTTTGGCCAGATTGGCGATAATCCACCAGTCCGGTTTAGCATCGCCAGGCGCATCATAGAACTGTTGATACAAACGCAGTCGACGTTCACCATTGGCACGCATGAAGTCTTCTTCACCCCAGGTTGCGGCAGGAAAAACAATGTCGGCAAATTGTGCACCGATAGGATCACGTAGATAGATATCCTGATTGATCACTACCATGCCACCGGAATCGGCACGTTTTTTCAGTGTTTCAATCATCTCCGCCTTGTCATAAGTGCGTATCTGATGCGGGTTATTTACCACCAGTTCCTGGAACTTCTTCTGCAGTCCCTGTGAACCGGACATCGACTGAATCCAGGTGGTACCGATTACATGTGCGAAACGTGTGTGCCCGGAATACGTCCAGCGATCGGTATCCAGTGCACGTCTACGCCGACCTGGTACCTTCTCGGGTGATTTATTGCGTGGATATTTACCACCTTTCTGACCACCACGTTGATGTCCACCAAATCGACCCACGACCTGACCGGGACGACCGCCAGCACCAACGATAGTTGCTAAGGTAGAGATGGCCATGGTGTTACCAGTGTTGTTCGACCAGTAAAAACCTTTTTCAATACCGATAGAAGTTTTAGGACGGGTGCCATCGGCTTTGGGTTTCGCCAGCCATTCAGCCGCCTTGAAAATATCGGCGACATCAATGCCTGCTTTCTTCGCTGCATATTCATGATCATATTCCGTCTGGCCGAAGTTCCACTTTTTATAACCTTCAAAACCTTTGACCTGAAACTTGCCCCAGGTAGTACGCCACTGCCATGGCGTATTACGTGTGCCCTGACCAAAGCCGGATGACGTTTCCCATTTGTTATTTACCCATTTTTTGATCCAGTCAGAATCCTGCCAGCCGTTCTTCATGATCACGCGAGCAATGGCACCCACTACCAGATTATCGGAGCCGGGATAGATTTGCAGATGTAGGCCACCGTTAGCTTTAACATAGGCAATACCTGCAGTTTCACGTGGATTTAAAGCAATCACTTTCATTCCACGTTGAATCGCCGGCATAATGTGCTGAGTAAACAATACCGTTTTCGTTTCATACGGATCGGTACCACACATCAGTAACGTATCGGCATCGCCCCAGTCATCATAACTAGGCCCGAAGTTATCAAAACCGGCATCACGAAAGCCCGGGGTTGAAGTCACATCGGATGGCGTATCATGGAAAGTGAAGTTAGACGTATTAATATTACGCATCGCATACTTGGTGATGGCATAAGTGTTTTCAATATATTTGGCTCTTCAGCAGAATTTGTGGGTTGCCACCGACTAACTCCCTCTCCCTCTGGGAGGGTTGGGGGATAAAATACATGCAAATACTTATGCAACGATTAATACGTACTGACACTTGGAACACCTATTTAGATTAAGTCTGAGTAACGAGCAGGTAACACGCTTGCGTGTCCTTGTTCACGCAAGCAACCTGCAGCACAAAAGATCATATTCCAGAAAATTCGTAAACATCCCGAAATACACCCTAATCCGCAACTATAAATAAGCTGCCTGCCCCATTTCACTTACTATAAAACAGGTTATTAGTATCGCTATGCGGTTCCTGTATTTACACATTAGTGATGGCGCTATGAAATTCACTTCTGGCCGAGTAGATTTTAATTTATTTACGATAGTAAAATGAAGACCACATCGCTTTATTTCTATCACAATAGTTGGATAATTAAACTTTAAGGTCAATAAACTACCCCGTCAGCTTGACGCGGGGTAGTTTATTGATAGTGATACGCGATATAACCGTTAGTGTTAAACATAACGATGTGATTCGGAAATTTAGTATTATTTAATACTCTACAAAACATCTATGAAAAGGAAGTAATGCCCCATGTTCAGAAACAAACGGCTTTATCTTCTTATTTTATTTTTCCTTTTTTTCAGTAACCCGCTATTTGCAAACCAGCCACTTAATAAGGGGCAGGTTTTTGGTTTAAAAGAGACGATTTATCCTGCCTGGTTTAAAAACAGTTTCCTTGATCTAGCAGAAGATGTTTCTGAAGCCAGTGAAAATAAAAAACGCGTCATGCTGATCTTTTATCAGGATTTCTGCCCCTATTGTTATGCGCTGGTAAATAAAAACCTTTCACAGTCCAGCATAGAACATTACCTAAAGACACACTTTGTTGTTATTGCCATGCATATGTGGGGGGATCGCGAAGTCACCGCGATGGATGGAAAAACTTATACCGAAAAAAGCTTTGCAAGAAAACTAGATGTGCAATTTACTCCCACAATTGTTTTTTTCGATGAAGAAAAAAAAGAGATTTTACGCCTAAATGGGTATTTACATCCAAAACAATTCAAACAGGCTTTAGAGTATGTCGCTCAACATCAGGAACGCTCCCTTCCTTATCACCGTTTTATTGCTCAATACAGAACAACCGCTAATAAGCCACCACTGAATAAAGAACCATTCTTTAATTCACAGAAAAATCTCAGCACACTCATACTGAAAAATAAACCGTTAGCCATTTTTTTTGAACAAACTGATTGTCCCGACTGTGATGCTCTGCATGAGAATATTTTATCCCGTCCCAAGACCCGAAATATCGTAGAAAAATTCAACAATGTTCAATTGAATATGTGGTCAAATCAAAAAATTATTACGCCACAGGGTAAACAAACAACCGCAAGCACATGGGCAAAACAACTTGGCATTCGCTATGCGCCGACTATTTTATTATTTGATGAAAATGGTGTGGAAATAGTACGCATGGAAGCGGTATTTAAGAATTTTCATGTCCAGTCAACATTTGACTATGTTAGAACAGGTGCTTTCCGAAATGAACCAATAATAGAAAACTATTACAGAAACAGGGCAAGAAAAATCCTGCATACAGGTATGGATTTATATATATGGGATGACTTATCCGGGAAAATTCAAAAATGATTGAAATTACATTAAACGGAAAAAGTAAACATTTAAACAACGGTGTTTCAATTAAATGCCTGTTGTCCGGTCTGGATTTACCCGGCAGGCGCGTTGCTGTCGAAATAAACGGCGAAGTGATACCGGCAAGCCTGCATAATGATACATTAATAAAAACAGACGACCACATTGAGGTGGTCACGGCTATTGGCGGCGGTTAACTCAAAAATATAAATATGAATCACAGGGAGAGAAAATATGGAACAGTTAATTAATTCAGACTTGCTTAATAACGATACTTTTACTATTGCCGGTAAACAATATCGCTCAAGATTGCTGGTGGGAACGGGGAACTACAGAGACATTGAAGAAACACGCAATGTTGTTCTCGCCAGCGGCGCAGAAATTGTCACGATGGCGATTAGACGAACCAATATTGGACAGAACCCGAATGAACCCAGTCTGCTTGATGTGATTTCTCCTGAAGAATACACCTATCTTCCGAATACGGCCGGATGCTTTTCTGCCCACGAAGCCGTTCGCACTGCAAAATTAGCACGCGAATTATTGGGAGGGCATGCGCTGATAAAACTGGAAATTTCAGGTGACAGGAGAATATTAATGCCCAATGTCCCTGAAACTCTGGTTGCAGCAAAAGAGCTAATTAGAGACGGCTTTACTGTGCTAGTTTACACAAACGATGATCCAGTCGCTGCAAAACAATTAGAAGATATTGGTTGCGCTGCCGTCATGCCTCTCGCCGCCCCCATTGGCACCGGTATGGGAATACTAAACCCGCATAATATTCGCTACATTGTTGAAAATGCCACTGTGCCAATATTTCTCGATGCAGGTGTTGGTACATCAAGTGATGCCGCCCAGGCAATGGAATTGGGATGCGATGGTGTCTTATTGAATACTGCCCTGTCCGATGCGAAGCAACCCGTGCTAATGGCTCATTCTATGCACATGGCTATAGATGCCGGACGGACGGCCTACCTGGCTGGTCGTATGCCAATGCGTGCTTATGCAAAATCATCTTCCCCACAAAAGGGTCTGATAGATAAAAACAGCAGTACAACTGCAATGATAGCCTGACAACAGTACATAATAAAATCCAGCAACGGATGTGGTCAAGTCGAGTGAAATCGAGGGTGAATGAAACCTTAGCATACGTTCAGGATCAGAAGCTCCATAGGGTCAAGCCTTACATTTCACACCGCGTCAAACGCAAGGGACTGACCCGTTATATGTTCATAAAAACTTCATTTTCTCCTACTAGACTGCCTTTGAAACGTGGCCTCAGATAACACGCAACACGCATTATCTTTGCTGACTATCAATCTTAAATATCGAACTTGTTATCAGCTTGTTCACCAGCAAAGAGGCAAGCTGCCTTTTTTATATCATGATCCTCAAATTGAGATTCAAAGTAATCATAAATTTCTGATACCGGGCAATCAATATCCACAGGCATCAGCCCTGCATCTTTTTGGTCAAGAGGGATCAACCCCGTCATAACGGCACGATAATGCTCTGGATCATCCAAATGACCGATCTCCTTAACCACTAACATCGCAGCCTCAATGGAGTAGTCATGATTCTTCATTAAAATCATAAGATCGTATAAATCTCTTGATTGCACCCTGTCTGCCAGAACCAGCGTTTTACTTGCCTTGAGTCCGTCCATCCCCATAATACTAAAGCTCATATTTTCACCCTGAACTTTATTTGACTGCATATAAAACACTTGTTGAGGCTTGTTTTTTCCATGTGCAAAAAATGTCACCTTGACATCATTGATCACATAATCCCTAACACGATCACGCAGCGATTCGCCTGTATTGATCCTAAACTGTGATTCCTTTTGCGGATCGGTTATTTCATGGATATCAAAACCATCATCCTTGAGCCTCGAAATAAAACAGTTGATATTATTCGAGGGGATACGTCCATTAAATGAAGCAAAGTCAAAATCAAGGCTGAAGCGGTGACCTATTTGCAAGGCAAGAGCAGTCCCCCCCATCAGCGTCAGATCTTTGAGTTCAGGCGACCTGGCCAGCACCTCATATAACGCTTTGGCATCATCAGTTAGAACCGATGTATTAAACGTGGGCATTTCGGACCCTGGCCAGCTCTATACCTTTCTTAATGCGTTGAAGGTATTTGCGGATCAAACTTGCTTGATGTGTCCCTGCGAAATTCTTTGCCTCGATAGAAATCCTTTCAAAGCCAAAATGGTAAACAATGCTTAGAATGTCATTGAATCGCGTCTTTTCCAGAACTAGCAATATTAACGTGGATTCGCTCATTTTCGAGTTAGACCAATCGTAAGGGAACTCCAGATTAAGGCGCTTTGATAGCCGCTCAGCATTAAAATGCTCGGTATGCCTGGGCACCACGGCAAGCTCCAGGCCTGTGGCATGGAGTGCCTGCATTACTTTACCCAACTCAGCGGTATCCTTACCACGTTCAAATTCTGAGAGAAACCGTGCCCCAAAGGTATTTTTTCTTGCAGACTCGCGCAGGGATATCCCTGACTTTTCTCTGCTGACACGAGCCACTTCCCCCAGCTCTCCTGGAGTTCTTATTACAACGATGCCTGCTTGTTCTGTCATAAATAGCCAACCGCTTCCCGTACAGGAGATATTAGTAAAAAAATGGTTAATGTCAACGATACCGCTTCCCGTAAGGGATGCATTTTGCACAAAAAATACTAAAATGGCAATTAGGCTGGGTATACGAATTAGGTTTCAGGGCAGAACCCATAGGACCAGGCCTTTTCTGGTTAAAATTCCGCCATTTATGGTGAAGTCCTAAGCCCTTCGGCTTTCCTGAGCGAAGCCGAAGGGCTTAGGGCAAACGGAATTAAGCAGAGCTTCCTTAGAAATAATTTTCTATGCATTTTACAGAAAATTATTTCGTTAAAGATACTTATCCAGTTCATCTGAGTTAGGATAAGAAAATTAATGCCGACGAAATAGAAACCAGAACAACCCGTGTCATCAACCGCATTCAATTACCTTACCGCAGAAAAAACCGCTCTTTATCGAGCGGTGATGCAGGCATTCACTGCAGCAAAGGCTCATTTCATTGTTCATCTTCGCCCAGAGGAAATTATTGAACGACTAAGTGCTGAAATCGATTGCTCGCCGGACGAGATATCTACGCTGCTGGAGCAACTGGTCGCATGGGGAAATCTGCTGGCACAGCCTGATACCGGCCGTGTAACCACGGTGGAGGATTTCTACCGCGCCCGTCATCTCTACCAGCTCTCTCGCCAGGGTGAGGCTGCCGAGGCGGCACTAGCTGTTTTCGATGAACTGCTCGGCCGCCATGGGGCTTTGCAGGCGGTGGCGCTGCGCGATATTCATGACACCCTGGTTGCCATCGAACAGCTCTGCCACGAAACACCTCCCAATACAGGGGCTGATGCGGGGCGGGTGCATGCTTTACTGCGCGATCTCAGCCGAGTGTTCAAAGATCTGGCCGACAACGCCCAGGCGTTTATGGCGGGTCTGGGGCGCGCCCTGGATCTACGCAATATCGACCGTGATGCTTTTCTAGCCTACAAAGAGAAAGTCATCGACTATCTTAAACGTTTTGTGGGTGATCTGGCGGTACTCTCCCCCGACATCGCCCAACTCATACGCAACCTGGATGGCCCCATCGAAAAGCTTTTGATCCTTGTGGCCACGCGAGAGGCTGAAGATTTGGCTCCCGACATGGCGCTGGATGCAACGCCAGAGACAAGCCCTCCACAACTAGCGCAAACGCTACAACATTGGCGCGGCCATTGGCAGGGGTTACGGGCCTGGTTTATCGGCAACCAGAACCATCCCTCCCAGGCTTCAGTGCTTCAATCCAGCGCCCGACATGCCATCTTGCTGCTGCTGGAAGCAGTGGTTCGTCTAAATGAAAGGAGATTGGGCCGTAGCGATCGTTCTGCTGATTTTC
>CAZNRP010000083.1:0-10766 GCA_964575555.1 uncultured Thiohalophilus sp. | reverse complement strand
AAGAAAGTAGCGAAGAAGAAAGTAGCGAAGAAGAAAAGTAAAAAGAAAGGCAAGAAAAAGGCAGTCAGGCGTAAATAGCCTTATATTTGCCTAAAATTAAAAAGGGTCTGTGAATACAGACCCTTTTTTTATTGTCAGCGTTTTTATTTCTGTATTTTCAACTTAAAAATAACGTATACGCCGGATTATCGCTTTCATCCCAGTAATGATAATTCAATTCCTGCAAAAATTGCTGCAGCTGTTCATTTTCTTCCGGTGGAACCTGCATACCCACTAATACCCGCCCATAAGCCGCACCATGATTACGATAGTGAAACAGGCTGATGTTCCAATGTTCACCCATCTTGTTTAAAAAACGAAGTAAGGCTCCCGGCCGTTCAGGAAATTCAAACCGGTAGAGACATTCATGCTCAACACCTTCAACACGTCCTCCTACCATATAGCGAATATGCATTTTTGCCATTTCATTGTCAGTCATATCCAGGCAGGGATACCCTTTTGCCTGCAAACGTTCAAGTAGACGGCTTTTATCACCTTCACCGCCGGGCATCTGCACACCCACAAAAACATGCGCTTTTTCAGGTGTGGAATAACGATAGTTAAATTCAGTCACCCCTTTAAGACCGATAACATCACAGAAGCGACGAAAACTTCCAGGCTCTTCCGCAATGGTTGCGGCAAACAAGGCTTCCCGGCGTTCACCCAGCTCAGCACGTTCAGCCACATGACGCAGGCGGTCAAAATTCATATTCGCACCACTATCAATGGCAACCAATGTTTTATTCTGTATTTTCTCCCGCTCAACATATTTTTTCATCCCCGCTACAGCCAACGCACCGGCAGGTTCAGTAATTGAACGGGTATCATCAAAGATATCTTTAATAGCCGCACAAATTTCATCGGTGTTAACCAGAACCACTTCATCCACATACTTTTGTGCCAGGCGAAAAGGTTCTTTGCCAACCTGACGTACCGCAACTCCATCGGCAAAAATTCCAACTTGTTTCAATACAACCCGCTCACCTTGAGCCAACGCTTCATACATACATGGCGCATCATCGGGCTCAACACCGATGATGCGTGTTGCAGGAGAATGGGTTTTAACCCAGACAGCAATACCTGAAATCAGTCCGCCCCCTCCTACCGGCACAAAAATCACATCAATCTTCGACTTTTGCTCTAATAATTCACGTGCAATCGTACCCTGCCCGGCAATCACCAGAGGATCATCATAGGGATGAACAAAGATCAGTCCGCGCTCTGCCGCAATGCCTTTTGCATGCCCATAGGCATCATCATAAGTATTGCCATGCAAAACAACCTCAGCCCCCATCTCACGCACCGAACTGACTTTAATGTCCGGCGTTGTTTTGGGCATGACAATCACCGCCGTTAACCCCAGTTTTCGCGCTGACATCGCCACGCCCTGGGCATGATTCCCCGCTGAAGCCGCAATCACACCACAGCGGCGTTCATCTTCACTCAGGCTGACAATTTTGTTATATGCACCGCGCAATTTGAACGAGAAAACCGGTTGCAGATCCTCACGTTTTAGAAAAACGGCATTTTCCAGTCGCTGACTCAATAGTGAGGCTTCATCCAGCGGGGTCTGTTTCGCCAGCTCATAAACCGGGGCGGCAAGGATCATGGCAGGATAATCGTGATTCATTAAAGTTTTTACTCCGAAAGTCGCTCTCCAGCGGTACAAGACTGGATACCTGAGGGCGGACACTAATATAATGGCTCCCTTGAAATTCAACAATAACACGCACGCGCGCAGTTTCAGAATAGAAATTTTATGCAGGAGAAATGACAAATGACCCAGGATGAACTCAAGCAGGAAGTGGCCAAAGCCGCCATTGAATATGTAGAATCTGGCACCATTATCGGTGTCGGAACCGGTTCCACCGCCAACTGTTTCATTGACGAACTGGCAAAAATCAAGCACAAAATCGATGGTGCGGTTGCCAGCTCAGTGGCAACCGCCGATCGCCTCAAAGCCCACGGCATTCAGGTTTATGAATTAAATGAAGTCAACGGCCTTTCGGTTTATATTGATGGAGCCGATGAGACAAATAAATACCTTCACCTAATCAAAGGCGGCGGCGGTGCATTAACCCGGGAAAAAATAGTCGCCGCAGCCAGTGAGAAATTTGTCTGTATTGCGGATGGTTCCAAGCTGGTCGATGTGCTGGGCAGCTTTCCTCTTCCCATTGAAGTCATCCCCATGGGACGCAGTATGGTTGCCCGTGAATTAGTCAAGCTGGGCGGTCAGCCAGTATTGCGTGAAGGCTTCACCACTGATAACGGGAACGTGATTCTGGATGTCCATAATATGGAAATCATGGAACCAACTAAACTGGAACAAAATCTGAATAATATTCCCGGCATTGTCACCAATGGCCTGTTTGCATTACGCCCAGCCGATATTTTGTTATTAGGAATGGAAGACGGGGTAAAGACCATCAAGTAATCCGCAATATCTTCCTGTGAGGAAACTTACGGGTGGATGCGGCTATTGGCAGGTGCTAATACTAATGAGTCTATTACAGAGGATTATCGAACAACGAAGACAAAGCTTAAAAAATCCCTTCCCTGGGCAAATATAGGCCCCTGTGAAGGGATACCTCTCCGGTTTTCAGCTCTTGAGTGTGAGTATTAGTTAAGACGCAGCAGGCTTCCGATTTATTCCCGGAAAAATTAAATATTTTTAAGTTATTGTCATTTATCCCGCTGCAGTCCCGTTAAGAACATTGTGATATTTAATAAGCCCCTGATTTTGCAAGCACTTCACAGAATCAATGTCATCCGTTTACAGCGACGGTGATAGGTTACGAAGGGCAGAAACAGTTAATGAGGTCGCCATTTAACTCTTCTATACTTATATGGAATAAACCGGCTCACCAACGCGTCTTAACCTCACAGACCTTAGCCTCGATTTAACTAATATTATTGTCCCATCAGTGAAACAATGCCATGAACCCATTAAATCTATTTAACCGTGATCACAAAATTCGACAGCGCCTCGAAGCCATGCGGCCACGTCTCTATCGTCTGGCTTATTCCTGGACGATGAATCCTGCCCTGGCCGATGATCTTACTCAGGACACCTTGACCAAAGGCTTAAAAAAAGTGGGTCAGCTCAAAAACCCGGATGCCCTGGAAGGTTGGCTATTTGGTATTCTCAGAAACTGCTGGCGCGATCATTATCGCAGTCATCGTGAAATGGATGAGCTGGATCACGAACAGTTAACCGATGAGATCACACCTGAACATCATCATGAACAACAACATATTGTTACCAAGGTTCGCAATGCGGTCGCGCAGTTAGCCGAAGGTCAACGCGAAGTGGTCACCCTGGTTGATCTGGAAGGCTTCAGTTATGCCGAAGTCGCTGGAAGTCTTGGAATTCCTATTGGTACCGTGATGTCACGCCTGTGCCGCGCAAGAAAAGCACTAGCAGAAAAGTTATTGTCACTCGATGCTAGCGAGAAAACGAGTAAAGCCACCGCAAAAAATGTTTCTCATATTAGGAGAATAAAATGAAATCCCCTTATTCTGATGAATTTTTAAATGCGTATATCGACGGCGAACTCGCCGCCGATGAGCGTAGCCAGCTGCTGGATGATGCCCGTAAAGATCCAGAACTGTCCATCCGCCTCTGCAAGTTACAGAAGGTGAAAGATATGGTGCAACTTGCCTATCACTCAACAGAAAACAGCCAGCCTGAACTACCTGAAAAAAATCGTTTCCTTCAATATGGACTGCGCACATTTGCCGCTTCTCTAATTTTAGGAGTGGGTTTACTGATTGGCAATTACACCGCGCTCAATACCAGCCACTCATCAAGTCTCCTGGAAATGGCACAAACCAGCAAGCTCAATGCCCAGCCAACTGTAGATAAACAGGAATGGAAATTAATGCTGCATGTTAATTCCGGTGATCCGGTACGTCTGCGCACGGTTCTGGATGAAGCCCAGTATTTATTGAAAGCCTCTACTCATTCAAGCCGCAAGATTCAAATTGAAGTACTGGTGAATGGCGAAGGTATTAGAATGCTGGAAGATAAAGACACGCCCTATGCACAAAAAATACTGGCGATGGAATCAACTTATAAAAATATTCAATTTCTTGCTTGCCAGATTGCCTTAAACCGGCACAAAGACGAGGATGGTTTTGATCTCGATCTGCTGCCTGGTGTTGAAATTATTCCTTCAGCCTTAAAGCAGGCCGCAATCCGGCAACGTGAAGGCTGGACTTATTTGAGAATATAAATAAAAGACAGAGCTCTATTATGTAGGGTTGGTTTCAGCCGACCCGTCACAGCTGAATGGTGGACTGAAGTCCACCCTACAATTTGTTTACAACAACACCCGTTCTATCCCACCTGCCTGAGTCGAGCTTATAAATTTCTTCTCCCAGTCATCGCCCAGTAATTTATTTGCCAGCTCAATAACAATGTATGTTGCTTCAAGGCCGGTATCATCTTCATAACGTGACAGGCCCTGCATGCAAGAAGGGCAAACAGTCAACATTTTCATTTCTTTATTATTGGTCTTCTTTTTGCCCGTCAACTGTTCAATACCATTTTCGATTTCTTCCTGTTTTCGAAACCGTACCTGGGCAGAAATATCCGGACGGGCAACGGCAAAAGTGCCGGCTTCGGCACAACAACGCTCGGACAGGATCACTTCACCGTCCATCAACGCATTGGCTACCTTAAGTGGGTTATGATGTTTCATCGGCGTATGACAGGGATCATGATAAAGGTACTTCATACCTGAATCCGCTTCCAGCCTGACACCTTTCTCCATCAGGTATTCATGGATGTCCAACAAACGGCAGCCGGGGAAAATGCGTTCAAACTGGTATTTCAGTAACTGATCCATACAGGTGCCACAAGAAACCAGCACGGTTTTAATATCCATGTAATTCAAGGTCGTCGCCAGTCGATGAAATAACACCTGGTTATCCACCGAGATCTGTTTGCCTTTCTCGGTGTCCCCGCCGGCAGTCTGCGGATACCCACAGCAAAGGTAGCCCGGCGGTAAGATCGTCTGTGCACCACTATCATATAACATCGCCAGGGTTGCCATGCCGACCTGACTGTAAAGACGTTCTGAACCACAACCTGGAAAATAAAATACCGCATCGGCATGTTCGCTCGATCCAGCCGGATCACGCAATATCGGAATTACTTTATTATCTTCAACCCCCAATAGTGCACGCATGGTACGCGGGGGAATATTACCCGGCATCGGCTTACGGATAAACTGTACTAACTGCTCACCTACTTTCGGCCTACCTGTTGTCGCGGCCGGTTTCTTCTTATTGAATAATTTTAAACTCCGGGCAAGATGATAAACCAGACGTTGCCCACGGTAACCCCATTCAATCATCAGCTTACGCATCAGACGAATCGTGGTGGGATCGGTCACGTTAAGAAACATCATCGATACCCAGGTTCCCGGATTAAACCTTTTACGTCCATGCAGGCGTAAAATTTTACGCATGGTAATCGACACATCACCGAAATCAATATTCACCGGACAGGGACTCAGGCATTTATGGCAAATCGTACAATGATCGGCCACGTCATTCATTTCCTTAAAATGACGCAGTGAAATACCCCGACGAGTTTGTTCCTCATAAAGAAAAGCTTCAACGATAAGGCCGGTGGCCAGAATTTTATTGCGCGGTGAATAGAGTAAATTCGCACGGGGAACATGGGTGCTGCAAACAGGTTTACACTTACCACACCGCAAGCAATCCTTAACCATTAAATTTAAATCACCCAGTTCACTGGCTTCTAGAATTAAAGCTTCCTGTTCAACCAGTCGTAATGAGGGGGTGTAAGCATTTTCCAGTCCGGAGCCTGCCAACAATTTTCCTGGATTGAAAAAATGTTGTGGATCTACTTTATTTTTATATTCGGTAAAAGCGGCAACCGTATCAGCATCGAGAAATCGCATCTTGGTGATCCCGATACCATGTTCACCGGAAATGACACCGCCCAATTCTTCAGCCAGTTTCATGACCCGTTCAACGATTTTGTCGGCCTCCTGCATCATAGTATAATCGTTAGAGTTGACCGGAATATTGGTATGCACATTGCCATCCCCGGCATGCATGTGGGTGGCCACAAACAGACGACTAGATCGCACCTCGGCATGAATCGCATCTAATCGCTGGCGCAGGGCATCCATTTCCTGGCCGGCAAAAATATCTTTTAAGGGACGTTCAATACTTTTACGAAAAGATATGCGTAAGGCACGACGCTGCAATAAATTGAAAAACGTATCCCCCGTCTGTATCTCGATCTCAGTGGCATTCTGACCACATTCATCTTCCAGCAATGAACCTTGTTCCAGGGCAATGTTATCCAACGCAGACATAATCGCCTGCCAGCGAGTTCGCACGGTTTCCAGCAATGATCGGGCCGCCTCAATTTTTGAATTAAAGATTGCCTGGCTTTCATCGCTGCTTTCTTCTGCCCGAGCCTCACCCGCGACCAGGGTAGTTTGCTCCGGCATGTCTGATGAAAAATAGGCCAGCAGCCGATCAATAATGATCAATTTATTGCGCGTCGATAACTCGATATTAATACGCTCAATACCATTGCTATAATCATTCAGACGCGGCAGGGGAATCACCACATCTTCATTGATCTTAAAAGCATTCGTGTGTGCCGCAATCGCAGCAGTACGCGCCCGATCTAGCCAGAAGTGTTTCCGCGCTTCAGCACTTACCGCGATAAAACCTTCGGCCCCACGCGCCGCTGATAGACGCACAACTTCCGATGCCGCCTGTGCCACCTGGTCGTCATCATCTCCGGCCACATCAATCAGTAACACCATCTTCGGCAAGTCACGCCGCGCCACCTTGGGGGTATAGTTCACCGCACGCACATAACGCTCGTCAAGATGTTCCATGCCCGCGAGTTGCACTTCATTCAATCCATCAAGGTAATCTTTGCTCTCAACGATGGCGGGAACAGCCCGACTTAAATCAGACGAATAAAATTCCAGACAAACCGTGCGAATATGCAGGGGCATACGATGCAAAATAAATACTGCCGAGGTAATGATGCCATCGCAGCCTTCTTTCTGCACTCCCGGCAGGCCACCGAGAAATTTGTTGGTCACATCTTTGCCCAGTCCGAACTTACGCAATTCATTTCCGGGGATGGTTAAGATTTTAGCCTCACCATCCATCTTGCGACCATTAGCCTGAAAATATTGAAGACGAAAGTGCACCTGCTCCTGTAAATGAATCTTGCCCAGATTATGTTCCAGCCGCTCCACCTCCAGCCAGTGTCCATCGGGCATCACCATGCGCCAGGACAATAAATTATCCAGCGTCGTACCCCAGAGCACAGCCTTCTTGCCACCGGCATTCATCGCAATATTGCCACCTATACAGGAGGCATCCTGCGAAGTCGGATCCACCGCAAACATATAACCGCTTAATTCCGCAGAATCTGAAACCCGCCGGGTGACCACACCGGCCTCGGCACGAATCACGGCAACTGATTTGACTTCCCCACCGGCAATGGATAACTGCCGATGCTCCATACTGGACAGGGCTTCCAGTTTTTCCGTGTTAATCACCGCTGAATTTTGATTCAGCGGAACCGCGCCCCCGGTATAACCGGTGCCCCCCCCACGGGGAATCATTTGCACGCCCATCTTCAGACAGGCGGCCACAATCTTTTGCACTTCAGTTTCCGTGTCCGGATTGATCACCACCAATGGATATTCCACTCGCCAATCCGAGGCATCAGTAACATGACTGACCCGCGCCAGACCATCAAAACAAATATTATCTACGTGGGTGATTTTACTCAGGCCTTTAAAAACCTTGTGGCGCAGACGTGATTGATCCGGGAACCAGGCTTCAAATTTATTCACCGCCTCACCTGTGCGCGCACTGAGTTTCAGGGCTAATTCATTATTGTTTGCACGCGCCTCAACCTGGGTTAAACGATGCCGCAGCGCTTCAATCAGAGCCGCTCGGCGCTTATGATTACTTAGCAAATCATCCTGAATAAAGGGGTTACGCGTGACCACCCACATATCCCCAAGTATCTCAAATAGCATCCGCGCAGAACGCCCGGTTACCCGCTCATCTCGCAGGGTATTAAGGGTTTCCCACATATCCTTACCCAGAAACCGGATCACGATTTCTCGATCAGAAAAGGAGGTGTAGTTATAGGGGATTTCGCGAATTCGAGTGGTCATGGAAATTACAGTGGCGAGGGGCGAGTGGCTAGGGACGAGGGGTAAGATACAAGATTAAAGATAAAAGGTACAAGGGAAAATATCTGGGTCGACGATTTAAGTGCTTTTACCTCGGTCCCATACAGTAGAGACTACGAATGTTTACCGAGATGCTGCATAAAAGATGAAATCGTAGGTTGTGGTTGAGCAATGCAAAGCCCAACATCAAAAGATTATGGAGCCACAAGTGTTGGGGGCTTCGCATTGCTCAACCACAACCCAAAGTGAATACTTTCACTCTCTCTGAAGCATGGGGATTAGAAAGTCAGCTAACCTATAACAAAAATAATCACCGCATAACGCAGGGTTTTTCCTGCTGCAATAAAAACAAGGCTCAGAGCAAAATTCATTTTGAGCCAACCGGCTGCCAGGCACAGGGGATCGCCTATGACCGGCAACCATGACAATGACAATACTGGTGCCCCCCAGCGTTGCAAATGATGGAATGCCCACTGGTGCTTTGACTTTAACTCTCGTAATGGATATTTCCAGACGATAAACCGCCCAATCCCCCATGAAGACAGTCCACCCAGGGTATTACCAACGGACGCTACCAGTAACAAGGTGGCAGGAGAATGATTTGCAGAAGCACTCAGATAGGCCAACACGGCTTCCGAACCACCGGGAAACAGGGTGGAGGATATAAATGCGCTGGTGAACAAGGTCCAAAGAGATGAATCCATCATAAGAAAAGAGTCAGTGACAAAAATAACAAGCCCAACTTAATCCTCGTCCCTCGTCACTGAAAAAACTAGTAGGGTGGGCACGTTTTTTGTGCCCACGCGGAATAGTGCTATTTATTAAGCCCCAAACAAATATCAATGGTGACAAAAAGAATAGTGAAGGGGGATGAATTAGCATGTGGGCACAAAAAACCGTGCACCACAGGCACTTCCTTCGGTCGCCCACCCGACAAAAAAAAACGGGACCCGAAGGTCCCGTTTCATCAGTACTCGATGATAATTAAATCATCGTCAAGTCACTTTGCTTAGAAAGAAACCTGATACTGAACCAGAATGGCGCTGTCGGTGTAACCCTTAGCAGTACCATTATAGGTAGTAGTCGCGTCAATGTCATCACCACTAACAACCACATAGTTCAATTGCAGACGACCATTAGTCTTGTTGCTACCGGCAAAGATGTTGGCTCCGAAATAGGTATTACCCAGTTTCAGGTTAGTAACGTCATCTTTAGCTTCGTAATGACGAATAATGCCTTCAAACATTTTGCTGAACTGATACCCAAAGTGCAGGAACCAAACAGTTTCTTTGGCATTTGAAACATTCTTGGCACCCTTGCCCTGGATATATTCGAACTTACCCGTAATCGGACCGCGCTTATAAGCCATCGCAAAATCAGTTACTTTATAGTCGGTGCCGCCATCAGTCGATGAAGAACCATAAGACAGTTCAGCATGCATCAATTTGCCCATGTCATAAGAAACACGACCGGCAACAGTGTTGTCTTTACCAGTAGTACCAGTATTAACAGCTGAAGAACGTCCAGAAACATTACCGTAGAACAGGTCATAACCAATACCGCCAGCAATCTTACGACCACTGATCATCGCACCTGCGGTACGTTCCAGAACCAGTTTCTTTTCCATGCCACGCTTGGTGATATCCAGCTTCTTACCAGACTGGTTGAAATCCATGCCTACTGGCGTTTTGAACTGACCCAGAGCAATCTTAGCAGCATTGCTGAACTTATAACCAGCAACCGCATCTTTGATAATCTGAGATGTTGACCCTTCTGAAGCAGCCGTATCAGTTTTATTGAAATCAACCTGCAATTTACCGAAAACATTGCCGTCTTTCAGCTTGTAGCCAATACGAACACGGTCAGCGCCAAAAACAAAATTATCATTTGGCTTGTCCTGGCTTTTGCTTTCAGCTGTGATCTGGGTAAAACCAAACCATTTAGTTTCAACACCAGCACTCGCAGCCAGAGGGGCGGCAAGACCGGCAGTAACGCTTGCAGCAACGGCAAGAGCAATTAATTTATTGTTCATTATGAACTCCTTAAAGGGATTTAAAATTATTGAATTAGTTTAAGCATCATTCAGGATGTTTTATAGCCCACTGTTGGCATAGATGCAACATTTATTTTACAAAAATACAACAGAGTTCCAATATGTTGTATTTTTGATACAAACTGGAGCAGATTTAAAAAATGGCGTGTTTGAAACTTTAAATTCATTGATTTACTGAACATCGTTAAAGTCAGGCAATATGTTGGTGTGCACTAACATTAGATCTTATTCTGTTGTATTTTCACCAACAATAACCCCGTGATTCGATTTCACTGGTTCCCACGCTCACCACTGGCGGCATACATCAATTAATCCTGTCCGCCCAGCGTAATCTCGCACACTCGAATACCGCCAATGTTCGGCTAAATCAACATAACCTCGCTTAACCGGGTTGTCATGGATATAGCTTATTTTCTGCTTCATCATCTCATCATTCTGAATCCATTCAGGGTGTA
>CAZNRP010000082.1:0-10824 GCA_964575555.1 uncultured Thiohalophilus sp. | reverse complement strand
CTACAGGCTGATATTGTCGTAAAAACTGAGCCTCTGTAGCCCACGCGGGGAATTCAAGTGGCTCGGATTTAACCGACCGGCAGGCGGGTTTAAACCCGCCCCACAATATCAATCCAGTCCTCTGATGCTTGCCTGATCACCTGAAATATCGCTTCGGGATAAATTCCCAGTCCTATTACCAGCAGGGCAAAAACACCGGCTAATAGCAACTCCCTGCCCTGTAAATCCTCTGCACCGGCAAGCACCTTCTGCTTTAGCGGCCCCATAAAAGCACGGCGATAAATGCCAAGAAAACAGGCCGCTCCCAGAATCATTCCGACCAGAGCCGCCAGCCCTACACCGGGGTGGGACTTCAAGACCCCCAGAATCAGCATCAACTCAGCGGGAAAACCACTAGTGCCGGGCAGACCCAGCGCTGCCAGTCCAAACAGCAGATAAAAAGAAGCCAGTATGGGCAGGCTGCGCGCTGCGCCACCCAGACTCAGCACATCGGTTGAACCCGCTCGCCGATGCAGCCATCCGGTAAAAATAAACAGCCCGCCGGCGACAAAGCTAAAATTCAATAACTGAAACAGGGCTCCCTGCAAACCCTGCGGGGTAAATGAGGCCACGCCCAACACCACCAGCCCCACATGGCTGAGACTAAAATACGCCAGCATGCGGCGCAGATTGGTCTGCCGCATGGCCAGCAGCGCGCCGTAGAGAACACCGACCAGCCCCAGTCCCAGCAGCAGCCATGAAAAACGGTAGGCGGCCTCCGGTGCCAGCGGAATAACAAAACGAATCAGGCCATATACGCCCAGCTTCAGTCCGATCATCAGCGCGGCAATGGCCACTGGGCCTTCCATTGCCAGTGTTGGCAACCAGGTATGCAGGGGAAAAACCGGCATTTTGACCGCAAAGCCCAGCAATAAAAGCAGAAAAACCGTGGTTTGCATATCCGCTGGCAGGGGATGGTTTAATAATTGGACATAATCAAAAACCAGTCCTGCCGGTACCGCCACCCCACTCGTCGCCGCCTGATTAAAGGCCAGCAATAGAATCCCAAATAACAGGGGTACGCCTCCGGCGAGCATGATCAAAGTGTACTTCACCGCCGCGTAACGCCGATTGGGGCCAATCCCCCAGAGGCTGATCAGAAAATAAATGGGTACCAGGGTTAGTTCCCAGAAAAGGAAAAAGAGAATCGTATTGAGCGAGCTAAATATTCCCAGTGTCGTGCACATCAGCAGCAGCAACATGGAATAGTACAGGCGCGGCATGCTACGGATATTGCGCCAGCCCGCCAAAATAACTGCCGCAAACAGGAGCACGGTCAGAGGCAGGAACAACACCGAAATACCGTCAATTCCCACTGCATACTGAATCGCCAGGGAGGATATCCATTCGGCCCGCTCAAGCAACTGAAAACCCGGATGCGAAACATCAAACTGCCACAGCACCTGCAGTGCCAGTAATAAATCCAGCAATACGGTTGCCAGCGCAATCAGCCGCACCTGGCCTTCATCACGCACCAGCCAGATCAGCGCAATTCCCAAAAATGGGCCGAAGATCAGCAAGCTTAACAGTGGTAAATCAGTCTCCATCATGCTCCCGCCATTCCGGTTTATTCGTGCCCATAAAGCACTCCCAGCGGTTCAAGGGAAAGATCAATCAGTGACAACCAGGGCTGGGAGTGGAAACCGGCCACCAGCAATACCAACAACATGCCACCTACCAACACGCGTTCCAGACTGGTGGCCTTTTCGATCTCTCGCGCGGCAAAGGCGGCATCTGCCGGAGCCAGGAAGGCACGCTGGAAAGCCCAGAGTAAGAAAGCTGCCGCCGCAACATTGCCCAGAGCGGCGGCAATGGTCAGCAGTGCACCAAATTCAATAATCTCAGCCGCCAGCACCAGATGCACGGCATCGAAGCCCGGCGTTCCCGGCATGCCAATAATCGACAGTCCGGCAATCAAAAAGGCCGCGCCAATCAGGGGCAGGCGATCAAACAGGCCACCAAGTTGATCCAGCCTCAGAGTACGGGTGCGCCGAAAGACCATGCCACTCACAAACAACAGGCAGGCGCTGGCCAGACCAAAATTCACCGAAAGCATTACCGCCCCCATGAAGGCATCATGGGTCAAAGTAAACAGGCCAATCACCAATACACTGGTGTGGCTGACCACAGCAAAGGCCAGTAAGCGACGCAGATTATTCTGCATCAGGGCCAGCAGGGCGGCATAAAAAATACCCACCACGGCAAAAGCCACCACGTAGACCTGCCAGCGCAATACGGCATCAGGCAGCAGCGGGAAAACAAACCGTATGAGCCCGTAAATACCGGTCTTTAAGCCCAGTAAAAAAACTCCGGCCACCGCCACCGTGCCATGTTCCGCTATCAAGGGCAGCCAGCCGTGCAGGGGAAATAACGGTACTCGAATGGCCAGTCCGTAAAATAACAAAAAGAAAATTACCGATTGCAGGGATGCAGGAACCGGTGTTGCCGCCAGGGCCGCCAACTCAAACGACCACTGGCCCTGATTAAGATCTGCATAATTCCAGCCCAGCATGATAACGCCGGTGAATAACAGCAACAGGCTGATGCCCATAAACTGCATATAACGCTGGCGAGCCAGTTCTTCCTGCGGCGCATTCGCCCAGCGTAATAAATACCCCACCAGCATCACCGCCAGAGTTGAAAACAGCGCAAACCAGAGCAGGTTCTGAGTCGCAAAGGATCCCATCAGCGCACTCTGCACCGCAAAAATAATGGCCATAAAACGTGCCGCCGAGCGCAGCCGACGAATGCGCACATACAGCACCAGCATCAACGTCAGAATGGCCGCCAACAGAATAAACAACACGCTGATACCATCCACCGCCGCGTGATAAATCAGCGGTGACAGTAGTGTCCACTGCTCGGCAAACTGCAGAACCGACTGGCTGGAATCAAAGTGCCGGTACAGTTCAAAGGCCAGCAGGCACTCCAGCAGCACCAGCAGAATTGCCAGGGGGAACAGACCTTTGCGCGTCCCCCAGAACAGCATCAGCACAGCCGCCAGCAGGGGAACAAGCTGCAGCATGCCAAGTACGGGATAGGCTATCTGAGCACTCCAGTGCAACTCTTCCATGATCACGAAAGAATCACCACAAAGGTTGCCGCCACCATTAGCAGTAAATAGCGTGGATGGCTGAGAAGTTCATCAACCCGCATCAACAGACCTCCAAACCGCAATATCAGGCGTTTGATTCCTTCATCGCCGCCTGACAACACCAGATGCTCTTCAAACCAGTGCAATAACATCGCCAGCCATTGCATGCTGCGCCCCAACATGCCGCGACCCACCGCAATATCACCATAATCCCCCCTGATCCGGCGTTCGCCATCGGGGCGAAAGGCTTCCCATTGAGCCAGAGAGGAAACCGAACCGGCAGAATCCGCCAGCCCGACCATGCGATTCACTATATGTTGCTCAAAATACTGCGCATCTTTCGCCAGTGATTGTGTCGGTCTGACCAACAGGCCATCGGCAAGACTGTCCAACCAGAAACGTTGCAAACTGGCGACATACAATCGCTGGAATTTTTTCAAAAAAGCCGGAGCCGGACGTGTGGCTCTTCCCATCAAATACATCAACCCCGGCGCATTGAAAAACTGGAACCCGCGCCAGATAGCGTGCAAAAATAACAGTCCCGCTGCCAGCTTAAACCAGCCCAAGCCGCAAAAGGCCACCATCAACCCCACCTGCGTACTGGTGGAGAAAATCAACATGCTCTTGGTATCCACCTGTACCAGCTGGCCAAAAAAACCGTACAAACTGGTCAGCAAGCCGATAACCAGCAACATCGTCATCAGCTCCGGGGTTTGTTCCAGCAGAGGTTGCAGGCGAATCAGCAAATAAACCCCGGCATGCACCATCAGCGCACCATAAAAAAGGGCACTGGAAGGTGTCGGCCCTTCCAGTGCACGCGCCAGCCAGGGTGTAAACGGCACCTGAGCCGACTTGACCAGTGCGGCAAGCACAAAGGCAATGCCCAGCAGGGCATATTGCATACTTTCCAGGCTCTGCCCGGCAGTATTGATCACCGACCAGTCACTGCTCCCCAACCAGAAATAAGACAGAGCAATGGCAATGATAAAACCGGCATCGCCGATGCGATTGGTAATAAAGACCCGCGTGGCATTTGCCGCCGCCGTGGTACGTTCGTAGGAATAGGCAATCAACAAATAAGAAGACAGGCCCGCCAGCTCCCAGCCGACAAAAACCAGCACGGCATTACCTGCCATCACTATCAGCAACATGGCCGCCGTGAACAGACACAGAATCATAAAGAAGCGCTGATAACCCGCCTCACGGTGCATATAGTTCACCGAAAAACGCAAGCCCAGCAACGATAGCAGAGCTACCAGCGTGGCCATACCCAGGGCAAAAGTATCGAGCAGAAAGCTAATCTGAAACTGAACCTCGGCCACCCCGAACCAGTTCGCTACTATTATATGGCCGGGTGTTGCAGCGGCGAGCAGCGCCTGTACATCCAGCCATAACAGCCCGAACAATGACAGTAGCACCGAGCCCACTGCCACAATTGAGGTCTGGCGTTCACCGGCTTCGCCGCAATTGCGGCCACTGAGATAGCCCAGTGCAATCCAGAGCGCGGCCAGTACCGGCAACAGAGGGATCAGGCCGAGCCAATATATGGACATGTTCGAATCTATATTCATGGCTCAGGTCTCACACCCGAATAGCCGTCATTCCGGCAGGGTTGTGGCCAGAATCCATATCCATAAAACCACTGGATTCCCGCTAAACCCATGCGGGAATGACGAATGGATATTGATCGGCAATCCCCAAGGTAAGTGCTCACCCTCATGTCACCACCTCCTGTTCAATCAGGGCGGGAGATAAGGGCTGATGATGTCCCTGATACCAGTCCATGGAATGCTTCACCATTGGCAAAGCCTCCTCGACGGCTGGCTGCCAGAGGCTAAAGCCTTTATCCGGATCAAACACGCTGATTTCACCACTCAGCGGATCCATCGCACTCAGCAGCAGCCAGCCATTGCCAATTAATTCTTGCAGGGGCGGCTGACGTGCATAAATGGCGCTCAATACTTCGACCGAAGCTTCCACCACAATCTGCAGACGCATGGCCTCATGGATCTCGGTCATCTGCTGGGGCAGGCCGGTGCGTAAATCAGAACTGGCACCGTCCATCACCCCGAACAGACCGGTAATATTATGAGTGACCTTTGAACCACTACCGTGGCCCTCATTGTCCACAGTTGAAAAATAGTATTCCAGATTAATGCCGGCCCCCACCGGCCCCACGGCCAGCAGAATTGCTTCAAGGATAGTCCCCTCCTGATCCTGCTCCGGATTGTAGGAAATCAGAAATACCCGGCGATCAAAAAACGCGCCCTGACTCATGGAACGCCGGCCGATAAACGCGGCGGCATTGGTCGCATGTCCCAGCTCCGGTCGCGCCTGGCTGAAATCTGTGGCCCGTCCCATGATGTGTTTCAGCGCCTGTTTCAGTGAGGGCTTTTTCGGTGCTGAAGCCAGACGACGACAGCGTTCGTGCGCAGAAGCCTTGCCCGCCACTTCTAACTCACGCTGCAATTTATCCAGATTCGCCTGCTGTGTTTCCGGCAGGGCATCCAGATCGTACCAGTGAATACGCTCGTTACAGGTATCGTGTTCAGCCCCCAGAAACCAGGTGCTCTCCGGTATCAGCAACCCCTGTGCAGCCAGAGCTTTCCGCACCTCAGGACGATTAGCCATGGCGGCAAAGGCCCGCGCGTTCGGCCCGCCGTGGCGACCACTGCAGGCACCGCAGTCATAAGCCGCAAGATGCGGATTATTCTGACTCATGGAACCGTGTCCCACGACCACCACCAGTGGCGCAAAACCATGGCTCAAACCAATGCTGCACAGGAAACCGGCCACCCTTGCCACCTGCTCCTCATCGGTGAAACCCAGCTGCGGCTGTTCCGGTGTACCTGCCATCACTGTGGGCTCAGCAGTCAGGGTCATCCGGGTCAACACCGGCTGATCAAAGCTTTCCCGCCAGCGCGTCAACAGACGGCCAGAAACCGCAGGGGCAATAATTTTAGCCATCCAGACTGCCAGCGTCGCAGGCGCTACCAGCGCAATCAACAAACTACTTGTGAATAAATTACGACGGGTTTCCTGAAACAATAAATCCCCCACCCAGCGCCGCCCGCGATAACGCCGACGATGCCGACTGGCCTGTGCTTCACAATCAGCCTGCGGCTGCTCGTGTATTTCATGCGAAGGAACCACCACAACCGGACAGAGTAATGAGATGTTTTCATCATCCAGCCCTTTCCAGTTAATTGGCACCGCAAAAAAGCCTGCCGCGCCTAATGTCTCCAGTGCCGGATTTTTTTCTTCCAGATGGCGACGAAAACCTTCTTCCCGATCATCCATACAGAAAATCAGCTGTGCTTCCGGTGAGCGCCCCGACGAGCTGTCCCGCTGTCGCCAGCGTCCCCGGCCACGATTAACCCGCAATGCATTGAAGAGCTGTTCACGGTAATGATGTTCGTAAGCCTGTAACCAGAGGAAACCCCGCTGTTGTGCATCCTGTATCTGCAGGGATTTGAAAATACCGTCTATCGCATTGCGATCCAGTTGCGCGACTTCGGCAGCCCCAAGTCCAAGATGCTGGCACAAACGAAACAAGGGCCAGGCACTACGATAAACGCTATAACCAACAGGCCGATCCGCAGCCGGGCTCTGCCGCCAGGTCCAGATCATATGGGCAAGATGCAACCACTGTTCCTCATCCGATGAACGCCATTCAGAACGCTGTAACAATGTCTGTGACTGGGTGACTAAATATTCAGGCAGACGCTCATTGCAACTGATATAGCGCACCAGAAACTCGGCCCGGTGACGATTGAAATACCAGCGAAGAATGTCAAAGCTGGCTTCGACCATCCACTTGCGCCGACAGAGTCGCTGCGCATACAGACGCTCCAGTACCAGCCTCACCGCAAGATAGTCCATCATCTCCACCGGTATTTGATCCAGCCCATCATAACCGGGGCGTTGATGCCGCCAAAGAAACATACCGGACCAGCCAGGCAGCTCAAGTGACAGCCGTTGCAGATAGGCCACCCATTTTTTCTCTTCCAGACCCAGCCACTTCAGCTCGATAATAACCGTATCCAGTGAATCATCCGGTAATGCATCCAGGCTGTCCTCCCAGTCCGGCAGTTCTTCAAAAATCCAGGCCAGATCGAGCGCGGCACTGGCTCGCCATGCGGCATAAAAGCCCTGCTCACGATCGGGCAAGTGCCAGGCGGCCAGCCCCTGATCCAGAAAAGAACCCAGATAACGGCTTAATAGCGGCCGCATTTCTTCCAGCAAATCCTCGCCGGTAAGCATCTTGAGCAAACCCGCCAGAGTGATATCCTCCCCCAACCGGGCAAACAGTGTTTTCATCTGCTCACCGGCCTGACGCGCGATCAGGCTGTCCATCACATGCTGACCGGGAATTGCATTGTCTTCCTTATCCAGCACTACAGACAGCATTCGCTCAGCTTCATCTGCCGAGAGATCCACCAGCTTTTCCGGATGAAATAAATAGTGCTCCAGACCCAGCGCCTGCAAACAAACCTGCCAGAGTGACAGCAAGGCCTGCTCTTCATTTTCCCCACCCGCCTCCAGTATCTGTGCACGGGCGACCACAGAAACATCAGACTGGAATCGGTGCAGGGCATCTTTTTCATCAAACTGCCAGGACAACTGACAACCGGTCACCGCTTCCAACGGGTGCAACATCGCCGCCAGCATAATGTCCAGTCGGCAAAAAATTTTCTCTCCCAGATGAAAGATTTTTTCTCCTGCGGAGAGATCCGCATCCGCCAGTATTGCCTGGCGTAAATCATCCTGATTGATACGCCCCTGCTGATAAAACTCACGGAAGCGCGCTTCCGGCAAATAGCTTCCCGCGCCGATCAGCTTTTCGGCCTGTTCCAGTGCTACAGGAAAGTCCAGTGACTCAAATCCATGCAGGGTATTGTGATGCACAAAATCACGGATCGCGGCCTGAGTAGGCAGCACATGATCAAAACCTTCGATGGCCGTGCGTAACTCGGCACGTATATCAGCAGCAATAGTGGAAGTGCTCTCATTCATCAGCTACACCAACGCTCCGAATAAACCACTCAGTTCCAGCACCGAGGCTGAAATCATATCTAAAGCATACGAAGGGAAAATTCCCAGCAGCAGAATCCCGCTCATCAGCACCCCGGCGGCAAACAATTCAACCGTCTGTAAATCCTGAACCTTACGCATATTATCGCGCACCGGCCCAGTGAACAGCCGTCCCAATGTGCGTACTGACCAGGCCGCATTGATCATAACGCTGACGCTGACCAGCAGCATCAACCAGCCCCAGCGCTCAAAGCCGCCGATTAAGGCATGCAGTTCGGCAACAAAGCCTACGCTGCCCGGTATGCCAATTCCCGCCAGTAAAGCCATCGAGGTAAAGAAGGCAAAACGCGGGGTCACCTGAATCAATGAACTGTAGTGATTAATATCACGACTATGCGTGCGTTCATATAAAAGGCCAATCAATAAAAACAATGCCCCGGCAACCAGCCCGTGGGCAATCATTTGCATCATCGCACCCGTCAGTCCTGCCACATTCAGTGCCGCAATCCCCAATAGAACAATGCCCATGTGGCTAATTGATGAGTAGGCGATCATTTTTTTCATGTCGCTCTGTCGCCAGGCCAGCAAGGCTCCGTATATCAAACTGAACAGAGCCAGCCCCACCAGTAACGGTTGCAAGTTCATCACCGCATCCGGCAACATGGTGGCCGCCCGGATCAATCCATAAGCCCCCATTTTCAGCAAAATCCCCGACAGTAAAATACTCACCGGACTGGGAGCTTCCACATGCGCCAATGGCAACCAGCCGTGCAGGGGAAAGATCGGCATTTTTACTCCGAAGCCCAGCAGAAAACCCAGAAAAATTAATGTTTGCGTCTGTACCGGCAGCGTTTGTGCAGCCGTGCTCATCTCGGCCATAGAAAAAGAATGCCCCGGCACACTGTCAAATATCACCAGCAGGCTAATCAGCATAAACACCGATCCCCCCATGGTATAAAGCACAAAATTAAGCGCTGCCTGATTTCGCCGTTCACCGCCCCAGCGATCAATCAGGAAAAATAAAGGCAGCAGGGTAAGTTCCCAGAAGATATAAAACAGCGACCAGTCCTGTGCCATGAACACGCCCAGCATGGCAGACTCAAGCAACAACATCAGACTATAGTAAGCACGACTCTGAAATTTTTCGGCCTTCGATACCAGTAAGGCAACAAAACAAAGTAAAGTCGCCAGCAACACCATGGGAAATGAAAATCCATCAACGCCCAGTCTAAATGCCGTGCCCAGCTCGGAGTTCCAGACAACGTGTTCACTAAATTGCAGTTCGGCTGAAAAACTGAAACGGGAAATCAGACCCGCAGAAAAAAGCAGGGCCGCGCCACTGAATAACAGGGCCGCGACTCGCACCAGACGGGGATGACCAGCCGGTAATAATGCGATCACCACAACACCGGCTATGGGCAAACACAATAAGAAGGTCAACAGGGCCATGTTTATTTTTTGATTTTATTCCGGTTTACTTGCAAAAGGCTTCCACGAAGCCAGTATATTACATATAACTTATATACAGTAAGGGGCTTGACAATAATGCCTTAGATGCGTCATCTTCACACTACGCTGACAACATAAAAAAAATAACGTTAGATATTCCTCCGGTACTCTCGGGATAAATAATTATTCCGCTAATTTTAAGTTTTTGTATGTGTTTATCATTTACAAATATATGGGGGAAACAAAAATATGGCCACTAAAAAAGACACTCAAAACCTGTTCAATAAAACCATACCTTGCATGAGTTCAGGCATATTCGATTGCAGCCTGATTATTGCATTACTGACACTGGTGTCAGTAAGTTGGTTTATTAACAGTTTTTTAATTGCTTAAATTCATAGCCCGCAACTAATTTCCACTACAAATATAATGAAAATTGCGAACCACTTATAAATAAAACTGTATTAGTTGGAATAAACTAAGCATGAGTAACGTCTTAAAAATGGTGTGATGTAGTGTAGATAAACGAACATGCTTGTGTCCTCAACCTGATTACAGGTATTCTACACTGGATTAATTATAAAAGGTGCTTCAGGGATGAGTGAGCAGGAATAAAAAAACCTGCTTTAAATAATTACTAAAAAACAAAAGATTCTTGCGTACCGTGAATCTAGATTAACAAACAACACAAAAACTAACCAACACTTCTCACGAGGAGGAAACCATGCAGAAAACTGCTAAGCTCGTAATCGCCGCCAGTACTCTTGCTATGCTGCTGGGCACAATGGCACTTGCCCCACAAGTTGCCGTTGCTGATGAAGCACTGGCTGCCGAAGGCAAAAAAATTGCTGAAAACCGCAAAAAAGGCAACTGCTTCACCTGCCATGAATATAAGGGTGCTCACCTTGCTGGTAATGTCGGCCCACCCCTGGTTGCGATGAAATCCCGTTTCCCCGACAAAGCCAAGTTACGCGCTCAAATCTGGGATTCAACCGCTATCAATCCAGCCACCATGATGCCTCCTTTTGGTAAACATGAGATTCTGTCTGAAAAAGAAATTGATGCCATTACCGAATGGGTCTATTCACTTTAATCCTTTGCGGACATCAACGACTATTTACGTTTAAATAAAATTATATTTATGGAGATTACGAATGCAACGTCGATCATTTCTACAGGGCACACTCGCGGGTTCAGCCGTAGCCGTC
>CAZNRP010000081.1:0-11630 GCA_964575555.1 uncultured Thiohalophilus sp. | reverse complement strand
TTTCATTACCTGTACGCAAAACCAATTTTTTAATTTATTTAGGTAAAAGTTTTATGGCTACAGGCACAGTTAAGTGGTTTAACGAATCGAAAGGTTTTGGTTTTATTTCTCAGGATGACGGCGGCGCAGATGTATTTGTACATTTCAGTGCTATCCAGGGTTCAGGTTTCAAAACCCTGAACGAAGGTCAGGCCGTAACCTATGAAGTTGAAAATGGTCCTAAGGGCCCTCAGGCGACTAGTGTTACTCCCGCCTAAGTAAGCTTCATCGGAATATCGATAAAAAAACCCCGCTCTGGCGGGGTTTTTTTTTGCCGGATTTTTAATTGTATTGGTACGGATTCTATCCATTGGGCGTATGAATCGTACGTGCCCGTATGAAGATGAACCTGCAATGGCGTGGCGTTTTAATACATTTGCCGCTAAATTGCCTATATTGTGAATCGTTTCGTAGTATTTTTAGAATCTTCAAGCGGAGGAAGCATGCAGGACAAAGTATTATCAATTGATATTTCACTGGCAATGAAATGGTCTGCACTGCCGGAGAATCTATCCATTCCCGCTTTGCGCCAGAACAACAAACTGGCTTTCTCTTTACTTGAAGTCTTCAATGAGTCTTCCTCGGTGACGCATGAGCCGCACTATCCCTCACCTGAATTACAGCGAATTGAAAATAAACTGAACCTGCTGATTGATATGGTGAGTCAGTTATCCGGTCAACGACAACAGTATCTTCACAGCACTCCAGTTAAGCTTTCCTGTAAAGGCATAGAATGGATATCCGATACAGCTATTGAGGAAGGGGAATTACTGCTGGAGCTTTGTCTCGATGGTGAGATGCAGCACACGCTGAAAATCATTGCCGGCTCTGTGGCCGTAAAAGAACAGGCAGAGGGATATCTTATTCATGCTGCATTCAGTTCTCTGGATGAGATAGAAGAAAATCATCTTGAAAAATGGATATTTTCCCATCACCGGCGCACGGTTGCGCAACGTCGGAGTCGGAAATCTGTCTCTTAGCAGGAAAATACATTAAATATTTCAGTCATTTGGGCCTGCTTACCCTGATCCGACAAAATTTTGACTTTTTGTGGGGGGCTGCTAACCTTTATAGAGTTTTTAACCCCTGTTGACCCATTTTTTTGTAAGGAACTTCATATGTCTTATAAGTACGTGCTGCTCATTGAAAGTGACACGCAATGCCGTTCTGACCTGAATTTACTCCTTAATTTTATTGATTATGGCCATATTTACCCTACCGATATGGATTCCTGGCGTTCAGATGAAACACCGGAAGAAGGCTGGGATGCGATTATTGTTGGCCAGGCCGAGAGTTGTGAACGCACTCAAATAGAAATCGAAGAGCTGAAAGATGTGTTTGGTACCGAGGTGCCGGTTATTTTGCTGCATCGCCGCGATGGCCAGCCCACCGTTTTAGTGCCCCCGTTGATTGCCAGTAAAATTGAATACCCGATTAAATACCGGCAGCTGCAGCATGCCCTGCATCAGGCTGAAATTTTTCATCGTGCCAATACGCGTCCAGGCTCGGGTACGCAAACCCTGTTTCGCAGTCTGGTGGGCAATAGCCGGGGCATTCGTGAAATCCGTCGGCAAATCGATCAAGTGGCCGACTCCGAGGCAAATGTAATGATTCTGGGTGAGTCCGGGACGGGTAAAGAAGTGGTGGCGCGTAACCTGCACTACCATTCCTCACGTCGGGATAAACCTTTTGTCCCGGTAAATTGTGGCGCGATCCCCCCTGAGTTGCTGGAAAGTGAATTGTTCGGCCATGAGAAAGGAGCCTTTACCGGTGCCATCAGTACCCGTCAGGGTCGCTTCGAAATGGCAAATGGAGGAACCTTATTTCTGGATGAAATTGGTGATATGCCCCTGAACATGCAGGTTAAATTATTGCGCGTGATTCAGGAACGGGTGTTTGAACGCGTAGGAAGTAATAAAAGCATTAAGGCGAATGTGCGGATTGTTGCCGCCACTCATCGGAATCTGGAGGAAGAAATTGCCGAAGGCCGTTTTCGTGAAGATCTTTATTACCGTTTGAATGTTTTCCCTATTGAAATGCCACCGCTGCGGGAACGGGTGGAAGATGTCTCCCTCCTGATCGAAGAGTTGATTACTCGGATGGAATATGAACAGCGGGGTTCGGTGCGTCTGACCCAGAACGCCATCAATGCCTTATGTCAGTATAAGTGGCTGGGGAATGTGCGCGAGCTTTCCAACCTTATTGAGCGTCTGATTATCATGTTCCCTAACGGAGTGGTGGATCTACGTGATTTGCCAGAGAAATACCGTCATGATTTACCGGTAGTGGAGATTGCACAACATCTGACAGACTCGGAAGCACCGTTGAGCATGCCGTCACTCAACGAACCGGTGCGGATCCCTGTTAACGGACTGGATCTTAAAGAACACCTGATTAATCTTGAATCCTCCCTGATTAAACAGGCACTGGATGATGTGGACGGGGTGGTCGCGCATGCCGCGAAACGCCTGAACATGCGGCGCACGACCCTGGTGGAAAAAATGCGTAAGTACGGCCTGCAGCGAGTGGACAAAGTGTCCTGATGGCGATACGGATGTAGCCATGCTGTAGGTTCGACTTTATCTGGTTCCCACGCTCCTGCGTGGTAACCCATACGTATGTTGATTAGTGGATTCCGGTATGCGTTCCCACGCTGGAGTGTGGGAACGAGGGAAGCCCCCCAGCGATTCCCCCACCCCCCGTTCGATTAAAATCGAATCTACAGGTTTAGGTCTTTCGGGGCTCGCCGATCTGCGTGGCAATGAGAATATTAACTTTCCATGATCCTTCGGCAGTTTCTCCTGATTCGTGTCATGGAATTGACTCTCTTTTTCTTCTTGCCCCTATCTTATTGTAATCAATAGAAAAATAAATCAGGCACAGTTTTTGCTCATGTCTCTGTGACGACACACTGTGTGTCATATTACAGGCAATGGCAGGAACTCATTATGCAAAACAACAGCACTGATTCGCAGAGTCTGAAAGATGCCTTTGCGACGTTTAATGAATTTTCCAGTCAGTTAACGGAGTCCTACCGGCAACTTGAAACCCGTGTTGCCGATCTCAATGATGAGCTACAGGTGAGTCATGATGAACGTATTCGTGAACTAACAGAAAAAGAACGCCTGGCCAGTCGTCTGAGTTTATTGCTTGATGTTCTTCCCGGTGGTGTGGTTGTACTGGACGGGGAAGGCATTATCCGTGAAAACAATCCTGCCGCAGAGGCTCTGTTGGGGTTACCTTTGCTGGAAACGCCCTGGAGTGACGTTATCCGTCGTGCATTTGCCCCCCGTTGTGATGATGGTCATGAAGTTTCGCTGGCAGATGGTCGCCGGGTAAATATATCCACCTGCCCTCTTGGGGCGGAGCCGGGACAGATCCTGCTGATCACCGATGTCACTGAAATGCGGATGTTGCAGGACAGACTGACTCAGCAACAACGCCTGGCTTCAATGGGTGAAACCGCCGCTTCGCTGGCTCATCAGATTCGTACTCCACTTTCCTGCGCCATGCTTTATGCCTCCAACCTTAAACGTCCGCGAATGGATGATGCACAACGTCGTCAGGTAGGAGAGAAAATCTTTTCTCGTCTGCGCCATCTGGAACAACTAGTCGACAACATGCTGGTCTATGCGCGTAGTGGCAAAAGTGGGGAAGAGTTTTTTACCGCCGATGTTCTGCTGGCAGATTTACAACAGGTACTGGAAGCGCAATTACAGTCCAGCCATACACGTTTTAACTGGCAGGATGAAACCGGTGGCCAGCGGCTTTATGGCAATCGGCAAATGATTTTAAGCGGCTTGATCAATCTTGCGGTTAATGCGATTCAGGCCATGGAGCAGGGTGGTGATCTTAAAACACGGGCGAGTATTGATGACGCCGGTCAATTGAAATTAAGTGTGGTAGACAACGGGCCGGGTATTGCGCTGGAAGCGAAACGAAAATTATTCGATCCCTTTTACACCACTCGCAAGGACGGCACCGGTCTGGGTCTTGCTGTAGTACAGGCTATTGCCCGTGCTCATAAGGGTGAAGTAAAAATGTATTCAATACCGGGAAATGGCAGCACCTTCAGTCTGCATCTGCCGATTTTTCATTCGACGCAAAACCAACCGGAACAACCGGCATCTGAAAGTGATGCTACCACTAACATTCAACAGATGGCCTGATTATTCAGCAGTGAGGAATTAGCATGACGATGGATTTAACGATTCTGGTGGTTGAAGATGATGAGTCTTTATCCGAGGCTTTAGATGACACTTTACAGTTGGCGGGCTATCAGGTTCGAACGGCTGAGAATGGCTTGCAGGCCTTACGTGAGCTTGAAAATGAAACGGTGGATCTCATCATCAGCGACATTAATATGCCGAAGATGGATGGTCATAGCCTGCTAAAAAAAGTGCATGCACAGTTTCCGGATATTCCTATGATTCTGATGACCGCCTACGGCACAATTCAGCAAGCGGTAGATGCCATGCGTGATGGGGCCGTGGACTACATGGTCAAACCTTTTGAAGCCGAAGTGCTGGTGAATATGGTGGGGCAGTACATTGGTACGGCGGGTATGGATGAGGACATGATTGTCGTTGATGAGGCCTCGCAGGAACTTGCCCGTATTGCCCTGAAGGTTGCGGATAGTGATGCGACGATTATGATTACCGGCGAAAGTGGTGTGGGTAAAGAAGTATTAGCGCAATTTGTTCATCGTCATTCATCCCGTTGTGATAAACCGTTTATTGCAATTAACTGCGCGGCCATTCCTGAAAATATGTTGGAAGCCACCTTGTTTGGTTATGAGAAGGGGGCTTTTACCGGTGCATACAAAGCCTGTCCCGGAAAATTTGAACAGGCCCAGGGAGGGACATTGTTACTGGATGAAATTTCAGAAATGGATCTGGGGTTGCAGGCCAAATTATTAAGGGTATTGCAGGAGCGTGAAGTTGAGCGTCTTGGCAGTACTGAACTGATTAAGCTAGATGTCAGAGTGCTGGCGACTTCAAACCGTGATATGCAGACGGTGGTTGCTGGAAATAAATTTCGTGAGGATTTATTTTATCGTCTCAATGTCTTTCCCTTAAATCTTTTACCTCTGCGTGATCGTCGAGCGGATATTGTGCCACTGGCACAGCGCTTACTGGAAAAACATGCTCGTCGTTCATCTCAAATAATTCCCGAACTGCTGGATGAGTTCTGTGCCAGTCTTGAGCAATACAGTTGGCCAGGCAATATACGGGAGTTGGATAATGTGATTCAACGTGCGCTAATTTTACATGTGGATGGAGTGATTACGATAAAAGATCTGCATTTTGAAGTCGCCCGAGCCCGCTCCCCGGCAGTTGATAATCAGGCAACACTCAGTAATGCGGCAATCACGGCAAACAGTACCGTGAGCAGTGACAGCCCCGCTGATGATTCCCTCAATTCTGATCTCAAGCAACGGGAATGGGATCTAATTCTAGACGCTATTCGTGGTACCCACGGTAGCCGCAAAGCCACGGCCGAGCGGCTGGGGATCAGCCAGCGCACTTTGCGCTATAAGCTAGCACGTATGCGTGAAGCCGGTATTGTTGTTCCGGGAAGTTCAGAGGCTCGTGTAGCTGGACAGAGTGATGCTGGTTTTTCCGGCACAGCTGGTCTGGAAACTGCATAAGTAATAGCTAAGCATTATTGCGACAAGTTTTTGACGAATATAAACATAAGCATTCCAGGGTATTGATATGACAAATGCAATTACATCTGAATCATTATTAGTACAGATGCGGGCAATGGCCAGTGCGGCCCAGGCGAAAAGTGCAGAGAGTGTTGCATCGATAGGGGCTAGCGGTGAGTTTTCCGAGATATTAAAGCAGTCTATCGACAAGGTGAATGAAGCTCAAATGGATTCGGCAAAACTTGCAGATGCCTTTCAGCAGGGGGATCCGGATGTGCAAATGTCAGAAGTGATGGTAGCGATGCAAAAATCCAGCGTTTCATTTCAGGCCATGTTGCAGGTGCGTAATAAGCTGGTGAATGCTTATCAGGAGATCATGAATATGCCGGTCTGATTTTATCTTCAACAGGCAATGCATTTCCCCTTACTTAAATTGAAATTGACGATATAAATTATGGATCTTGTAAAATCAGAGCAGTTTAGCGGGCCTTTCATGGGTATGTTGGGTTTACCCGTTGTTCGTCAGTTAGGATTACTGATTGGGCTGGCTGCCAGTATTGCCATTGGTATTGCCGTGGTGCTCTGGTCGCAGACTCCTTCCTTTAATATTCTTTATAGCAATGTGACCGGGCAGGATGCTCAGGCCATGGCCGAAGTATTAAAACGAAATAATATTGAGTTTCGACTCGATCCTGATACCGGTGCGGTGATGGTAGAGTCAGGTAAGCGCAGTGAAGCCATGCTAAAACTGGCGGCGGAAAATCTGCCACAGAGTTCCGGTGAAGGTTTTGAAATAATGAATCAGGAGCAGGGTTTTGGTTCAAGTGCTTTTATGCAGAATATTCGTTATCAACGTGCGCGGGAAGGTGAACTCGCACGAACTATAAAATCCATTGCGGCTATTGAAAATGCCCGTGTGCATCTGGCTCTGCCCAAAGAATCTGCCTTTGTGCGTAATCGCAAGAAACCCAGTGCCTCGGTGATGATTAAACTCTCACCGGGTCGTCGTCTGGAAAAAGAGCAGATAGATGCGATCACCCATCTGGTTGCTTCCAGCGTGACCAATCTTGAAACCTCCGAAGTTACCCTGGTCGATGATCGGGGACGTTTATTATCCTCGAACGAGAGTAAATCTGATCTGGCCATGACCGCTAACGAGTTTGAATACACTCGCAAGCTGGAACAGAATTATATTTATCGCATTGAGCATTTACTTGCGCCCCTGGTCGGCATAAACGGGGTACGGGCACAGGTTAATGCGGATCTGGATTTCACCCGCACCGAATCAACCCAGGAACAATTTAATCCTGACTTGCCGGCTTTACGCAGCGAACAGCAGGTAGAAGAAGAAAGTAAGGGCGTGCAAAGTCAGGTAGGTATTCCCGGTGCTTTAACCAATGAGCCTCCGGGCAAGCCGGTTGCACCGGAAGAAGTTGCCGGGCAGGGAGCAGCAGAGGCAAGAGTCGTCGAAGGCCCGAGTAAGAAAAAGAAACGCTCCTTACGTAATTTTGAGCTGGATAAAACTATCAGTCACACTCGGCATAGTACGGGAGGTATTCGTCGCCTTTCTGTGGCCGTGGTGCTGGATGTTAAAACCGGCAAGGACGAAGAAGGTAATCCGATTGAGATCCTTTATACCGATGAAGAGTTGAATCGTTTTAGTAGTCTGATAAGAGAAGTGGTGGGATTTAATCAGCTGCGAGGTGATAGCGTTAAAGTTATTAATGCCGCCTTCCTGCCGAGTGAAGCCATGGCTGACATTCCAGATATTCCAATTTGGGAACAGTCCTGGTTCTGGTCGGTATTAAAACAGGCCGCCGGTGCTGCCATGGTGATGTTCCTTGTTTTTGGTATTCTTCGTCCCATTATGCGTAACCTTGCCGTGGTTCCCAAACAGGTAGTAGTGAATGAAGACGGTGAAGAAATTCCCGAAGATCAACTTACCTTAAGTGACGAAAGTGGTGGCCGTCTGCCACGACCATCTACCTATGAAGATAATTTGAACATGGCCAAGTCAATGGCCAGTCAGGAACCCAAGCTGGTGGCGCAAGTTGTGAAAGGCTGGCTTGAAAGTTAAACATTATGGCAGATGAAGCAAAAACTAAAAAACTATCGGGCATTGATCGGACTGCGGTACTTCTCATGAGCCTGGGTGAACAGGATGCCGCTGAAGTGATGAAGTTGCTGAATCCGAAGGAAGTACAAAAAATCGGTGAAGCCATGGCCGGGTTGGGCAGTATTGCCCGTGATACCGTCGATGAAGTGCTGAGTGAATTTTGCGATATGGTGGATGAGCAAACGGCACTGGGAATCGGCAACGAGGAATATTTACGCAATGTGTTAGTGAGTGCCCTGGGTGAAGATAAAGCCGGTAATGTAATTGATCGCATTCTAATGGGCCATGATGCCAAGGGTCTGGAAACATTGAAGTGGATGGAACCGCGTGCAGTGGCAGAATTAATCCGGCTCGAACATCCACAGATTATTGCCATCATTCTTTCTTATCTTGAAAGTGATAACTCTGCTGAAATTTTGGCGGCCTTACCTGAGAACATGCAAACCGATGTGTTGATTCGGATAGCCACCCTGGATGGTATTCAACCTTCCGCCTTACATGAGCTGGATGAAATGCTGGAAAAACAGTTCGCCGGTAATTCCGACAATCTTAAATCAGCTGGCATGGGGGGTATCAAAACAGCAGCGAACCTACTCAACTTTCTTGATTCGGCTATTGAAGCCCCGATGATGGAAAAGTTGAAGGAGATTGATGAAGAGCTGGGACAGGAAATCCAGGATCTCATGTTTGTCTTCGACAATCTTATCGATGTTGATGATCGTGGTATTCAAGCCCTGTTGCGTGAAATTTCTTCTGAGAATTTGATCGTGGCGCTGAAAGGCGCGGATGAGGATGTTAAGGAAAAAATTATCAAAAATATGTCCAAACGTGCCGCCGAAATGCTGCGAGATGACCTGGAAGCCAAAGGCCCGGTGCGCTTGAGCGAAGTGGAAGCGGCACAGAAAGAAATCCTCTCTATTGCACGTCGTATGTCTGATTCCGGTGAAATTTCACTGGGTGGCGGAGGCGATGATTTTGTCTGATACCTCATCTGTTTCAAGCAGGCCGGTGACTGCGTATGAACGTTGGGAACTTCCCTATGTGGGTGAAGAAAAAACGGCTGCATCTGAGGTTGAAAATGAGCAGGTTACTGCCGCTGAAATTGAATCCATTCAGAAGCAGGCCTACATGGAAGGGCATGAAAATGGCTATCGGGATGGCCACGAAAAAGGTCTGATGGACGGCCAGGCTGAAATGAAACAACAGGCTGACACATTTCAAATGTTAATTCAGACACTGGATACCCCTTTTGCCGATCTTGATGAGGAAGTGATTGAGCAGACTGCGCAACTGGCGATTGCGGTTGCCCGTCAGATTATTCGTCGAGAGCTACATTCCGATCCCGGTCAGGTAGTAGCGGTAGTGCGGGATGCCTTAAAAGCCCTGCCGGTAATGGCGCGAAACATTCGCGTTTATTTGCACCCTGATGATGCCGTATTAGTGCGGGAAGTACTTTCGTTGCATGAGCAAGGAGATGACGATAGTCAAATCTGGAAAATTATAGAAGACCCCTTGATTAGTCGAGGAGGTTGTAAAGTTAGTAGTGAAAATTCAACCATTGATGCCAGCGTTGAAACCCGTCTGCAACGGGTGATCACTGAAATTATGGGAGGAGAATGTGTCCGTGACTGAGATGCATAAACGTAGCCGATACTGGCTCGACGGATTGCAGTCGATCGGTGCTCGACTGACGAATGTTGATAACGTCGTTGTGGAGGGTCGTTTAAGCCGCATGGTTGGCATGACCCTGGAAGCTGTGGGTTGTCAGTCGGTGATTGGTGCCCGCTGTATGGTGGAAAGTCAGGATGGCGACAATATTGAAGCTGAGGTGGTTGGCTTTGCCGGTGAACGTTTATACCTCATGCCGATTGGTAGTCTTACCGGGATTCATCCGAATGCCAGGGTGATTCCAAGTGAGCATTTATATGAAGCCGAAGTGGGCAATGCGATGCTCGGGCGGGTGCTGGATGGTTCCGGTAAACCGCTGGATGGCAAAGGTCCGTTGGAAACCACTGAAAACAAACCCTTGATTGGCACCCCGATTAATCCTCTGGAACGGGCGGCGATCCGTGAACCACTGGATGTGGGCGTGGCTGCCATTAATGCCCTGCTAAGTGTGGGCCGAGGGCAGCGCATGGGCCTGTTTGCTGGTTCAGGCGTGGGCAAGAGTGTCCTGCTGGGCATGATGACCCGCTATACCACAGCCGATGTGATCGTGGTGGGAATGATTGGTGAACGTGGCCGTGAGGTGAAAGAGTTTATTGATAAAATCCTTGGCCCGGAAGGCATGGCGCGTGCCGTAGTCGTAGCCGTGCCAGCGGATCAAACCCCGGTGATGCGCATGCACGGGGCGATGCTGGCCACCAGTATTGCGGAATATTTTCGTGATCAGGGTAAGGATGTTTTATTGCTAATGGATTCGCTCACTCGTTTTGCCCAGGCACAACGGGAAATTGCCCTGGCCATCGGTGAACCGCCAGTCACCAAGGGTTATCCGCCCTCGGTGTTTGCCCGTCTGCCGCAACTGGTGGAACGGGCGGGTAACGGTAAGCCGGGGGGCGGATCGATTACCGCCTTTTATACTGTGTTAACCGAGGGAGATGATCAGCAGGATCCTATTGCCGATGCGGCACGGGCGATCCTTGACGGGCATATCGTGTTATCCCGTAGGCTCGCTGAGGCAGGGCATTATCCGGCCATTGATGTGGAAGCCTCGATCAGCCGTGCCATGGTCGATATTGTCGATCCTGCCCATTTAAGTATTGTGCAGAATTTCAAACGTATATATTCAACCTACCAGCGTAATCTGGATTTAATTTCCGTTGGTGCGTATTCCCAGGGCAGTGATTCCCGCATTGATGAGTCCATTATGATGCAGCCAACGATGATGTCATTTTTACAACAGGATTTGCGTGAAGCGGTTAATTGGGAACAAAGTTTGCAGGGTCTGGTCAATGTATTTGCACAGGCCAATGAGCCCCAGGAAGACAATGCGATAACCGAGCCACTGGTGGCCGTTCAATAATAGTCAGAAATGAGGAAATGGCATTAAAGTTGAATGTAAATATATAGAAATGCTGATCAGGGACGCTATCAGTATGGATCCTGCAGGCAGCAGAATATAAGCAATAATTGAGGTGCTTAGCATGAAAAATTCAAGTCGTATTCAGCCACTTAAAAAGCTGGCATCCCGGCACGAACAGCAGGCGGCAAGGGTACTGGGGCAGTCACGCTCAAAATTGTGTCAGAAACAGGTGCGGTTGCAGGAACTGTTTGACTATCGTACTGAATATCAGCAGCGATTCCGCAGTGACGCAAAAGAAGGCATCGGGGTGACCCAGTTGCAGGCCTATCATGCTTTTATGCAACAACTGGATGCGGCCATTGCACAACAGCGTTTGCAGGTACAGGAAGCGGAAAGTTCCTTATCCAATGTGAGTGCGGAATGGCGGGAAACTCATATACGCACCCAGGTTCTGGATAAAACCATTCAACGCCTGGATGTCAAAGAACGCCGGCATGCTGATAAAATTAACCAACGTGAAATTGATGATCTGGTGGGCAGTCGCTATTGTTCCAGTATGGAATAAGATTGCTTACGAATGAATATATTAAAGCACTCGCCGATGCGGCTGTAGGTACGACTTCAGTCGTACAAGCTCGAAGCCGCCCCGCCGCACCCCTCATAATAAAAGTCAGTACCTGAGCGATCCCCACGAAATTAGTCCTACCATTGACGTTGTTGAAAAATAATAAGTGGCTCCCATGCTACTGATATATCATTTGGTACTGACCCCTTTAATCTCCGAGGGTTTAATTCCCCGC
>CAZNRP010000080.1:0-11678 GCA_964575555.1 uncultured Thiohalophilus sp. | reverse complement strand
TATAGTGCAAATACTTATGCAACGATTAATATTTATGGTTATGGCCTGAAATGCACGGTTTGCTTGTGTGTTAAATATGAGGTTTTTATTTAAGCTGCGTCAGTACGGCTAAAGCCGCACCTACAGTAATGGATATCCTGCTTATTAGTGGAGGGCTATTCTGTGTCGGATTCGATGATCTCGCGTAGTTCCTGAAGTTTTTTTGATAGGGTTTCTTTTAACTCAAGTTCAATCGAGGCCATGCAACGTACTAGCATTTCATTGAGATAGTCGTCCATTTCAAGTTGAATGGATTCAACTTTTTCAATAAATTGTTGCTTGCGGGAATCACGAATGTTAACGGCACGGACACTATCGACAGGATTTTCGATGGAGTCAAATAAAGGGCGGCTTTTTACGTCATGCTCGGGACTAACAATGCCGGGGATGACGATATCTTCAAGTATCGGCACAGTAAACTCATCTTTATCGGGATGCTTCGGTTTTGTAGAAAATTGTCCTACCGTTTCATCGGCTATTATTTTGGATGATGGTGTTTGTTTTGCCTTTGTCGAAATAAGACCGGGATTGTAATGTTTTTTATTATCAATACGTGAACCTTCAAGGCTTTCTCTGGCGGCGCTGAGCTTGGTTTCACTTTCTTCAAGTAACGTGTGTATAGATTCTAGAGCATTCACTAATGATGCCTGTGACTCGTTCATCTCCCTGAGTTCTTTTTCCTTGTCGATACGCTTGCTCATATTCAGCCTGCTAGTTCGTGAGTTTTCAATTCATAGCCGCGTTCGCGATAAAACTTGAATCGTTCGCGGGCGTTATTGCGTTGTGCTTCATCGCCACTAACTATTTCAGCGACACGTTCAAAGCGGCTGAAAAAGGGTGGTACAGTCTGATCCAGGTTGATCAATAATTGATGCTGGCGGGTAAGCTCAGCATCCGAGCCGGTATCATGACCAATGATAACCGGGCTATCATTCTTTGCTTCGGGATGGTGTAACTGATGGGGAATAAAGCTACTGTCCCGAAAGGTCCAGAGCAGTTTGTCCATTTGTTCTGCCTGCTGCCGATCTCGGGTGTGAATATAGATGGCATGTTTTAGACCATAGGCTTTTTCCACCAGACGACAGCTGGTGTGTTCGGCCGTATCCGCTTCTTTGCTGGTGAGAATGTAGAAATCAATTCGGGTCATGATACGTTAAAACTTTTACCACATTGATTAAGCAGGTATTGGGTGAGCAGGGGAACAGGACGGCCGGTTGCACCTTTGTTGCCGCCGCTTTCCCAGGCTACACCGGCGATATCCAGATGCGCCCATTTGAATTTTTTGGTGAAGCGTGAGAGGAAGCAGGCTGCAGTAATGGTTCCGGCTTCACGGCCACCAATATTTGCCATATCAGCAAAGTTACTATTGAGTTGGCTTTGATACTCTTCCCATAAGGGCATTTGCCAGGCGCGGTCACCACTGTCCTTACCGGCATTAAGCAGGGAGGCTGCTAGTTTCTCATCATTGCTGAGCATGCCACAGGTATGTTTGCCCAGCGCGATGACGCAGGCACCGGTGAGAGTGGCAACATCGATGACGGCTTTGGGTTTGAATTTTTCACTATAGGTGAGGGCATCACAGAGAATCAGGCGGCCTTCAGCATCGGTGTTGAGTACTTCGATGGTCTGCCCCGACATGCTGGTAACAATATCGCCTGGCTTGCTGGCGGCACCATCAGGCAAATTTTCACAGCTGGGTATAATGGCAATGACGTTCAAGGGTAATTCAAGCTCGGTGATGGCGGCCATGGTTCCAATTACACCTGCCGCACCACACATGTCGTATTTCATTTCATCCATTGCTGCTGAGGGCTTGATGGAAATCCCACCGGAGTCAAAGGTCACGCCTTTGCCAACCAGAACGATGGGTTTGTCGGTTTTATTACCACCCTGATATTTCATTTCGATTAATTTGGGCGGCTGGCGACTGCCCTGGGTAACAGAGAGCAATGCGCCCATGCCCAGGGTTTCCATTTGTTTTTGTCCCAGCGCGTGGACTTTTAATTTCGTTGATTGCTTTGCTATTTTTGTTGCCTGATTAGCCAGGTAACTCGGGGTACAGATATTTGCAGGTAGATCGCCCAGTTCGCGTGCCAGTGCGCTGCCGCTGGCAATGGCCTGGCCGATACTGAGTCCTAGCTTTGCGGCTTTCAGTTCATGGGGATTGGAAATGACAAAAGCTATTTTGCGCAAGGCCGGAGTATCACTCTTTTTACTTTTTAGGTGATTGGGACAATACAGGCTATGTTTGAGAGATTCAGTAGCCTGACGGACTTTCCAGCCGCTATCATGCTCAGCAATCGTTAATTCGGTGAGAAAATTTATAGCATCGCGAGCACCGGAATTAAGCAGGCTGGTATCTGCTGTTTTTAGTGCTTTGCGATAAGCTGCGTCGTCAAATTCTTTTTCCTTGCCGCAGCCTACCAGTAGAATGCGCTCACAGGCGCTACCGTTTACATGATGCAGCATTAAACTTTGTCCGGCCTTGCCGTCCATATCACCGGATTTCAGTATCTTGTTCAGCTGTCCTGTGCAGGCAGTGTCCATACTTTCGGCGGCTGGGCTGAGTTTGCGGCGCTCGAATATACCGAGAATGACACAGGCGCTTTTCTGTTCTTCGGGGAGGCCGAGTTTGATGCTGATATTCATACGTTGATTCCTGTCTGCGAATTGGCTTAGGGTTACCGGATAGCTTCACTATAACAGGCGCAGCCATAATTTCGTAGCATCCACTGCTAGTCAGGTTGACTGGTAAAAAGCTATTTGTCTGTGTACCCTTTATCTTTTCCAATATCGAGTTTAGGCCCCACGTGATCATCACCCGTTATTTGCTTAAAGAAATATTCAGCACCCTGCTGGGCGTGATGTTGGTGTTGATTATGATTGCGGTGAGTGTGCAAATGGTGGGGAGCTTGTCCAAAGTCAGTGCGGGGGTCATTCAGCCGGGTACCTTAATGCTGGTGCTGGGCTTGAACATGTTTAGCTTGATCACCTACATTCTACCTCTGGCGTTGTATCTGGCCATTCTCCTGTCTTTAAGCCGCTTATATCGTGATAGTGAAATGACTGCCATTGCCGCCTGTGGTGTTGGCCCATTTCACATCATGCGTATTGTTTTGATTCTTGGTATTTTTTTCGCACTGGTACAGGGAACCTTCACGGTGTGGTTGACGCCCTGGGCGGAAGGCCACTATTCACGTCTGACGGAAAAATCAAAACGTGGCAGTGATATCGAAGGGGTGATGCCGGGTCGATTTAATGAGTTAAGCGGTGCACAGGGCGTGGTTTATGTGCAGGAAATAGATAAAGAGACGGGCGAGCTGAAAAATGTTTTTCTGCAAATGCAGCAAAAATCGGATCAAAAGAAAGGGGGGGCTGAACAGTTTACGGTGATAGCCAAACGTGCCTATAAAATGCGGGATGAAAAAACCGGCGAACAGTTTTTGATTCTGGAAGAGGGCTCACGTTATGAAGGTGTCCCGGGGGATGAGCATTTTGCCATTCTTGATTTTCAGAAACACGGGATTCGGCTGGAAGAAAAACCACTGGTTATCCATGATCGTCGTCACCGTGCGATTCCCAGTGGGGAGTTACTGAGCTCAGATATACGGGCTTATCAGGTTGAGCTGCGTTGGCGTATTTCCTCGGCTTTAATTTGCATTGGTCTGGCCATGCTGGCCGTGCCGCTGAGTCGAACTTCTCAGCGTCAAGGACGCTATGGCAAGCTGGCGGTTGCCATGGTCTTGTATATTCTGGTGACGAATTTTCTTAGTGTTGTGCGTGGCTGGATTCAAAAAGATACGATTTCACTGGAACTGGGTTTCTGGTGGGTGCACGTGTTGGTGATCATACTGGCGCTGTTATTGTTATCGAAGCAGTCTAGCATGTGGACCTTGTTTCGCCGTTCTAAACAGCAGGTGGGCACATGAAAATTCTGGATCGATATATTGGCCAGGTAGTCATGCAGACAGTATTGGCCGTGGTGACGGTGCTTGCGGTATTGTTTGGCATGATTAGCTTCGCCAATGAGGCGGATAAAATTGGTATGGCGAATTACACTGTGAGCATGGCGTTTATGCACATGCTGCTGAAATTACCGCTGCAAATTTACCAGATGTTTCCTTTAAGTGCCCTGCTGGGCACGATGATGGGGCTGGGGATGCTCGCCAATCACAGTGAGCTGGTGGTGGTGCGCGCGGCCGGTGTGTCGATTCGGCGCATTATTGTGGCGGTGATGAAAGTCATGCTGCTGCTTATATTTCTGGTGGTTTTTGTGGGTGAAGTGATAGCACCACCCGCTTATCAATATGCGGTACATTCACGTGTAAAAGCGTTGGCAGGCAAGCTCAGTTTGAATACTGATTACGGCTTGTGGGCACGCGACGGTGGCATGATCATCCACGTTCGGCGGGTAGAAAATAATGGCCGTTTGCTGGATATTCGCCTTTACGATTTTGATAGGGAAACGCGGAAAATGCGCTTTGTTTTAAGCGCAGAAAGCGGTGTGTTTGATGGTGAGCAATGGCTATTATCAAAGGTACGCAAGGGAACGATTTTAAAGGATAAGCTGGTGCTCGAAAAAATGCCGACGCTGAAATGGAAGACCCTGCTCGATCCGGACTTGATTAATATTGTCACCGTTCGTTCGCATGAGCTTTCATCCTTCAAACTATGGAATTACATTAAATACCTGAAAGATAACAATCTTAAATATGAGGAATATGAGCTGGCATTTTATAACCGCTTGTTCATGCCATTGGCGATTATCGCCATGGTCTTAATTGCCGTTCCTTTTGTTTTTGTCTCCCAGCGCCACAGTAGCATTGGCCAGAAAATAGTGATTGGCTTTTTGATTGGCATCGTCTTTTATATAGGTAATCGTTTGATTGGAGAGATGGGGCTGGTCTATGATTATCCGCCGATACTGGCGGCGGCCTTGCCCACGCTATTGGTGATAATAATTGCCGGTATCTTGCTTCGCCGCGTTCGCTAAATTTCCCGGACTGTCATTCACGCTGTAGGCATGGAGGGGAGGTTTACTTTATTTCGCCACGTATATCCACCACCTGAGATTGAGTAAATCGATCACGCCACGAATTTGGCCAGTGATCGATAATCACCCAGAGGCAACCCGGTGCGAGCAGGACGGCGCAGGGTAAGCCTTTTAATTGTTGTAGCAGGCCGGGCATATGCTCAATGCTGAAACTGCTGCACAAAAAAGCCCCCAGAGCCAATACGATCCAGGCCGGTAGGCCGGTAATGAAGCGCAATAAGGCCTGCCATAGGCTGATAGAACGGCCATCGTCCAGTTGCAGGCGGATTTTCCAGGCGCGCATGCCCAGGGTCTGTCCGCCGTGAGTCCAGAACCAGGCGAAGAACAAGAAACTGACCATGAATAGCCAGGTGCTGACAAAAGGGTTGCCGCTGCGAGTAGCCTCACCGCCAGTAAACAGAGTTACCGGGGCGGTGGCAAAAATCAGCAGAGCGGTGAGTAGCAGGGCATCGTAGGCCATGGCTGCAAAACGGCGCAGCAGATTCGCGTATTTGGGTGTTGTCGAGGATGGTTTTTTCATTAGCTGTACAGGGTGAGGATGATTTTGCACATATAGTACGGTGTAGCGTCTGATTTGTCACATGGCGATGAAAGAGAATAAATCAGCGCAAAGGCGCAGGGACGGACATAAAGAACGCAGCGTTTACTAACAAAAAGCCTTTTGGCTGGCTGAAAAATAAACATCTGAAATTTATTTCCCCACCCAAATCAAAGATCTTTGTGCACTTTGCGTCCCTACGTCTTTGCGTTGATCTTTAATTCCTTCGGTACTACGGTGCTCTACTATGCCCCCTGATCTGTAGTATCATCGCGGTTTCGTTTAAGCTCGATTAATCCAGAGATAAGACCTATGCTGCAATTGCGAGGCGGTTCCGCTTTATCCGCATTTCGACTGAATAAACTGTTAACGATTCTGCAGGCCGATGCCCCGCTGGTGCGGGATTTACATGTCGAATTTATCCATTTTGCCAGCCTTGATTGTGTTCTGAATGAGGATGAAAAGCGCGTTCTCCAGCAACTGCTCAATTATGCACCTGAGCAGACAGCGGCTAATAAAATCCCTTATTTTCGCCAATATCTGGTGACTCCCCGGCCGGGCACGATTTCGCCCTGGTCGAGCAAAGCCACGGATATTGCTCATAATTGTGGCCTGGCGACGGTGCAGCGACTGGAACGTGGCCTGATTTATACTTTGAGTTTGAATCATCCGCTGAGTGAAGACGAGGAGTCGGTGATTCGCGGGCGTTTATATGATCGCATGACCGAAGTCGTGTTCGATGATGTCGATGATGCGGTGGCCTTGTTCAGCAAGGCCGATCCCGCGCCACTACGGGTGGTGGATATTCTCAGTGGTGGTGCGGACGCGCTAGCCGTCGCTAACCGGGAACTGGGACTGGCACTGGCGGCGGATGAAATTGATTATCTGGTAGATAATTTTCAGGCCCTGGAGCGCAATCCCACCGATGTTGAGCTGATGATGTTTGCTCAGGCCAACTCGGAACATTGTCGGCACAAGATTTTCAATGCTGACTGGATCATCGACGGCAAAAAAATGCCGCATACTTTATTCGGCATGATTCGTAACACTCATGAATGTCAGCCCAACAGGGTACTTTCTGCCTATAGTGACAATTCGGCGGTGATGGAAGGTTTTGTAGGCGCACGTTTTCACCCCGAGCCGGGCACCGGCGAATACCAGGCGCATGCCCAGCTGGTGCAGATCCTGATGAAGGTAGAAACGCACAATCATCCCACCGCCATTGCACCCTTCCCTGGTGCGGCCACCGGCTCCGGTGGCGAGATCCGTGATGAAGGCGCGACCGGGCGGGGCTCCAAACCCAAAGCCGGCTTAAGCGGCTTCTCGGTCTCCAATCTGCAATTAGCCGACTTGCCCCAGCCCTGGGAGAGTGATCATGGCCGACCGGGACGTATTGCCTCGGCGCAGGCGATCATGCTCGAAGGTCCCATCGGCGCGGCGGCGTTTAATAATGAATTTGGCCGGCCTAATTTATGCGGCTATTTTCGCACCTATGAGGAACGGGTGGTGTCCTCAGCGGGTGAAGAAGTGCGCGGCTATCACAAGCCGATTATGCTTGCCGGTGGTCTCGGTAATATCCGCGATGATCATGTGGCAAAGAATGATATTCCCCCCGGTTCACAGATTATCGTGCTCGGTGGCCCGGCTATGTTGATTGGTCTCGGTGGTGGTGCGGCATCGAGCATGTCCACCGGTGAGAGCCATGAAGATCTGGATTTCGCCTCGGTGCAGCGTGGCAATCCTGAAATGCAGCGACGGGCGCAGGAAGTCATCGACGCCTGCTGGCAGATGGGTGAGAGCAATCCGATCATCAGCATTCACGATGTCGGCGCGGGCGGAATTTCCAACGCCCTGCCGGAGTTGGTACACGATAGCGGCCGGGGCGGGCAGTTTGAATTACGCACTGTGCCCAATGATGAACCGGGCATGTCACCCATGGCGATCTGGAGCTGTGAGGCGCAGGAACGTTACGTGATGGCAGTAAGTATGGAGGAGCTGGATCGTTTCGCTGCGATCTGTGCGCGTGAACGCTGTCCCTTTGCCGTGGTCGGCGAAGCCACCGAGGAGCAACATCTGGTGCTCGGTGATGCCCACTTCGATAACATCCCGATCAACATGCCGATGGAAGTGCTGCTCGGCAAGCCGCCGAAGATGTTGCGTGATGTGAAGCATCATTCGTTTAAGAAAACAAAACTTGAAACCGCCGGTATCAAGCTGGTTGATGCCGCCACCCGCATTCTGTCTCTGCCCACAGTGGCGGCGAAAGGCTTTTTAATTACCATCGGTGATCGCAGCATCACCGGCATGGTGGCACGCGATCAAATGGTCGGCCCCTGGCAGGTGCCGGTGGCCGATGTGGCCGTGACCGCCACCGACTTTGAACACGTCACTGGTGAAGCGATGGCCGTGGGTGAACGTCCCCCGGTGGCCTTGTTGAATCATGCGGCTTCTGCCCGTCTGGCTGTGGGCGAAGCACTCACCAATATTGCGGCGGCTAAAATTGATAACATCAGTCGTATCGTGCTCTCCGCCAACTGGATGGCTCCGGCCGGTCATCCTGGTGAGGATGCCGGGCTTTATGATGCAGTTAAAGCGGTGGGACTGGAACTCTGCCCGGCACTAGGCATTGCGATTCCGGTGGGCAAGGATTCCATGTCCATGAAAACCGTCTGGGATGAGGCTGGTGAACAAAAGAGTGTGATCGCACCCTTGTCGCTGATTATTACCGCCTTCGCTCCGGTTAGCGATGTACGCAAAACTCTGACGCCGCAATTACGCACTGATTGCGGCGATAGCGATTTAATTCTGATTGATTTAGGCAAGGGACATAATCGTTTAGGTGGTTCCTGTCTGGCGCAGGTATATAAACAGCTGGGTCATCACCCGGCGGATCTGGATGATCCGAATAGTTTCAAAAATTTCTTTAACAGTATGCAGTTGTTAAATGAAAAAGGCTTACTGCTGGCCTATCATGATCGCAGTGATGGTGGCCTGTTTGCTACATTGTGTGAAATGGCCTTTGCCGGACATAGTGGTCTGCAAATTCAACTGGACGATCTGGGTGATGACAATGTTGCCGTACTGTTTAATGAGGAGCTGGGTGCGGTAATCCAGGTGCGTCACTGTGATACCGATGAGGTTATGGACTGGTTGCGTGATGCCGGGCTGAAACAGCATAGCCATGTAATTGGCTGCCTGACAGAGGATGATAGAATTGTTTTCACTGATGACAACGAAGAGGTTCTGGTTGAGACTCGCATCGCATGGCAGCGTTGCTGGCAGCAGACCTCATTCCAGATGCAAAGCCTGCGTGATAATCCCGATTGTGTCGTCGAAGAATTTGATGCCTTACTGGATGCCGATGATCCGGGCCTGAATGTGAGCCTGAGTTTTGATCCGGATGAAGATATAGCCGCACCTTATTTGAATTTAAATACGCGGCCAAGGGTGGCTATTTTGCGTGAGCAAGGGGTCAACGGTCAGATCGAAATGGCCGCTGCCTTTGATCGTGCCGGTTTTGCTGCGATTGATGTGCACATGAGTGACATCATTGCCGGTCATACTCATCTCAATGATTTTATGGGGCTGGTGGCCTGTGGGGGATTTTCGTATGGTGATGTACTCGGAGCCGGTGGCGGCTGGGCGCGTTCGGTCTTGTTTAATGCTCAGGCACGGGATCAGTTTGAAGCCTTTTTTAATCGAGCTGATAGTTTTGGTCTCGGTGTTTGTAACGGCTGTCAGATGTTCTCGCATTTGCAACAACTGATCCCCGGTGCCGCACACTGGCCGAGCTTTGAACGTAATTTATCGGAGCAATTCGAAGCTCGTTTTTCTTTAGTCGAAGTGCAGGACTCTGCGTCGATTTTATTGCAGGGCATGGCCGGTTCACGCTTGCCCGTAGCGATTGCACACGGTGAAGGCCGGGCTGAATTTGGCGAATCAAAAATTAATGCTGATCGGGTCAGTCTGCGTTACGTGGATCATCAGGGTGAAGTGACCGAGCAGTATCCACTGAATCCTAATGGTTCCCCCGAAGGCATCACCGGGCTGTGTAACGAAGATGGTCGCTTCACCGTGATGATGCCCCATCCCGAACGGGTATTCCGCACGCTGCAAAATTCCTGGCATCCGGATGAATGGGGCGAAGACGGGCCGTGGATGCGGCTATTCCGTAACGCGCGTAAGTGGGTTGGGTGATTTAAAGAAAAAAATGATCACCACAGGGGACACGGAGGTAAGAATTTTCTGGTTTCCACACTCCTGGGTGGTGACCCATAAGGCACTAATGATTTTTCTGTGTCCTCCGTGTCCTCTGTGGTGAAAAATAAATTATGACTTGCGCACTCTCCATCAAAAATCTAACCAAGACCTACGCCAATGGTGTCGAGGCACTCAAGGGCGTTGATCTGTTCGTCGAGCAAGGTGACTTCTTTGCTCTGCTAGGCCCTAATGGGGCGGGTAAATCCACTGCGATTGGCATCATCAGTTCATTGGTGAATATTGGTGGGGGCAGTGTCGAGGTCTTTGGCCATGACATTGTGCGAGAGAAAGATGCGGCAAAAAGTTGCATCGGTCTGGTGCCACAGGAATTTAACTTTAATCAGTTCGAACCTATTATTGAAATCGTTGCCAATCAGGCGGGTTACTATGGTATCGGGCGCAAGCTGGCCTATGAACGTGCAGAGATTTATCTAAAAAAATTATCACTCTGGGGTAAGCGACATGAAATGGCGCGAGATCTTTCCGGTGGCATGAAACGTCGCCTATTGATTGCGCGTGCGCTGGTACATGAACCCCGTCTGCTGATTCTGGATGAACCCACTGCCGGGGTGGATATCGAAATTCGTCGGCAAATGTGGGAGTTCCTGCGCGAGATTAACGCGCAGGGCACGACTATTATTCTCACTACCCACTATCTTGAAGAAGCCGAACAACTGTGCCGCAATATTGCCATTATCAATGAGGGCTGCACAATTGAAAGTCTGGGAATGAAAGATCTGTTGCTTAAATTGCAGGAAGAAATATTTATCCTTGATTTGCGTGAAGCCTTGATTGAGCTGGATGATATTCCCGGATATAAAATTTGTCAGATCGATGATACGACCTTGCAGGTTCATATTTCGCGTGATCAAAATATCAATGCTTTGTTTTCGGAACTCAGTCGTCGGGATATCTGTGTGCTCAGTATGCGTAACAAAAGTAATCGTCTGGAAGAATTGTTTTTACAACTGACCGGCAACGGAGATGCGGCATGAATGCACGCGAACAGCTTACCGCATTTAAAACGTTACTGGTCAAGGAAGTATTACGCTTCATGCGTATCTGGGTGCAGACGGTTTTACCGGCGGCGATCATTACCGGCCTGTATTTTGTTATTTTTGGTAAAATGATCGGCTCACAGCTTAATGATATCAGCGGCTATTCCTATATGGACTATATTGTTCCTGGGATAATATTGTTGGCGGTTATTAATAATTCCTACTCCAATGTGGTGTCGTCATTTTATAGTGCCAAGTTTCAGCATCATGTGGAAGAGATGTTAGTGTCGCCCATGCCGAATTACCTGATTCTGCTGGGTTTTGTTAGTGGCGGGGTTTTGCGTGGATTGATCGTGGGTGTGGTGGTGATGTTGGTGTCCACTGTTTTTACTGAACTAAGCGTTCACCATGCGGGTATTATTTTACTGGTGATGGTCTTGACGGCAGTATTGTTTGCTCTGGCCGGTTTTCTTAATGCCGTCTTCGCCAATAGCTTCGATGACATCTCCATCATCCCCACTTTTGTGCTGACCCCGCTGACCTATCTTGGCGGGATCTTTTATTCTATTGATATGCTGCCTGAGTTCTGGCAACAGGTGTCCTTGTTAAATCCGATCATGTATATGATCAATGCCATGCGTTACGGTATGCTCGGAATCTCAGACGTTGATGTGAGTCATGCCTTGTTGATGATCGCGTTGTTCGTTGTGGGTCTGTTTTCGCTTGCCCTGTATTTGCTTAACAAGGGTGTGGGGATACGAAGTTAGTGTTTTCTATAATTGTTGGGCTT
>CAZNRP010000079.1:0-11956 GCA_964575555.1 uncultured Thiohalophilus sp. | reverse complement strand
GATAAAACGCATGCAAATACTTATACAATAATTAATACTGAATAAACAATAAGAGTTAAAAAGGAAGCAGAGACAAATACAACATTGCTTGTATTTATTTCTACCCCCTTTTTTATGCTATTGACTAAAAATATTAGGGGGCATGGTTTAATCCAAAGGTGCAGGTATCGCAGAGACTTATGTTTGTACCGTTATCGTATGCTGTATTTCCATCAACCAGACAATTTGAGTTGGCGTATAACAATATGCCTGTATTCTTATTGGAATGGGCTGTATTGTTTTTTATGTTGCTACTCGTGTAGGCAACAATACCATGATTTTGATTCCCGTAAGCGGTGTTTTCAACTATGGTACAGCCAGCCGTGCAAAATAGTCCGCTATTCCCATTACTATGAGCAGTATTTTGGCTCATAGTTGATCCTGTGCCTCCTGATATACCATGAATACCATTGCTATACGCTGTATTACCAATAAGCGTAGAGCCATCACCTGCAACTATCCCCTGATTCACATTATTATAAGCGGTGCTTTTTAACACACTTGATCCAGGGCCGACATATATCCCATAGGTGCCGTTGTTAGATGTAATGCAAGCCTCTATCAAATGGTTGGGGCCCCCAAGCGAAATACCACTACCAAGATTCCCAGTTAACCTGACGTTTATGACATGAAATGAAGAACTTGTTTCCCAAAGACTACTAATTCCATTGGCGAAATTTCGTATGGTTCCATTTTTTACCACTATATTACTATTCAATTGGGTATAAACCCCAGAGTAAGATGTTGATCCTGAACCGATGAGGCTATGCCCTCTAAGATCTATAGTTACGTGATCTGCACCAATAAATATTCCAGTTTCAGTACTAGTAAGATCATTAGTCAAGTAATAGGAACCTGAAGTGTTGATGGTGAAGGGCAGTGATGAAATAGGCGTATCAGCCCATACAGAAGTAAAACTAAAAGAAAGTAATAGTATAGTTTGAGTGGCTAGAGTAAGTAGCTTCATGACATTCTCCTTAAATTGCTATTATTAACCCAATGTTCATAATATTCATTTATTATGTACCTGTTTAATGTGCGTGATCTGCAACGTGTGTCGCAAATAATATTTGTCAAAAAAATATATTAAAGAATAATTTATTTAATACAAACTTCTATAATGAATCTAATGCCTTGAAATTTTCTGCAAACTTTTTTATTCCCAAACAGAAGAGCACTAATAATAGATGCATTACCCAATGATTCTATTCATGTAAAAGTGCCTTATAAAGCCTCATTAAAAAACATCAAACTCGCTATACACAAACGAGCACGCTGAATTTATAAGCAGTTAACTAAAATTAAACACCAGTTTGCCCACGTTCTTCCACGACAATATGTTAGCGGTGAAAGCCTCTATTATTTAGGCCGCCGCTATATGTTAAAAACCATCCAGGTAAAACATAAAAATCCACAGATAAAGCTACTCCGTGGTCAATTACAGGTGCATACTCAATCACAACAAATTGAAGCTATCAAAGAACTCATGCATAGTTGGTATCTTGAGCATGCTGAAAAAGTATTTGCTCAACGACTGAAATCACTAATTTCATAAACACCCTTGCTTAAGCAAGTGCCAAAATGGAAAATGCATTCCATGAAAAAACAATGGAGAAGCTGCTCACCTCAATGCGTATTATTGCTTAACACTTATCTGGTAAAGGCAAAGCTTGATGAAATGTCTGAGCTTTTATTAGCTGAATAAATTTATTTGCCGAGACTGTGCGTAGAGGAAATAGCGTACACACAGCTGCTTCCGCTACAGAATAATCTGGCTCTCACAGCAAAAGTCCTGTAAGACTAATCTCTATTTTTCGACTCTTTTCCTTTGATCTCCCACATATCAACAACCATCCTGACCTCAACATTCTCTTCATTGTGAATAAACAGTTTATCCGGTAATTGCAGGGTATTGATCTGAATATAGCGTTTCAAATCAACGGTCCAGCCGTTCTGGCGCAGTTGTGAGAGTCGCCCCCAGTTATCCAGTTGCGATGTTAGCTCTGACTTTATAGCTGGATCGGGCAAGCCCCGCACCCAGTAATACAGACTGGTCACCGGCATGAAAACGCCGGTATGCTCCAGCAAAAGTTGTTCCGGCTCCTGCGCGTAATAGGCGCGACCATCGCTGTCATAAAAAAATACGCCATCATCACTGCCGTGCAGGCGCACCTTGCCCATGCCCAGCGGGCCTGAAATCTGAATTTGGTAATTATCCTGCTGCTGTTGCCAGATCACATCCAGTCGCCAGGCATCGTTCTCATTATTAGATACGATAACCCGGCCGGATAATTGCCAGTTTTTTAATTCGCCCAGTTGCTTCTGACGGGTTTCCCAACTCTGCTCGGGAGAGTCAACAGGTTCAGGGGGAAAGGGGACATTGGCACAACCGACCAGCAATAAAAGGAGTCCGGACAGACGAATCATTCAATGAATCGCTGCATCACATCCAGTAACAAATTATGTTTCGGTGTTTGCTGTAAGGCGGCATTCCAGATCTTACGTGCGCCAACCTGATCGCCACTGACCCAGAGCACTTCACCTAAATGTGAGGCAATTTCCGGATCGGGCATTTTTGTATAGGCCCGGTGCAGAAATTCCAACGCCTTGTCGTATTTACCCAAACGATAATAACCCCAGCCCATGCTATCCATAATGGCCGGATCGCCGGGCTTGGCAGCCAGGGCTTTTTCAATATAGCCTACGCCTTCCTGTACCCGACCTGTTCTGTCCACCAGGGTGTAACCCAGGGCATTCAAGGCTTCGATATTGTTCGGCTCGTTCTTCAAAATCAATTCCAGATCCTGAATCGCAACATCAAGGTGTTTCACTTTTTCGGCCACCAGTGCCCGAGCATAGAGCAAACGGGCATTGGCAGGCATCTGTTCCAATGCCTGAGTATAAAGCTCGAAGGCTTCCTCTGACTTTTTGGACGCTACCAGTAATTCGCCCTCGGCCAGATACAAACGCAGTTGAACCTCCAGATTCGGAGCATGCACCCGGTGCAACTGATTGCGAGCCTCATCTAATTTTCCCATTCTCGCCAGCAGACTGGCAACCCGGATCTGGGCATCAATATGCTGGGGATTTTTCCTCACCGCCAGATAATATTTAATCGCTTCCTGTGGCTGCTTTTTGCTTTCATGCAACTCACCCAGATAATAGTTGGCCTCGTCACTGCGCTTACCGGTTTGCAGCAGCTTCTCGAAATTTACCTGTGCTTCATCCAGCTGTCTCAACTGCAATCCCAACAGGCCCATGGCATAGAGTGCATCGGCATTTTCAGGCTTACGTTCCAGTACTTCACTAAATTGTTCATGCGCCTGCTTATACTGTTTTTCATCGATCAGTTTGCGCGCATAATAGAGTCGCAAACGAACCTCATCCGGATATTCTGCCGTAGTCTCCTTCAACTTTTCTAAAGCCTCAGCATGCCGCCCCTGACGAACCAGAATATTTGCCTGTAGCATGTGAGCATCAATCCAGTCAGACTGCAATTTCAGTACTTTATCGACGCTCACGGCCGCTTTATCCAGCTCACCCACCAGCAGGGCCAGATGACTATAGGCATACAACGCCGCCGAATTCTGCTGCCGATCCGCCACCAGCTTGTCCATCACGTCCATCGCTGCCTGCTTATCCTGTTCCTTACTCAACAGAGAAACCACCAGCATAAAACCTTTACGTTCTGTTTTTTCTGACTTCCCCATCGATGCCAGAATATACTCAAGATGTACCAGTGCCGCATCAGACTGACCGGTACGCACCAATAATGCCGCAGTTACCTGCTGGGCTTCCAGATTCTCCGGCTCCAGCTTGACCCAGATCTGTGCCGCCTCCAGCGCGCTCTTTTCATCGCGTGCAAATACGGCAATCCGTGCGGTGCGTTCTGCGACCTGTGGATCAGGGGCGAGCCGCAAAGCCTCCATATAATGACCAACAGCCTGTTGAAACTGTCCTCGTTGTCCGGCAATCTCGCCACTCAGCAAATGGTAGAGCACCGGCGTGGTCAGCGGCCGGGCCACGACCGGCTTAGGGCCGACGGCATCTTTGGATGCGATACCGGCCTGAGATTGATGGATTGGCTTTTCAGCATCAGGTAGAGGAGGATCCGCATGAATCACTTTCTGGCTGCTGCAGCCTTGAAACAAAAGAGTGAACAGAAGGGGCAGGAATAACCGTTTTTTTAGTGGCATAATATTTCGTTCAGGCTGACAAAAAATAAAAAAATCGAATTTGTATCAATAATCTATGAATAATACTATCCAACTATAACCGACTTTTCATGTTTTGCCTTATAATAGCAATTCATTCACTATAACCACTTGATATGAGTGGTCATTTAGCAGTATCAGAACAGGCATAGTGTGACTCTTTTAGCATTCGGCATTAATCACAAAACCGCACCCGTTGATATTCGCGAGAAAGTAGCCTTTCCGCCGGATAGCATCAACGCCGCCTTACAGGACATCCTCAGCTGTGCTAGCGTCAGCGAAGCAGCGATAGTCTCAACCTGCAATCGCACTGAGCTTTATGTGGGCATCGATGACCAGTCCGACCAGAGTGTGCTCGAATGGTTCAGGAACTATCATAATTTAAGTGCAAAAGAACTGGATCCCTATATTTTCGTTCACAGTGAAAATGATGCGGTTCAGCACGTACTGCGTGTCGCCAGCGGGCTTGATTCTTTAGTATTGGGTGAACCGCAAATTCTTGGCCAGATCAAAGATGCCTATCAAAGGGCCAGCACCGCCGGGGCCATTGGCCAACAGCTTAACCGCCTGTTCCAGCATACCTTTAGTGTAGCCAAGCAGGTACGCACCGAAACAGCCATTGGAGCCAGCCCGGTTTCCGTTGCCTTTGCCGCGGTTAGTCTGAGCAAGCAGATTTTTGCCGACGTCAGCAAGCATACCGCCTTACTGATTGGGGCGGGTGAAACTATTGAACTGGTGGCCCGCCACCTGCACGAACAGGGCATTGATAAAATTATAGTCGCCAACCGTACGGTTGAACGAGCGCAGGAACTGGCTCAGTTATTTAACGGCGAGGCAATTGCACTAGCCGATATTCCCCAACGCCTGATCGAAGCCGATATCGTGATTTCCTCCACCGCCAGTCAGTTACCGATACTCGGCAAGGGCGCAGTAGAACGCGCCTTAAAAGCCCGCAAGCACCGGCCTATTTTTATGGTGGATATTGCCGTCCCCCGTGACATTGAACCGGAAGTCAGCGAGCTGAACGATGTTTATCTTTATACTGTCGATGATTTACAGGAAGTCATCGAAGAAGGCCGTAATTCTCGCGAAGAAGCCGCCGAACAGGCCGAAGAGATCATTGAAAATCAGGTGGATCATTTTATGGGCTGGCTGCGCTCACTCGATGCCGTCGATACCATTCGTGCCTATCGCCAGCAGGCCAATCAATTGCGCGATGAAACCCTGCAATATGCTGAACGCCAACTGGCCTCCGGCAAAGATCCGCAACAGGTAATAAATGAACTGGCACGGACCCTGACCAATAAACTGATTCACCAGCCTTCGGTACAACTCAATCGTGCCGCGTATGAAGGCCGCAACGATCTGCTCTCGGAGGCGAATATTTTATTCGGCCTCGACCCTGACGATAATTAAACCGCAAAAGAAAACCAAATCCCTATGAAAGCTTCCATTTATTCCAAGCTGGAAAGCCTGGCCGAGCGGCTGGATGAAATTAATGCCCTGCTCTCCGACGCTGAGATAATTCAGGATCAAAACCAGTTTCGCGCCCTCTCCCAGGAACATGCACGCATCACACCAGTGGTTGACTGTTTTCTGGCCTATCGGTCAACGCTCGATACCCTTCGTGATGCTGAACAAATGCTGGCGGAAGATGATGCGGAATTACAGGAAATGGCCCGCGAAGAAATAACCGAGGCAAGCAAGCAGCGGGATGAACTGGAAACACAGTTACAGATTCTGATGTTGCCTTCTGATCCGAATGACAATAAAAATGTCTTTCTGGAAATCCGCGCCGGTACCGGTGGTGATGAAGCGGCCTTATTTGCCGGTGATCTGTTTCGCATGTATTCCCGTTATGCGGAACAATATCGCTGGCAACTGGAAATCATCAGTGAAAATCTGGGCGAACACGGCGGTTACCGCGAAGTCATCGCCCGTATCGAAGGTCAGGGAGCCTACTCCAGACTCAAGTTTGAATCCGGGGCACACCGGGTACAGCGAGTTCCCGAAACCGAATCACAGGGTAGGATTCATACTTCCGCCTGTACCGTGGCCATCATGCCGGAGGCCGATGAAGTCGAAGCCATCAACATCAATCCCAAAGATTTAAAAGTTGATACCTTCCGCGCTTCCGGTGCCGGTGGTCAGCACGTGAATAAAACCGACTCCGCGATCCGTATCACCCACCTGCCCAGCGGCGTGGTAGTGGAATGTCAGGATCAACGCTCACAACATAAAAATCGCGCTCAGGCCATGTCGTTATTGCAGGCTCGCCTGTTCAGTGCCGAGCAGGAAAAGCAACAGGCTGAAGAAGCTCAGACCCGGCGACAGCTAGTCGGTAGCGGTGATCGCTCCGAGCGTATCCGCACTTATAATTTCCCCCAGGGTCGAATTACCGATCACCGCATCAACCTCACCCTCTACAAACTCGATGAAGTACTACAGGGCAAGCTGGATGAAATTATCGCGCCGCTGATTGCCGAACATCAGGCAGATCTACTCGCCGCCATTGGCGATGATAACTGAGAATATTTTGTGCTGTTAAGCCTCCTACCACTTGCCTGTTCGATTGAAATCGAACCTTGTATGATACAACTTTAGTGCTCCCCAAAGACCTGGTAGGGTGGGCACGATCTTTGTGCCCACGCTGGAAAATTCAAAGTACCGTTTCATTTTTTAAAGCTACAAAAAAAGTAACACGTGGGCACAAAGACCGTGCACACCCTACCTACTACTGTTCGATTAAAATCGAACCCGCAGGGTAGCCCAGAAGGATTAACGGCGCATACGTTTACGCATAAAGGTGTAGTACAACACCGGAATCACCAGCAGCGTCAACACGGTGGACACCAGAATCCCAAAGATAAGCGTGATCGCCAGACCGCTGAAAATAGGATCATCGAGAATAAAAAAGGCACCCAGCATCGCCGCCAGACCGGTTAGCATGATGGGTTTTGCACGCACCACACCGGCACGGATCACTGCATCGGCAAACTCAACGCCTTCTTCAACCTGTTGATTGATGAAGTCCACCAACAGAATAGAATTACGCACAATAATTCCGGCCAGAGCAATCATTCCGATCATCGAGGTAGCCGTGAACTTAGCCCCGAGTAAGGCATGGCCGGGCATTACCCCAATGATGGTTAAAGGAATCGGAGCCATGATAATCAGGGGCACGATATAGGAACGAAACTGTCCCACCACCAGCAAATAAATCAGTAACAAACCCACTGAATAAGCGATGCCCATATCACGAAAAGTATCATAGGTGATCTGCCATTCCCCGTCCCACTTGAGGCTGTAACGATAAGGATTCTCCGGCGGTGAAATCAGATATTGTTCCAGTTTCCCGCCATGTGAAAACACTTTGCCCTCCACTTCAGCCATCATCTCAAACATGCCATACAGGGGACTGTCCAGCGGCCCGGACATATCCGCAGTGACGAACGCTACGGGCAGCAGATCCTTGTGATAAATCGCATGTTCACGCCGACCATCAATCAGCTGCACGATATCGGCCAGCGCCACCAAATGGCCATCAATAGCGCGAACTCGAAGCGCAAGCAAATCATCCACTCGCGCTTTTGCCGCCACCGGAAATTCAATTCGCAAAGGCAGGGGATATTTTACATCGCCTACATGCAGGTAGCTGGCATCCTCACCGTTTAAAGCCGCCGACAGGGTGCGCACAATCTGTGCCTGACTAACGCCGTTTAATGCGGCTTTTTGCTGATCAACTTTGATGATTAACTTGGGCGCTTCCGCTTCAATTGAGTCATCAACATCCACGACATCAGGCGTTTGTTCAAACAGCGTTCGGATTTCTTTGGCCACCTGCCGCTGCCCCTGAGCACTCAGGCCATAAATTTCAGCCACCAGTGGCGACATCACCGGTGGCCCCGGTGGAACTTCAACAATTTTTACATTGGCATGAAAAGGCTTCGCAATGGCCTGTAAAGGCGCACGTAAACTACGCGCGATTTCATGGCTCTGACGAGAGCGTACATGCTTGTCCAGCAGGTTGATCTGAATGTCACCAACATTCGCACCCTCACGTAAATAATACTGACGCACCAGACCATTAAAATTAATCGGTGCTGCACCACCGGCATAAACCTGATAATCGGTAACCTCAGGAACCTGTGCGATATACTCACCCAGGGCGCTCATAACTCTGGCCGTTTGTTCTACCGTAGTGCCTTCCGGCATATCTACGATTACCTGAAATTCTGATTTGTTATCAAACGGCAGCATTTTTAAAACCACATGCTTTGTGGCCACCAGTCCCACCGATCCCGCTAACAAAACAAAAATACTTAAGAGCAACAGCCAGCGTCGGCTCTTTGCTTTTGTTCCCTGTAAAAACAGGCTAATAAAACTACTGAAGTGGGTTTCAAAAAAGCCGGCCTTTGCTTTATCGGAGTGATGCATCGAGGCGGGACTCAACACACGATTGGCCATCCAGGGGGTAACCACGAATGCCACTGCTAAGGAGATCAACATGCCTATACTGGCATTGATGGGGATGGGACTCATATACGGGCCCATCAAACCGCTGACAAAGGCCATCGGCAGCAGTGCAGCAATCACGGTAAAGGTTGCCAGAATGGTCGGCCCGCCCACTTCATCCACGGCCAGTGGAATCGCCTCATTCAAAGAACGCCCACCTAGCTGCATGTGCCGATGAATATTTTCCACCACCACGATGGCATCATCAACCAGGATGCCGATGGAAAAAATCAGCGCGAACAGTGACACCCGATTAAGAGTAAAGCCCCAGGCCCAGGAAGCAAACAGGGTAATCGCAAGGGTGATCACCACCGCCATGCCGACAATGAACGCTTCACGCCAGCCCAGTGCAAACAGAACCAGCAGCACCACAAAGCTGGTAGCAAAAATCAGTTTTCCAATCAGTTGCTTCGACTTGGCATCAGCGGTCATGCCATAGTTACGGGTCACGGTGACATGCACACCCTCAGGAATAAAAATACCCTTGAGTTGCTCTACTCGTTCGATCACCTGATCGGCTATCTTCACTGCATTGGTACCCGGCTGCTTGGCCACAGCGATGGTCACCGCCGGAAAAGTGCCACTGATAGTGATCGCTTTTGCTGCAGCGGCCGGGCCAGTTCCAAACCAGGTATAATTTTCAGCCTGATCCGGGCCACGACGAACCTCAGCCACATTACGTAAATAAACAGGCTTGCCATCATGCACACCGACCACCAGATCCTGCACCTCATCTACACGACTTAAAAACAGGCCAGTCTGTACGGCAATTTGTTGATTATCCCGCAACATAAATCCCGAGGCCTCAGTGGCATTACTCAGTTGCAGCGCATTACGCAGATCATCAAGGGCCAGGTTATAGGAAGCCAGTGCCGCTGCATCAAATAATACATGCACCACATCTTCCGGCCCGCCCAGGGTATAAATATCCCGCGTGCCGGGTACGCGTTTGAGTTCCGCTTCAAGTGCATGGGCAACTTTTTTTAACTCATAACCACCACGAGCAGGATCATCGGTCCATAAGGTGAGACTGACGATGGGCACATCATCAATGCCCTTAGGCTTAATCAAAGCCTGAGACACACCCAGCCCTGCTGGTAACCAGTCCTGTTTTGAATAAACCGCGTTATACAAACGAACGATGGCCTGAGTGCGATCTTCACCAACCTTGAACTCTACCGTCAGTACCGCCATGCCCGGCTTTGAAACCGAATAAACATGTTTTAAGCCTTCAATTTCCGATAAAATTTGTTCCGCTGGCATACTGACCAGCTCTTCCACTTCTTTGGCAGAAGCACCGGGAAAGGCAATAAAAACATTGGCGAAGGTGACGTTGATCTGCGGTTCTTCTTCACGCGGGGTGATCATTACCGCAAACACTCCAAGCATAAATCCCAACAACGCCAGTAAAGGAGTGATTTCTGAATTCAGAAAAGCACGCGCAGTCAGTCCTGAAATGCCCAGCTTGTTACTCATGGTCTCGAACCTGAATCAGGACGGGTACTTTGTTCTTTCAAATAAATAGTCGCCACCAGAGGATCGTCTGCAATCTTCTCACCCGCCTGCAAACCGGCCAGAATTTCAATCTGCATATCGTTGAACACGCGCCCCAGACGCACCTGGCGCATACTGACTCGGCCATTTTTATCCTTCACGTACACCGCGCTGACCTCACTGCGATAAGCCACCGATGTTAACGGTACCAATAATTTTTTAACTTCACGGGTCATAAAGGCGACTTTCACCGCCATACCGGGATAAAGGCCGTGCTGCCCCGGCGGTAAATTAACGCGCAATAAAAAAGTATGACTGTCTGGATCCGCATAGGGGCTAATAATCATCGACTCAGCCTCGATACTTCTATTCTCGTTTGCACTAGAAATTACTCGCGCACGTTTTAGCTGACGCACAACCGTAATCAAGTCCTGTGGCAGGTTTACTGCGGCACGTAATGATTCCAGTGACAGGCCAGTGAACAGGGGCTTACCAACACGCGCCGTTTCACCCACTTCAATATACCGCTTCACCAAGATGCCATTATAGGGGGCACGAATAATGGTGTTTTCCAGGCTCTCCTGTGCCTGTTCCATCGTTGCCTTCGCTGATTTCAGTCGTGCCTCGGCCTTGTCCAATTGTGAACGAGCCACCAGTTTTTTGGCATGAACTTCCTTTACCCGCTGATATTCAGCTTCCGCTTCAGTATGACGAGCTTTGGCGGCATTAAAACGCGCCCGCTGTTCCCGGTCACGCATGCGTAATAACACATCTCCCTTTTTAACCACATCATCAACATCAAAATAAATCTTTGTGACCCGTCCCGACGTTTGTGCCGAAACGGTTGCCTTGTTCACCGCTTCAATCACCGCATCGAGAACACGCTCTTCCGCCTGTGGCTGATAACTGACGGTCAACCATTCAGTCGCACCGGGCTCAGCCTCGGCACGAGAAAAAAGAGCAAGGCTCACAAACAGCAGAAGCAATAGGGGAAAATGAAATGCGGGAGATAAACGCGACATGAATGGAATCCTCTTCGCTATGTCGTTAATAAAGTTCCTGACGAAATACAATCATAACAGCCATCAATGACAAGACAAACAAGGGAAAAATATCCCCCTCCCCTGCCCTGCCCTCCCCCAATATTGAACGAGCACGCTCCTCTATGGAGGATCAGGCTCGTATTCAAGTGCATGAATTCCCGTTAAGATAGTGCTTTGGCAAAAACGGATAACCCAGCAAAATGGCACAATATATTTATACGATGAATCAGGTGGGCAAAATAGTCCCTCCCAAACGTACGATTCTTAAAGATATCTCTCTATCTTTTTTCCCCGGCGCTAAAATCGGTGTGCTGGGCTTAAATGGCTCGGGCAAATCCACACTATTAAAGATTATGGCCGGGCTGGACACTGAAATTGAAGGTGAGGCCCGTCCCCAGCCTGACATCAATATCGGCTACCTGTCACAGGAGCCACAGCTTGATCCTGACAAAGATGTGCGCGGCAATGTTGAAGAAGCCCTGCAGCACATCAAGGATGCACAAACCGAGCTGGATAAAGTTTATGCCGCCTATGCTGAGCCGGATGCTGACTTCGATGCGCTGGCCGCTGAGCAAGCAAAACTGGAAAATATTCTACAGGCCGCCGATGGCCACAATCTGGAACGTAAGCTGGAAATCGCCGCCGATGCCC
>CAZNRP010000078.1:0-12136 GCA_964575555.1 uncultured Thiohalophilus sp. | reverse complement strand
ATGCTGTACCAGGCCGCCAGTGTTGAGCGCGTACTCAAAGGCCGCGCAACAGGCGCAATCTGGGATGAACTGGTACAATTAGGTTTGAAGATTGCGGGTGTGAATCTGTTGCCTCGCAAACTGGCGTGAGTAGATAGATTTTTTTCACCACAGAGGTCACGGAGGACACAGAGAAAATCTTTAATAAATTACCTGCCGCAAGTGGACAGGGTATTAGATGAATCAGCATAATTATTTTTTCGTCACTCCGGTGAATGCCAGAGTCCATGAGATAGAGACTGGATTTCGGCTTCCGCCGGAATGACGACAATCGCTGCAAGCAACGGGGAATTAAAACCTCTGTGGTGAAAAAGATTTTGATTAAATAACGATGGATATAAATGTGGATATAAAAGCATACATGGCCGACATCGGCCGCAAAGCACGCGCCGCGTCACGGCAGCTGGTAACTGCTACGACTGGCGTTAAAAATGATGCGCTGCTGGCGATTGCCGCACAGCTGGAAGAACAAATGGATGCACTGCTTAAAGCCAATCGCATCGACATGGAAGCTGGACGTGAGAAAGGTCTGGATGCCGCCTTGCTGGATCGGCTGGAACTTAACGAAGAACGTGTAAATGGTATGGCCGAAGGCCTGCGTCAGGTGGCCGCTCTGCCGGATCCTGTCGGTGAGATTACCAATTTAAATTATCGTCCTTCGGGTATTCAGGTAGGCAAGATGCGCGTGCCTTTGGGCGTGATTGGTATCATTTACGAATCACGTCCCAACGTCACTGCAGATGCGGCGGCGTTGTGCATGAAATCCGGCAATGCCGCGATTCTGCGTGGCGGCTCTGAGGCACTGAATTCCAATCAGGCCATTGCCTGCTGCATTCATCAGGGGCTGGAAACTGCTGGTTTGCCGGTGGATGTGGTGCAGGTATTAGAGACTCCGGATCGTGCTGCCGTAGGTGAGCTGATCAGCATGCCGGAATTTGTGGATGTGATTGTGCCTCGCGGCGGCAAGGGTCTGATCGAACGCATTAGTGCTGATGCGCGGGTGCCGGTGATCAAACATCTGCATGGTATTTGTCACGTCTATATTGATGATCGTGCCGATCTTGATAAAGCAATTGCCGTGGCCTTCAATGCCAAGACCCATCGTTACGGGGTCTGTAATGCGATGGAAACCCTGTTGGTGCATGAGGCCGTGGCGGCTCAGGTATTGCCAACACTGGCAGAGCAATATCAAAACGAAGGGGTGGAGCTGCGCGGTTGTGCGGCGACCCAGAAAATTCTCAGTGGCGGCATCAAGGCGGCCACAGAAGAAGACTGGGATACTGAATATCTTGCCCCGATTTTATCGGTTCTCGTGGTTGCCGATATTGCCGCTGCGATTGAACACATTCATCAGCACGGTTCTGGTCATACCGAATCGATCATGAGCGAAGACATTGGTCGGGCTCGTAGGTTTATGACCGAAGTGGATGCCAGCTCGGTGATGATTAACGCATCGACCCGTTTCGCCGATGGTTTTGAATACGGGCTGGGGGCAGAAATCGGAATCAGCACCGATAAGATACATGTGCGTGGCCCGGTGGGACTCGAAGGCCTGACCTCACAGAAGTACATCGTCATTGGCGATGGACATATACGAACATAGGGGCGAGTGACGAGTGACGAGGGACGAGGAAAATCAGAAAGTGCAAATTGTTGCTTGCCACTTGTTTTTTGTGCTTTATCAGTATGAATTGAAATTAGTGAGTGAGGAAAGAGCTCAGAAAATACCCTGTGTTTTTCCTCGTCACTCGTCACTCGTCACTCGTCACTCGCCGTGATCGGCATCTACGGAGGCACTTTCGACCCCATCCACTACGGCCATTTGCGTCCGGCACTGGATGTTTATCAGGCCCTGCCATTTTCGGAGATCCGTTTTGTTCCCTGTGGCGAACCCGCACATCGGAATGCGCCGTTAACTGATGCTGCGCACCGGCTGGCAATGTTGCGAATGGCACTGGCCAACCAGCCGGCATTTAAGGTGGATGATCGGGAACTGCATCGCAAAGGCCCATCGTATATGGTGGATACCTTAACAGAATTGCGGGCTGAATATGGTAAACAGCCGCTGTGTCTGATTATCGGTTTCGATGCTTTCCTCGGGCTGGAGAGCTGGTCTCGGTGGCAGGATATTTTTAAGCTCGCCCATCTTGTGGTGAGCCACCGGCCGGGTTGGCATAAGGGTAAAATTGAAACGCGGCCAGGGTTAAAGCAGATGCTTGAACAGCGGCAGATGGCAGGGGAATCCCTGTCGCAGTATCCTGCCGGGGGAATAGCTTTTCTGCCGGTAACCCAGCTGGAGATATCCTCAAGCCTTATCCGTGAGCTGATTGCGGCGGGCAGGGATGTGCACTACTTATTGCCCGACAATGTTTATGAACTAATCAAACAGGAAAAACTTTACAACTATTATGTTAGAACTTGAAGAATTAACAAAACTCGTGATCGAATCCATTGAAGATGTCAAAGGCATTGATTTGTGCGTACTCGATGTGAAAGGCAAAACCAGCGTCACGGATGTGATGGTGATCGTCAGTGGCAAAACCTCGCGACAGGTCAGAGCGATTGCCAATAGCGTGATCATGGACGCTAAAAAAGCAGGTAACCCACCACTCGGGGCAGAAGGTGAAGAATACGGCGACTGGGCCCTGATTGATCTGGGCGACATCATCGTTCATGTGATGCAGCCCTCCGTGCGTGATTTTTATAATCTTGAAAAACTCTGGGGCAAGGACAGCCCGGCATCTGCTGACGATAGTTGATCGAATAAATGCAGATTCACCTCATCGCTGTTGGCTCGCGCATGCCAGCCTGGGTGGAACAGGGCTATGTAGAATATACCCGACGTATGCCGCCTGAATGTCGAGTGCAATTGCATGAGATCAACGCTGGTAAACGCGGTAAGAATGCAGATATCGCGCGCCTGACCGAGCAGGAAGGTCAGCGCATGCTGGCGGCTATTCCTAAAAATACGCAGGTGATTGCCCTTGATGTGTTGGGGCGGTCGTGGTCAACCGAAAAGCTGGCCGCGCAAATGTCACAGTGGATGCTGTCCGGTCAGGATATGACCTTATTAGTCGGAGGGCCGGAAGGCCTGTCAGATGAATGCCGTGAACGGGGTCAGCCCGGCTGGTCGCTATCGCCGTTAACCCTGCCGCATCCGCTGGTGCGTATTGTTCTAGCCGAGCAGTTGTATCGGGCTAGCAGTATCTTAAAAGGCCATCCGTATCATAAGTAAACACGGAACAGCAGAGAATCACCATGAAACAATCTTTTGATATTTATCTGGCTTCGGCTTCTCCTCGGCGATGTGAACTGCTGGATCAAATCGGTGTCAGTTATCAGGTGATTATTCAGAATGTTGAGGAGGATGTGCGAATAGATGAATCGCCACAGGACTATGTTCAACGGCTGGCGCTGGAAAAGGCGCGTGCAGGCTGGAACAGTCTTTCTATTGATGAACGCAAGCCAGTGCTAGGAGCTGATACTGCGGTGGTGGTTGATGAACATATTTTAGGAAAGCCGAAAGATCGTGATGAGGGTCTGGCCATGCTGAAAAAATTGTCCAGCCGTTGTCATGAGGTTTACTCCGCTGTTGCAATAGTGACGCAAACAGAAGCGGTAAAAGTTAATCGCAGTCAGGTCTGTTTTAGCATGCTGGATCAGGCACGGCGTGAAGCTTACTGGAACAGCGGAGAGTGTCAAGATAAAGCAGGTGCCTATGGTATTCAGGGTAGTGCGGCAAGCTTCATTGAAAAGCTGGACGGCAGCTATTCTGCTGTGATGGGCCTGCCCCTGTTTGAAACGGCTGCCCTGCTGGAACAATCCGGTATTCGTTTTATGTCTCTGACCTATACATGAAAACACAATAATAACTTAACAGTATTCAGGAAGACGGAACAGGACGGAAACGATGAGCGAAGAATTACTAATTAATGTTACTCCGCAGGAAACCCGGGTTGCCTACGTGGAAAATGGCGTGTTACAGGAAGTTCATATTGAACGGGCGCAGCGTCGAGGTCTGGTTGGCAATGTTTATAAAGGTAAAGTTTGTCGCGTGTTGCCGGGTATGCAGGCGGCCTTTCTTGAAGTCGGGCTGGCACGTACCGCTTTTCTGCACGTGTCTGACATCTTAAATGCCAATCACAGTCGTAATGGTGAACAAACTGATTCTGATGTAAGCCATGCTCCTGAAACGATTATGGAACTACTGCGTGAGGGACAGGATGCCATTGTGCAGGTGGTGAAAGATCCCATGGGAACCAAAGGTGCTCGCCTGACCACGCAGATTTCTATTCCCTCCCGTTATCTGGTTTATATTCCTGGTGCCGAACATATTGGCGTTTCACAAAAAGTAGATGAAGAAGAAGAGCGTCAGCGTCTAAAAAATATTATCGCTAAATATCGCGGTGAGTTTGATGCGGGCGGTTATATTATTCGTACAGTGGCCGAAGCGGTGACGGAAGAAAATATTTATAACGACATGTGTTTTTTGCAGAAGATGTGGACTGCTATTAAGGAAAAATCGGCGAATACAAAAAGTGGCACACTGATTCACGAAGACATGCCGCTGGTAATGCGAACCATGCGCGATATGAGCGGCATTGAGCTGGAGCGAGTGCGTATTGACTCAAAAGCGACTTTTGAAAAGGTAAAGAAATTTTCCAGCAAGTTCATTCCTGACCTCGAAGGTAAGGTTGAGTACTACCCTGGTGAACGTCCCATCTTTGATATCTATGGTGTTGAAGATGAAATTAGGAAATCACTGGAGCGTAAAGTGCAGCTAAAATCTGGCGGCTATCTGGTCATTGATCAAACCGAGGCCATGACCACAGTCGACGTTAACACCGGAGCCTTTGTCGGCCACCGCACACTTGAAGAAACCATTTTCAAAACAAATCTGGAAGCCACTCAGGCCATTGTGCGCCAACTGCGTCTGCGTAATTTAGGCGGGATTATTATTATTGACTTCATTGACATGATTGATGAAGAACATCGTCGTGGGGTCTTACGTGCCCTGGAAAATTGTCTCGCACGGGATCGTGCGAAAACCCATATCAGTGAAGTATCATCACTGGGGTTGGTGGAAATGACGCGTAAGCGCACCCGTGAAAGCCTGGAACACGTACTTTGTGAAACCTGCCCGACCTGCAATGGCCGTGGCTCGATCATGACCGTGGAAACAGTGTGTTATGAAATTTTTCGTGAAATTATGCGTGAAGATCGGCAGTTCGATGCGCAGAAATTTATGGTGCTGGCTTCACATAGTGTGATTGATTTATTACTGGATGAAGAGTCTACCAGTGTTGCTGAGCTACAGGGTTTCATTGGTAAGCCGATACAGTTTCAGGTTGAAAGTGAATATACTCAGGAGCAGTTTGATATCGTGCTAATGTAATTCGTCTTCTGCCCTAAGTGGAATCATGAGGCGAACAAGTACGGCTGAAGCCGTGCCTATATTGTAAGCCGCAGGGAAGTAAATACGCCGAGATTAAAAAACTGATATTTGATGCAAAATCATCCTCACCACACTCATTATCTGCGCCGTCTGCGCCGCTTTATTTTTTATAGCATTGCGAGCTTTGTTGTTTTTCTTGCCGTTGTTATGTCGATTTTTCGGGTGGTGGTGGCCGGAGCCGATAATTGGCGAACCGACCTGGAGCAGTTAGGGACGTATTATCTGGAACGGCAGGTTTATATCGAGGCGCTGGATGCGCGACTGGACGGGCTGGTTCCTGTTCTGATCTTAAAAAATGTTCGGCTGATGAGTGTTGATGAAAAGAACGAGCTTTTTAGTTTTAGCGAAGGAAAGCTGGAGCTGGATATTATTGATTCAATTAAAACAGGTAATTTCATTCCCTATGAATTTACTATTCAGGGTGCAAAGATTACGGTTATCCGGCATCGGAATAAAAGTTTTAGTTTCAGAGGGATGGAATTAAAAACAGCTGAAGAGGTAGAAAAAAGCGCAACCGCTTCCAATGAATTCACTGACTGGTTACTGCGTCGCTCAAACTTGAATGTAAAAGACAGCTCGATTATCTGGATCGATCAGTTTAGAGAACAGCCTGCCCTACGAGTGGATAAAGTTAATATCCATTTACATAACGATACCGATCGGCACCAGCTTAAAGTTTCGATGGAATTACCCGAGACTATCGGACGCAGTCTTGAGTTTTCTCTGGATGCTCTGGGCAAGATTTCTGCGAAGCCCTCAGATTGGCATGGAAAAATATATTTGCGCGGGGTTGGTATCCATCCTGCAAGGCCCGCAACACTACCGCATTTTAAAAATTATCGCTTGCTGGGTGGTCTTGCTGATTTTGAACTTTGGGGTGAATGGAGTCAGGGTCAGCTTGAGCGGTTAAGTGGTGATGTCACCGCATACAATCTTGCTATTCAGCATCCGGATATGAAAAAGACCCTGGCGCTTAAATTACTAAGTGGTCTATTCAACTATCAGCATAGCGATGCTGGCTGGTCACTGGATATCAATCGTTTTCATTTAATGAATGCTCAGGGTTCATGGCCAGAAACTGACATCAGTTTTAAACAATATCATTCAGATTCATCGAATAGCGGACAAACACAGGTTCAGGCCAAACGTTTTCGACTGGAGAATATCAGCAGTCTACTGTTAAGTGCTGCTGTCCTGTCAAAGCAACAAACTGAAATGTTAGAAAATATGAAGCCTTCGGGGGATGTTGAAAATTTTCAGCTGGTTTTTTCAGACAATCCGGATAATAAAAACATTGGTTTGCAGGCACTGTTCTCACAATTAGGTTTTCATCCCTGGAAAAAAATACCCGGTGTTCGTGGTTTCAGTGGCAGTGTCAGCGGTGACCCGGAATTAATGCGGGTAAATTTAAATAGTGACTATAGTGTGTTTGATTTCCCGAAAATGTTTCGTCAGCCTTTAAAATTATCAAAACTTTCAGGCATGTTTGAGATTCAGCATTATGAGCAGGGCTGGCAAATTTTCACTGAAAGCCTGCTGCTGAAAAATGAGGATGCAGAAATTCAAAGCCGTGTATTGCTGGATATTCCGGAAAACGGTAGTTCACTGTTTATGGATTTGCAGGTGCAGTTTAAAAATGGAAATGCCGCCCATGCATCCCATTATTATCCGGTCAACATCATCTCATCAGGATTACTGAACTGGCTGGATCGCGGTATTACCGGTGGCCGGGTGGTTCAGGGAGGAGCGGTATTTCGCGGGCGCTTAAGTGACTTTCCTTTTAAGCAGGAACAGGGTCAATTTCGAGTTGAGTTTGAGGTGGAAGATGCCAGCATTGATTATCTTGAAGGTTGGCCTGCGGTGAGTGATGGTCATTTTAATGCGGTGTTTACTGATCGTGGTATGCATATCAAGGCCAGTACAGGGCGCATACTTGATAGCCGTCTGTCATCAACCACCATTGAGATAGAGAATTTCCAACATGCGAATCTCACTATTCGCGGTGATGTGAATGGTGAAGTTGGTGATGCCCTGCGCTTTTTAGTTGAGAGTCCGATCCAGCCAGAAGCAAAGCCGCTGCTGGATAGCATCCACTATCATGGTAGCAGTCGGGTAGAACTTGATCTTTCTATTCCGCTGGGTACTGGCGTCGAGAAAACACAGCCTTTGGCGGTTAAAGGTCAGGTGTATTTGCGTGATGCTAGTTTACTGCTGCTGGATGATCAAATTGATATTACCGAGATCAACGGCAATATTTTTTTTACTGAAAATAGTCAGACTGCCACTGGCATTCGTGCTCGTATTCTGGGCGGGGAAGCTCTTATTGATATTAAAACGGGAGATAAGGCTGACGGCCTGCCTGTATTTATTAAAACTAAAGGAAAAATTGATAGTCGCCATCTGGTTCGGAAATTCGGCTTACCTGCATGGCAGCAGGTGGATGGGATGACCGATTGGGAGGGCGTTTTAAGCATTCGCCCGCAAGCTAAGATTAATACAAGCTTACAAGTTCGATCAAATTTACAGGGCGTTGAAGTGAATCTGCCGTCGCCTTTAGGTAAGCATAAAGATGAAATACGTGATGGCCTACTGGATATACAACTTAGTCAAGGGCGGGCACGTTTCTATGTTCATTCAAAAGATTATGTTTCGGCAGCTGTGGTCTTAAATACGGAAACAGAACACATACGTCCCCTGAAAGCCTATGTGCATTTGGGCGAAGGAGAAGGACACCTGCCTGAGGCCGAAAGTCTGCGTATAAGTGGCAGCTTGTCGATGTTTAGCCTGGCTCCCTGGACAGATGCTTTGCATCAGGGCAAGGAAGAAGTAACTGATTCGTTTGTTGCCATACCGCTAATTTTTGATATGGATAACCTACAGCTTGCACCGGTGGAAGCTGAATCAGAATCAGCTGCCGAAGAAGTTAAGCCGCGTCCGCAGGAAAAAAGTGTTAGCAAATTTGACGCCGCATTATTTCCGCTGATCCAGGGCACGATTAAAAACTTGTCCTACGATGATGTGCCCATAGGTCGGCTTGAGATTAAAACCTCCCGTCTTAAAATACGCAAAGGTATTAAGCTTGATTCACTGAGCCTGCAAGGTGAAGAACTGAACATGCAGGCCAAAGGCGAATGGGTGCAATGGCCGAATCGTGACTTCAGTTCAATGGAAGTCAAACTGGATAGCCCGGATCTTGGGAAAATGCTTTCATCACTGGGGTTTTCGGCCATATTCAAGGGGGGAGAAACGACGCTGGGTGGCAACCTTCACTGGTCGGATTCTCCTATGGGCATCAGCCTTGCGGGGCTGGATTCAAATTTAAAATATACCGTGAAGGATGGTTCTATCGTCAGTGTTGAGCCGGGTGCCGGACGACTATTGGGCTTATTCAGCCTGGCGGCACTGCCGCGGCGACTAGTTCTGGATTTTAGTGATGCCTTTGGTGATGGTCTGAGTTTTGACAGCATTGAAGGTGAGCTGGATATTCACGATGGTAGTGCCTTTATGGATAACAATCTGATGAAAAGCCCGTTGGCGCATATTTCGGTCAGTGGACGTACCGGTCTGGTGAATCGGGATTTTGATCAATTGATCACCGTTTATCCACGAGGCGGGGATGCCCTCACAGTTGTTGCCGGAGGAATGCTGTTTGGCCCGCAGATTGGCGCGGTGATTCTGCTGGCGCAAAAAATTCTGGGAAATGAGTTAAAGGATGCCACTGCGATTAAATACAAAGTTTCAGGTAGCTGGGAGGAACCCGTTATTACTCGCCTTAATCAGCCGAAACAGGATGAAGGTATTTCTCTGGATGATGATGACTTTTAAGTGTTGAATTCAGCCCAGGCAATCTTAAATTCAGTGCTTATTATGGTATCCTGAATCACATGTGTTACAGAAATCAATGGATAATTCCGATATTTTTTGTGGTCTTTTCCATAAGTATGCCGAGCCGGGCTTCCCCCTATGTCATCACCGCTCAGGATTGGGCAATGCCTCGTAGTGTGGCGCATTTAGTCGCGTTTCCTTCGCTGGCTCAGGCTGTGGGTCAATTGCGTGTTCATCCTGATAGCCGTTTGCAGATACATTATCCCGGTGGGGATGAAGGCATGCTATGGCTGAATGAATTACAAAGCTGGCTGGTGGCCTTAGGTGTCTCCAGTGAGCGGATGGAGCTTATCCCTGGCAGCTCCAGACAGACAGTAATAGAAATTGACATTGTCACGGCGAATGGGAAAAGTATTATTAAAACTAGTAATAAACAGAATAATAACGAGCCGGTGGTAAATCAATGAAACGGATTGCAGCCATACAAATGGCCTCTGGGCCAAAGCCTGGTGCAAATCTGACGGAAGCCGGACGCCTTATCGGCAAGGCTGTTGATGCCGGTGCCGGTATGGTGGTGCTGCCGGAAAATTTTGCTTGCATGGGCATGCAAGATGGAGATCTGCTTAAGCATCGGGAAAAAGAAGGCGAAGGTCCGATTCAAAATTTTCTGCGTGAACAGGCGGATAAGCACCGGGTCTGGATAGTCGGTGGAACCATTCCTTTGTTTGGTGAAGATGAGCAGCTGATGCATGCTTCCTGTCTGGTTTATAATGAGCGGGGAGAGCTGCGTGGTCGTTATGACAAAGTTCACCTGTTTGATGTGGTGCTGGAAGAAAATGATGAGACCTATCATGAATCCGCAACCACGGAACCGGGTAATAAGATCACGGTAATAGATACGCCCTTTGGTCGATTAGGCCTGGCGGTTTGTTATGATTTGCGTTTCCCCGAGCTATTCCGTCACATGGTGGATGAGCAGGTTGATATTCTGGCCATACCGTCAGCGTTTACCGCAATTACCGGTCGTGCCCACTGGGAAGTCTTACTGCGTGCACGCGCAATTGAAAACCTGTGTTATGTGGTGGCCTCGGCACAGGGGGGTTATCATGTAAATGGACGCGAAACGCATGGTCATAGTGCGATCATTGATCCCTGGGGACTGGTACTGGATGAGCTGGACAATGGCTCCGGATTTGTGATTTCTGAAATTGAAATAAACAAGGTGAAAAATATTCGTCGCACCTTCCCTGTACTTGAACATCGAAAAATACCCTGCGATATAAATCATGACAAATAACTCTGTAGATCGTGCTAGCGAATTATTGCTGGCTCCCTCCGGGCTGACCGAAAATGATCTTCAGTCTGTGCTTGATCAACTTATGGGCCATGCGGTCGACAGTGCTGATTTATATTTTCAGCTAAGTCGCCATGAAGCCTGGGTGCTGGAAGATGGCATCGTTAAAGAAGGTAGTCATAATATCGAACAGGGCGTGGGTGTGCGGGCAATCAGTGGAGAAAAAACCGGCTTTGCCTATTCGGATGAGATCATCCTACCGGCTTTGACTGAAGCTGCGCAGGCCGCACGGGCCATTGCCAGTCGGGGTCGTCAGGGACAGGTGCAGAGCTGGAGCAAACGCAGCGGGCATAATCTTTATCTGCCAGTTGATCCCCTGCAGTCCTTGAGCGCCGAAGATAAAATCACACTGCTGCAAAAAGTGGATGCTTATGCACGAAAGCTTGATTCGCGGGTGCAGCAGGTAATTGTAAGTCTGGTTGGTGTAGAGGAAGCGATTTTGGTGGCCGCCAGTGACGGTACGTTGGCCTCGGATATGCGTCCACTGGTGCGTATGAATGTGAACGTGATTGTCGAGCAGAAAGGGAAACGTGAGCAGGCCAGTGCCGGGGGCGGTGGTCGTCTTGATTATCAGTACTTTATAGAAGAAGATCGGGCGCTGGAATTTGCCCGTGAAGCGGTGCGTCAGGCACTGGTTAATCTGGATGCCATTGCCGCCCCTGCTGGTGCCATGCCCGTTGTGCTCGGGCCGGGCTGGCCAGGCGTGTTATTGCACGAGGCCATCGGCCACGGGCTGGAAGGTGATTTCAATCGCAAGGGCAGTTCGGCTTTTGCCGGTCGCCTGGGTGAACAGGTGGCTTCACCCCTGTGCACCGTGGTTGATGATGGCACCATGCCGGGTCGCCGTGGTTCACTGAATATTGATGATGAAGGCACTTCTACCCAGCAAACGGTATTGATCGAAAAGGGCATACTCAAAGGCTATATGCAGGACAAACACAACGCCGGCTTGATGGGCGTGAGCTCAACCGGCAACGGTCGGCGCGAATCCTATGCACATTTACCGATGCCGAGGATGACCAATACCTATATGCTCGCCGGTGAACAGGATCCGGCTGAAATTATCGCTTCCGTCGATAAGGGCTTGTATGCAGTAAACTTTGGTGGCGGTCAGGTGGATATTACTTCCGGTAAGTTTGTATTTTCTGCCTGTGAAGCTTATTTGATAGAAAACGGCAAGGTCACGCAGCCGGTTAAAGGCGCGACACTGATTGGTAATGGTCCGGAAGTGTTGACTCGAGTCTCAATGGTCGGCGATGATCTGGCCCTGGATTCCGGGGTCGGAGTTTGTGGTAAAGAAGGCCAGAGTGTTCCGGTTGGTGTCGGCCAGCCCACCCTGAAAATTGACAGTCTGACCGTAGGCGGCACATCAACCTGATGTTGTCCCGTGGCGAATGTCCAGGGACAAGTAGTAAAAACCTGGAACCGGCTTATATTAATCGTTGCATAAGTATTTGCACTAT
>CAZNRP010000077.1:0-12236 GCA_964575555.1 uncultured Thiohalophilus sp. | reverse complement strand
ATCAGCTGGGTGGATAACAAGGGCGGCAAAGATTCAATCTCCACCAAAATTAAATAAATTTACCTTCACACAGAACTATTCTGATACGCAGGATGACAGGAGTTTTCATAATGAAAAAATTACTCATCACATTGGGCGCTATCTCTATCATGGGAATCACACCGCTGCTGGCCAACGCAACACCACAGGGTGACCTTGAAGAGTTTCGTTCTCATTTTTATAAAAAATTCCCCGGAGTCAAACTCCAGGATTATTCAAACGGCATTTACTCCCTTGATAAAACACGTCGTTTCGAGTGGGAGGAAAGTGAAGAATTTCCAGCCTACGAAGATGCGATTGAAAAAGGCGAAAAAATGTTTGCCAAATACGGCATGAAAAGCTGCTTCAAAAATAATGGTGTCGGCATCAAACAGAACTACCCCTACTTCGACAAGAAAACCGGTAAGGTTCGGACTCTGGAAGAAGACATCATGGCCTGCCTGAAAAACAATGGCGTTGATGTTAAAGCTGATAAGCTGAAATACAAAAAGGGCAAATTGGCCGGTATCAGTGCTTATATGGCCTACACCTCACGGGGTAAAAAACAGAACGTTGTTATTTCAAGTGATTCGGCTTCTATGGATGCCTACCAGTCTGGCAAGACATTCTTCTATGCCAAACGAGGCCAGCTAAACTTCTCCTGTGCCGATTGCCATGTATACTACTCAGGCCAGATGGTTCGCGGCAACCTGCTCAGCCCGGCACTGGGACAGACATCACACTTCCCTGTGTGGCGTAAAAAATGGGCTGGCAAATCTGCGAAAAAACGCGGTGGTGAGTCCAAACCGTTTGATGGTCTGGGTACCATTCAGCGTCGCTACGGTGGTTGTAATAAACAGGTTCGTGCCAAGCCGCTGAAAGTCCACACCGCTGCTTACAATAACCTGGAATACTTCCATACCTATATGAGTAATGGTATTAAACTGAACGGCCCGGCTATTCGCCAGTAAGTTTATACCCGCTCAGTTAAGCCCGGTCTGTTCTGCAGCCCGGGCTTTTTTAATGCCTGCAGGTTTAACTCTCCCGGCTTACGCAATACTCTTTTGTAGGCACAGTTTCAACCGTACAAGTTCGAAGCCTCCCCAACCATTTCACTCGCCTCCATTCGATTGAAATCGAACATTACGACTGAAGTCGTATCTACAATATGGTAGCGTTTTTGTCTCAATCTAATTTATGCGGCCATAAAATAAATCATGTTCCGTAGCCTGCGTAGTTTACGTGATGGAAATGCTGCTAGGGTATAATTTAAAATATTGCCTGTGCCGGGATTAGCACAACGACTTTCACGCCCTTTCTTCACAATTTCTTTGCATACCTTAGGATAAAGTAAGCGCGCTCATTTTTATGTCGATGGAGATCTATTTTGAACAAATTGCTGTCACTCTTATTACTGTTGTTACTGCCAGGGCTTTCGCTGGCAAATACAAGCAGTGCCGAACTCACGCATTTAAACCTGACATCACATGCAGTGGGTTATGCGGCTATCGCCATATTCATTCTTGCCTATGTGCTGGTGATGGCAGAAGAATTTATCCATCTGCGTAAATCCAAACCCGTTATTCTTGCTGCCGGTATTATCTGGGCACTGATCGCAGCCGTCTACGCCAGCAACGGTCTTAACCATGCGGCCGAAGCGGCCGTGCGTCATAATCTGCTGGAATACAGTGAGCTGATGTTATTCCTGCTGGTGGCGATGACCTATATCAACGCCATGGATGAACGTCGGATATTCGATGCTCTGCGCTCCTGGCTGATTCGCAAGGGCTTTGGTTTCCGTCAACTGTTCTGGCTGACCGGCGTACTCGCCTTTTTCATCTCACCGGTTGCCGACAACCTGACTACCGCCCTGCTGATGTGTGCAGTGGTGCTCGCCGTCGGCGGAGACAATATACGTTTTGTCAGCATTGCCTGTGTCAACATCGTCGTTGCCGCTAATGCTGGCGGTGCATTCAGTCCCTTCGGCGATATTACGACACTGATGGTATGGCAAAAAGGCATCGTAGATTTCTGGGCCTTCTTTGCACTGTTTGTTCCTGCTGTAGTGAACTTTATAGTTCCTGCTGCCATCATGCACTTTGCGGTCCCGAATGAAAAACCCACGGTCTCTGGCGAAGTTATCAATATGAAGCGGGGAGCCAAACGTATTATTTTCATGTTCCTGTTGACTATCGCGACTGCAGTTAGCTTCCACAACTTCCTGCACATGCCTCCCGTCATTGGTATGCTCACCGGCCTGGCCTATTTACAGTTCTTCGGTTTCTACTTGCGCAAGACGCATCAAAAAGATATAGCAGCAACCGGCCAGCCAGATGCTGAAATTACAGGTAAAATGATCGGTGATGTGGTGCCCTTCGATATTTTCAGCAAAATCGCACGTGCCGAATGGGACACCCTGTTGTTCTTCTACGGTGTGGTACTTTGTGTGGGTGGCTTAGGCTTTATCGGCTATCTGTCGCTGGCCTCAGAGGTCATGTACAACAGCTGGGGAGCGACCAACGCCAACATCACAGTCGGAATTCTTTCAGCCATCGTTGACAATATTCCTGTAATGTTTGCGGTGCTGACTATGAATCCGGATATGTCTACCGGTCAGTGGTTGCTGGTGACTCTAACTGCCGGCGTCGGTGGCAGCTTGCTCTCGATTGGCTCAGCTGCCGGTGTTGCGCTGATGGGACAGGCTCGCGGTAAGTACACCTTCTTCAGTCACCTGAAATGGACACCAGCCATCGCCGTTGGCTATGCCGCTTCCATTGCCGTACATATGTGGATTAACAGCAGTATGTTTTAAGTTGAACCTACAAACCAGGAACTACTGGCTGTAGGTGCGGCTTCAGCCGTACAGTACGACTGAAGTCGCACCTACGACAAATTCCCCCAGCTTATATTTTTCCCTGCAATTCATACCATAAAATTCCAATGTATTCGTGTATCGCCAACTCTGACATATACAGATGCATCGGGGTGGGGTGCAATGAGGCATGCATGAAGTTTTTCGGCAACTGGTAGTCAGTTGGCGCGGGTATGGCCTGCAATCCCTGTTTCTTAAACAGGCCTAAAGCTCGGCGCATATGACCCGCTGAAGTCACCAGAAAAAACCGCTCGCCCTTAGCCAGAGCAACAAGATGCTCGGCACTAATATATGTATGCTCGGCTTCCTTGTCCGTAGTAATTCGTTCCTCTGCCACGCCCATTAACTGTAACTGTTGCTTCATAATTAAACTGACTGAAACTGAGCCAGAAATAATAATTTCGCAGCCCGCACATTGCTGATAAAGATTATTTGCTTCGAGCAGGCGATAAGTTGAAGAACTATTCAAACGACTACTTAGCGGCATCAATAAATCATTGGCCCCGTAACCGGTCAGAACAACTATTTTTTTAACCTCAGGATACGACTTAACGTCCATTATTCGCGGGTATTCATATTCCAGTGGACTCAATAATAGCGCAGCCACCATGCCACTTGAGAACACCAGCAATAACAAACCGGCGCTAATAAAAAGAGGAGAGGAAAATTGTCGCCAACGGGTTAACAAGAAAATACTGGCAAGCAGTATCAAGATCAAAGCCAGAGAGGAAGGCATGATAAAGCTCATTAAAATGCTAATCATAATAATTGGACTCCGTTCGCTGACATGGTTGTACGGCTGAAGCCGTACCTGCAATCAGGAATATTTTTCTTTGATATAGCTTTCAACAATGGCCTGAAACTCTTCGGCAATATAATCGCCCTTTAAGGTGACGGTTTTAATACCATCCACATAAACAGGAGCCACCGGTTTTTCACCGGTGCCAGGCAAGCTGATGCCGATATTTGCATGTTTGCTTTCGCCGGGGCCATTTACCACGCATCCCATCACTGCCACACTCATGTTTTCGACACCAGCAAAACGAGTACGCCATTGCGGCATTTGTTCGCGCAAATACGTTTGTATGTCCTGTGCTAATTGCTGAAAATAGGTGCTTGAGGTGCGTCCGCAACCGGGACAGGAAACAACGGCGGGTGTGAAAGCGCGCAATTCTAGTGATTGCAAAATTTCCTGCCCTACCACTACTTCCTGAGTACGCTCGCCGCCCGGCTCCGGGGTTAGTGAAATGCGAATCGTATCGCCAATGCCCTGATTCAATAAAATACTCAACGCCGCCGTAGAAGCCACAATGCCTTTGGAACCCATGCCGGCTTCGGTCAGACCAAGATGCAGTGCATAATCACAACGAGCAGCAAGAGTCTGGTAAACCCGAATTAAATCCTGCACCCCGCTCATTTTGCAGGACAGTATAATTTTGTTATGCGCCAGCCCTACCTGCTCGGCAAATTCTGCACTTTCAATCGCCGAGGTCACCATCGCCTCTAGCATGATCTCAGCCGGCTCTTTGGGGCTCTCAACTTTATTATTCTCATCCATGAGCCGGGCCATGAGCACTTGATCCATGCTGCCCCAGTTGACCCCAATACGCACAGCTTTGTCGTATTCGCAGGCACGTTCAATCATGCTAGCAAACTGCTCATCACGCCTTTTGCCTTTGCCCACGTTGCCGGGATTAATGCGATATTTTGCCAGAGCCTGCGCACATTCAGGATAATCCTGTAACAGCTTGTGGCCATTAAAATGAAAATCGCCAATCAGGGGAGTCGAGCAGTTTTGTGCATCGAGTTTTTCCCGTATACGCGGGACGGCGGCTGCCGCCTCCGCATTGTTGACGGTAATGCGTACCAGTTCAGAACCCGCACGCGCCAGTTCCGCAACCTGTTGCACAGTAGCATCAACATCAACGGTATCCGTATTAGTCATCGACTGAACCACTACCGGTGAATCATCACCACCGACGCGAACTGAATCGATGGTGACTGTCGTGGTTTTGTGTGAACCGGGAGAATGTGTGACTAGCATGATGACAGTATTCCGCTACAGCTGAAAAACAGTTACCAATTATAGCACAGGCCTGTTTGCCATATTTACTGAAAATCACAGGTTTCACAGACAAAAAAAGTTTATACTGGCTCCGCTATTTCCGCAAGATTAAAGAGAATAAACATGAGTTCAAAATCCCGCAAAAAATCAACTCAGGCCAAACAGGCGGATCGTCATGCCCTATATCAACTGTCAGTACAATGCCCGGAAGCCGAGGTTGAGTTTTTTGAAAAAACCTTCAAAGAAATACGGGGGCGTGATGCCTTAAGCATTAAGGAAGATTTTTGCGGTACCGCTTACCTGGCAACCGAATGGTGCAAAGGCGACTCTGCACGCACCGCTATCGGTGTGGACTATGATGAAGAAACACTGGACTGGGGACAAAAAAACAATATCGATGCCGCCGGTGCCGATGTGGCGGCACGCATTACTCTAATTAAAGATGACGTTCGCAATGTGACCGAGCCGAAAGTCGATATCGTCAGTGCCTTTAATTTTAGTTATTGCCTGTTTGAAAAACGTGATGAACTCATTGATTATTTTAGTAAGACTCGCGCCAGTCTAAAAGATGACGGTCTGCTAATTCTGGATCTATTCGGCGGCACTGAATGTTCCGATGTGCTGGAAGAAGAAACCGAAATCGAAGATGAGGGTGCCACCTATATTTGGGAGCACGTTTCCTTTAACCCCATCAACAACCACATGACCTGTGCCATTCACTTTGATTTTGACGATGGCTCACGTCTGGAAAATGCGTTCCTGTATGAATGGCGCTTATGGGCAATTCCGGAAGTACGGGAAATGTTGGAAGCTGCCGGGTATAAAAAAATTCGTGTCTACTGGGAACTCTTTGAAGACGTGGACGACGATGACGATGAAATGGAGGGCACCGGTGAGTATTACGAAACCACCGAAGTCGAAAACCAGGAATCGTGGATGATTTATATCGTTGCCGAACCGGTCTAATTGTTGAGGTTAATGTTGGGCTTCGCGTTGCTCTGCCCAACAAAACCCCGCACAATACCTAACTACTTCCCCTTCGGCTCCGCATGATAAGGTTCCTCCCGAACCTTGTCATGCAAATGCATACGATACTCGACAAATTCATCGCGCTTATCAAAGTGCATAAACGGATTTCCCTCACACTGCTCACCCATGCTGGAGGTCGTTCGATCCGCATAATTATGGCCGGGCAGGATCACCGTCTCATCCGGCATTTTTCCTAATTTTTTCAGAGTCCCGTGCATCACTTCGGGATCGCCCCCGGCTAAATCACAGCGTCCGCAACCCCAGACAAACATAGTATCGCCAGTAATCAGATGATCATGAATATGGTAACAAGTTGACCCAGGAGTATGGCCGGGGGTGTGCAACACGCTGATCTCTGTCTTGCCAAGTTGAATAATATCACCGCCATGATGCAACTCCGGCATGACCAGTTGCTGCCCCCAGAATTCAGCTTCTGGTTTAAGCAGGTGAAGCTGAGCATCATGTTCGGCCAGTATCGCCTCAATGCCGTTGATATGATCATGATGGCTATGGGTTAGTAAAATATCGCTGATCGTCACTCCCTCCGCCTTTGCCTGCTGCAAAATGGCCGGCACATCCCAGGCCGGATCTACCACTGCGGTACGCCCGGTTTCCCTGTCAATAATAAGGTAAATGAAATTTTCCATCGGCCCCAGTTCCAGCGCATCAATATAATAGGTATCGGTAACCGCAATCCGGCTCATCGACATTCTCCTTCAAATCAAGATTGTTTGTAGAGCAAAACTACTTCACTATACTCATTTGAACTGGTTCACGTTGAGAATATTATGGATTCAGAATTTTGGTTATCACGCTGGGAAAATAACGAAACCGGCTTTCATCTGGAGGAGGTCAATCCCTTCCTGCCCCGCTTCTGGCCCAAGCTGCAACTTCCTGAAAATAGTCGGGTTTTTGTCCCACTATGCGGGAAAAGTCTGGATCTGTGCTGGTTGCGCGATCAGGGACACGAAGTCTGGGGGGTCGAACTCAGCACCCTGGCACTGGAACAGTTTTTTTCCGGACTGGGTTTAAAGCCGACAATAGCGCAAGCCGGGGCTTTTGAAATCTGGGAAACTGAGGGTATCCGCTTATTTTGTGGCGATTTTTTTGCCCTGACCCCGGAATTACTCGGGCAACCCACGGTAGTTTTTGATCGTGCTTCGATGATTGCCCTGCCACCCCCCATGCGCGAAGATTACGCACGCCACCTGTTGAAGTTGGCTCCTGCCCCCGCGCCCCGTCTGCTGATCACACTGGACTACGAACAGGAACAAATGAGCGGCCCACCCTTTGCGGTGAGTGAAGCCGAAGTTCAGGCTTTGTATAAGGCAGACTTTAAAATTGAAAAAATATTCTCTGAAGATATCCTACCCGAGAATCCGCGTTTTCAACAGAAAGGACTGAGCCGACTGGACGAATCCGTGTTTTTGCTACAGCCCGCAAACTAAACTCTTTTGCATATTGACCGACTGACTAACAAAGTAATGCCGGAGAACGATTGCTGTGAAAAGCCTGTTTAAAATAAGCCTGTTATTTCTGTTGCTGATCTTCAGCAATAGTGGCCCGCTATCGGCGGCTGAATCAGGAGCAAAGACCAGCCAATTTTATCTTTATCAATTACCCGATGGCAGCAGGATCATGTCGGATCACCCACTTTATGAAAAAGATCATAAGCTGATTCATAAAAGTAAACGCATGAATGGAATGGGTCATCTTGTGGCCGGAGCCTATCAGCCTCGCGGAGCGGGTAGTCGGCTACAAATAAAACTCTTTGAGCCGCTGATTAAAAATCTGTCTGAACAACATCAGGTCGATCTCGCTCTGATCAAAGCCGTGATCCGCACCGAGTCTGATTTCAATCCCAACGCAACCTCTCGAAAGGGAGCCTCCGGCTTAATGCAGCTCATGCCAAAAACCGCCGCCCACTACGGAGTCAGTGATTTATACAGTCCTGAGCAAAATTTGGATGCCGGTATTCGCTATTTGCGTGATCTACTCGACCGCTATGACAACCGCTTGCATCTAGCATTGGCCGCCTATAATGCAGGTGAAACGGCGGTAGCCAAATATAACGGCATCCCGCCCTATCGTGAAACCCAGCGCTATGTAAAAAAAGTCATGCGATATAGAACTTACTATAGCCACCAGTAGTAACCGAAAAAATATTTCACCACCGAGGAAATAATTTAAAAAAACAACAATACAAATTTTAGGCACCGAGCTACCTGCATTTAATCAATAACCTCTGTGTCCTCTATGGTAAATTTTTTAATGTTAAAAACACTTTTCCCTAAATTCCCTATACGAGCACCAAATTCCCAATGATCCTTCACGTCGACATGGATGCTTTCTACGCCTCAGTTGAGATGCGTGAACAACCGGATCTGGCCGATCTACCCATAATCGTCGGTGGTTCCGCGCAGGGACGAGGGGTGGTAGCCGCAGCAAATTATACGGCAAGAAAATATGGTATCCACAGTGCCATGCCAGTAGCCCAGGCTCAGCGACTGTGTCCGAAGCTGGTTAGCCTACCCGTGCGCATGGCACTTTATATCGAAGTCTCACAACAGATCCGTAAAATATTTCAGCGCTACACGCCGGAAATAGAACCCCTGTCACTGGATGAAGCCTTTCTCGAGGTAAGCGCGAGTGAGCGTTTATTCGGTGATGCGATTAGCATTGGACGCAAAATTAAAAATGACATTGCCAGGGAGTTATCGTTGATTGCATCGGTCGGCATTGCGCCAGCTAAATTCATCGCCAAAATTGCCTCCGACATCGACAAACCCGATGGCTTTGTCATCGTCAATGAATCTGAAGTTCAGGCCTTTCTCGATCCTCTGCCCGTTAGTCGTCTATGGGGCGTGGGAAAAGTAACCGGCAGTGAATTTGAACGACTGGGCATACACACGATAAAACAGGTACGCCAGCAACCACTGGAAGCCCTGCAATATCGATTTGGGAAATTTGGCGTTCACATCTGGAATCTGGCTCAGGGAATAGATCCCCGTAAAATTATAACGGATAGCCGGGCAAAATCAATTTCCAATGAAACCACCTTTGCCGTGGATATCAGTGATAAAAATTTATTGAGAAACACTTTACTGGAACTCACCGAGCAAGTTGCCTTTCGCCTACGGCAGCAGGGGTTTTATACGCGCACGGTACAGATAAAAATTCGCTATACTGACTTTAAAACCATTACCCGTTCGGTTAGCCTGAGCACACAGACTCAAACAACAAAGGAATTATGGCAGGCTGCAAAAACATTATTAAACACCGCATTAGCAGGCCGACCCCGGGCCATTCGTTTATTAGGCATGGGAACCAGTCAGCTAAGTCGGGAGACATCGATTACACAACAAGCGGACTTATTCACAAATCCCGAACAGGAAAAACAGCGGGAAATCGATCAGCTTGCCGATGCCATTAAAAATCGCTTCGGTAACGTCAGCATTCGTCGTGGCGCGCGTTCACCCGATAAGCTCTAACCCATAAGCCACAGAAAAAAATAGAACATAGAAACAGGATAGATCATGACCAACACCGCCAAAACAATTTATCTCAACGATTATAAAAAACCGGACTATCAGCTGGACAGTGTTGAGCTTAAATTTGAATTACACGAAACCCGCACCCGAGTTTATTCTAAATTAGTTTTAACGCGAGCAGCGGGAGCCAGTAAAGATGCACCGTTACCGTTACATGCCTGTCAGCTTGAATTAACCACAATTAAATTAAATGGCGAGAGGTTATCACCCGAACATTATGAACTCAGTGAAGAACAACTCATCATTACCCAGCCACCCGAACAATTCGAACTGGAAATTGAAACCCAGATAAACCCAGAAGCCAACACTGCGCTGGAAGGTCTGTATCTTTCCAGCGGCATGTTTTGTACTCAGTGTGAAGCGGAAGGCTTTCGCCGCATCACCTACTTTCCGGATCGTCCTGATGTCATGTCCCGATTTACGGTCACGGTTATTGCCGATAAAAATAAATATCCCGTGTTGTTATCAAATGGCAATAAAGTAGATAGCGGGGATCTGGATGATAGTCAACACTGGGTTAAATGGCATGATCCCAGCCTTAAACCCAGTTATTTATTTGCCCTGGTCGCCGGTGATCTGGCCTGCCAGGAAGATAGTTTCACCACCATGAGTGGCCGCAAAATAAACCTGAAACTTTTCACCGAAGCGGAAAATATTCACAAATGCGACCATGCCTTAAACTCGCTAAAACAGGCCATGAAATGGGATGAAGAAACTTACGGTCGGGAATACGACCTGGGCATCTACATGATTGTTGCTGTCAATGACTTCAATATGGGGGCAATGGAAAATAAAGGACTGAATATATTTAATTCATCCTGCGTACTTGCCAGTCCGGAAACGGCAACCGATCAGGATTATTACCGCATTCAAAGTATTATTGCCCATGAGTATTTCCATAACTGGTCAGGCAATCGTGTCACCTGCCGTGACTGGTTTCAACTGAGCTTAAAAGAGGGCTTCACTGTATATCGGGATCAGGAATTTTCAGCCGATCTAAATTCCCCGGCGGTTCAACGTATTGATGATGTCAATGTGTTGCGTGCCCATCAATTTGCCGAAGATGCCGGGCCGATGGCACATCCCATACGCCCGGATCATTACATGGAAATCAGCAACTTCTATACAGTTACCGTTTATAATAAAGGTGCTGAAGTGGTTCGCATGTTGTGTAATATTCTCGGGCGTGAGAATTTTCGTAAAGGGACAGATCTTTATTTTTCCCGCCACGACGGGCAGGCGGTAACAACCGATGACTTTGTTAAAGCACTGGAAGATGCTAACGATATCCCGTTAATGCAATTCCGGAACTGGTATTCACAGGCAGGTACACCGGAACTCACTGTAAGCGAAAATTATGATGCTGATAAAAAACAGTACTCAATCACTGTAAAACAAACCTGTCCCGCGACTCCCGGACAGGAAACGAAACTGCCCTTCCATATTCCACTGGCAATAGGACTTCTGGATAAAAAAGGCGATGCGTTGCCATTAACACTGGAAAATGGATCCGCGACACAAGAATCACAATCTCAAATGCTGGCGTTGTATAAGGAAGAACAAAGCTGGACCTTTACCGGAATACAGGAAAAGCCGGTACTATCACTAGGTCGAGGTTTTACGGCTCCCGTTAAAATATCCCTGCCTCATGATGAGACCGAGCTGGCATTCTTGTTTGCCCATGACAGTGATGAATTTAATCGTTGGGATGCAGGCCAGACCATGGCGCTGAATATTATGCAAAATCTGATAGATGATCATCATACGGGAAATAGCTTAAAGCTCGATAATCGTTTCATCGATGCCTATCGTTCAACATTGAATAATACCTCATTGGATAAAGCATTAATCACGCAGGCTTTAACTCTGCCATCTGAATCCTATCTAGCTGATCAGTGTGATGTGGTCGACGTTGATGCCATACACGCGGTGCGTCAATTCATGCGTCAGCAACTAGCCCAGACATTGGCAGACGACTGGCTTCGAGTTTATGAAGAAAATAATCAGACCATGAATTACCAGTTTAATGCTAGAGATATGGCCGGGCGCAGTCTGAAAAATCTCTGCCTGTCGTATTTAATGGAGTTAAACGATGACAGGCATCATCAGCGCGGCCTGCAGCAATTTCAACAGGCCAATAATATGACCGACATGCTGGCAGCACTTTCTATTCTCAGTCAGCATGATATTAGTGAACGGCAGACGGTTCTGGATGCTTTTTATGAACAGTGGCAACATGATCGACAGGTGGTCGAAAAATGGTTTGCAATACAGTCCACCTCGAACCTGCCAAATACCCTGGAGCAGGTGAAAACATTAATGCAACACCCAGCCTTTTCAATCACCAATCCCAACCTGGTACGCAGCCTGATCGGTAGATTCTGTGCCGCCAATCCGGTTAACTTTCATAAACCTGATGGCAGCGGTTATCGTTTTCTGGCCGAACAGGTATTGATACTGGATGAACTTAATCCACAAATTGCCGCGCGCATGGTGCAAAGCCTGAGTCGCTGGCGGCGCTTCGATGAGTCCCGGCAACAGCTTATGCGTGAGCAACTCGAACGTATTGCCACACATAAAGGGCTGTCGAAAGATGTTTATGACATTGCCAGCCGGAGCCTGCAGGGCTGAGAATACTCATCGTATAAAAAATATTCATTAATGAAATTCCTTGCACTACATTCATAATTGTAGGTTCGAC
>CAZNRP010000076.1:0-12645 GCA_964575555.1 uncultured Thiohalophilus sp. | reverse complement strand
GCTTCCTTCGACAAGCTTCCTTCGACAAGCTCAGGACGAACGGTTTGTGCTATTTCGACAGGCTCAGGACGAACGGTGGTTCCTTCGACAGGCTTCCTTCGACAAGCTCAGGACGAACGGTATTTTTACTTTCTAGTCAATTTCCTGTTCAATCACTACCTGTGCACTCGTTTTACCACCAGTGGTTAGGATGCTGCTGCGTCCTTGTAAATCACCAGCTTCGGCCATGGCGCTTCCGGCTTTGGATATACGGGCACCGACATAGACTCGCTCAAAGCCGGACAGGCGGGCGCGTGGTGTCATGGCCATAGAATCATCCAGCACTACTTTCAGCGGTAAATCTTTTACCTGCTTTCTGACGATGGCCAGTGGCATGGGTGGGCCGTTGACGGCTTTGGCGTAAATAAAGAGTGTGTCCTCCGGATTAGCTTTACTGGCCAGTGCCGGATCGAGTTTTACTTCGACGCTGATAATGGTTTTAATTTCTAGTTTTGCCGCTGGTTTTTCTAATACTGGCTTACCGCCACTATCTCGTAGCGCCTTGGCAGCCATATCAATTCGATTCTGTAATTCATTTGCACCTTTGCTATTTGGCTCATGCATTTTCATCAGCCGTTGCCAGTAGTCGATGCCGGCCTGATATTCCTGTACTTGAACTTTAGCGGCTCCTGCCAGCCATAATGCTTTGCTGTGCGTGGGTTCAATTTTGAGAGCCTGTAAAACGAGTTCGGTTGGTTTGCCCTGCATATCGCCCTGACGAACCATCGCAAGTGCCTCGGCATAGTCGGTCAGAGTCTGGGGATTGTTCTTATCGAGTGCCTGGGCTTTTTCATAGGCCATGGTGGCGTCATTAAAACGCTGCATGTACATGTAGCTTCTTGCCAGCATTTGCCAGCCTTCGGCATTTTCCGGATCTTCAGTCAGGCGTTGTTCCAGTTTTTCGACCATTTTGGCCACGTCAGGAAGTTGTTGATTACCCGTATGTGCATTTTGAGTTTCTGCGGGAACCACAGCATCACCGGCAATAATTCCAGATAGTTCATCTGGCCCGATCGCGCCATACAGTCCGAGTGCCAGCAGTGGAACGCTGACACCAACCAGGGTCGCCACAAAGCCTGAACGCTGTTTCAGGCTAATATCACTTACTTCCTCTTCTTCCATATCCTGCAAAAGATTTTTCTTTAATTCCTGGCGCATAATCTCTTTCTGCTCAGGGGAAAGATCATCTTCACTGTCATCTTCTAATTCTTTCAAACGTTGTTGATAGATAGCCAGATTGAGTTCGTTATGCATAGTCTGTGAGACTTTGTAACGGCCGAGCAGTGGTGGTAGCACAAAAAATAGTGCCATGGCAACAAGGACAAAAATGAGAAACATAAAAGTTATCATGAACGGGGTTCCTCTTTCTCATTCTCAAGTAATGTATCCAGTTTTTTCTGTTCTTCTGCGCTAAGTGCTGTGTCTTCCTGTTTACCTGTGCTGCGAATGACACGGAACAGGATGAACAGTCCAATTACGACAAGAACGAAGGGGCCGAACCAGAGCAGCCAGGTTGACGGTTTGACCGGCGGTTTATAGAGAACAAAGTCACCATAGCGGTCCACCATGAAGCTGACGATTTGCTCATCGGTGGCATCGTTCTGAATCATTTTATAAAGTTCACGGCGTAAATCCATCGCCAGTTCGGCATTAGAATCCGCCAGTGATTGATTTTGGCAAACCAGACAGCGAAGCTCTTCACTGAACTGTTTGAACCTGGCTTCTTTATCAGCATCATCAAACTTGAAGGCCACAATGGTGGCCTGTGCGGATAAAATAAAAAACAACAGTAGGATGATGGCGAGTAGTCTTTTAGAGACTGTTGATGTATTCATGATTCAGCCTGCAGTTTTTGAATGAGAGGCAGAAGTTGATCCTGCCAGACTTGTGGGTGCAGTGGGCCGACATATTTGTAACGAACCACACCTTTTTTATCGATGACGAAGGTTTCCGGTACACCATATACGCCCCAGTCCATACCGGTACGTCCAGTGTCATCATAGCCCACTACGTTATAGGGATTACCGCCGTATTCCATCAGCCAACGTTTAGCATCTTCTCTTGTATCTTTGTAATTCAGTCCATAGATGGTGATGGCTTTTTCTTTTGCCAGTTTCATCAAGAAGGGATGCTCCTGACGACAGGCCCCACACCAGCTGGCCCAAACATTTAAAATGGATACCTTGCCGATGAAGTCTTTATCGGAAAATTTATTCTCCGGTTGATAAAGCCGGGATATTTCAAATGCCGGTGCGGGTTTATCAATTAACGGGGAGGGCACCAGTTTAGGATCGCGGGTCAGACCGATGCCGAGAAAAATGGCGAGAGCGATAAACAGTGCCAAAGGGATTAAAAAGCGTGCCATGGTGTTTCCTGAATTTAAATGCTTAATTTGCGCGGTGTTTTTGTTGGGCTTCGTTTTACTCAGCCCAACCTACACGAACGATGCTATGGATTTTTATCGACTAACTGCTTGCCGTTGCCTGCTTCAACATTTTTGCTGCCTGAGTTTTTAATTTTTTCACCGGCAGGCGATAGCGTTTGTCGGTTGCAGAAAGTAGACCGCCGAAGGCCATCACTAACGCACCTAGCCAGATCCAGCGTATGAAGGGTTTAAAATAAATACGCACGGCCCAGGCATCACTGTCAGGTAGTGGTTCACCCAGTGAAATATATAGATCACGGAACAGGCCTGCATCAATCGCCGCTTCGGTCATGGGTCGTCCCTGTACCTGATAGAAGCGTTTTTCTGGATGCATCATGGCGATTTCTTTGCCATCTTTGCTGACACGAATATGTCCCGTGCTGGCCTGATAATTCGGCCCCTGATTTTGTTCAACGCTGATAAAGCTGAAAGTCATGCCGGCCAGTTCGATATCTTCTCCTGGTGCCAGGCGGATATCGCGTTCGATGCTATAGACGCTGGTCAGGGTGACACCAATGGTAAACATGGCAATGCCAAGGTGACCAAAGCTCATGCTATAAAATTCACGCGGCAGGCTTTTCATGCCTGAAATAAAGCCGGGCTTGTTTTTAAGTCGGCTTCTTAAATCGTGGAGCAGGCTTAATACAATCCAGAAAGCTAGACTGATACTCACGGTAACGCCGAGTGAGATCTTGTCGCCATAGAGCAGGTAGGCAAAAATCAGGCTCAGGATAATACTGGCAAATACCAGCCCACCCAGGCGTTTAAGCAGACGGCTGGGATCGTCTTTCTTCCAGCGTGTGTGCGGACCGATACCCATGAGTACGATCAGTACTAACATGATAGGAATGAAGACACGGTTGAAGTAGGGCGGGCCAACGGAAATCTTGCCCATATTCAGCGCATCCAGAATCAACGGGTAAATGGTGCCAAGTAATACCGACGCTGTGGCAACCACCAGCAACACGTTGTTACTTAGTAGCAGGGTTTCACGGGATAGTAACTGGAAGCCACCCGTGCCTTTTACCTTTGGCGCACGCCAGGCATAAAGGGTCAGTGAGCCGCCGACCACGATGCCGAGGAAAATAAGAATAAAGACACCGCGCGCCGGATCGGTGGCAAAGGCATGCACTGAGGTGAGTACCCCGGAGCGGACCAGGAAGGTTCCCAGCAGACTCAGAGAAAAGGCGAAAATAGCCAGCAATACGGTCCAGCTTTTAAAGCTGCTGCGTTTTTCAGTCACCGCAAGAGAGTGCATCAGCGCCGTACCCACCAGCCAGGGCATGAATGAGGCATTTTCGACCGGATCCCAGAACCACCAGCCACCCCAGCCAAGTTCGTAATACGCCCACCAGCTTCCGAGTGCGATACCAATGGTGAGAAAGACCCAGGCAATCGCGGTCCATGGCCGAGACCAGCGTGCCCAGGCGGCATCTAGATGACCGCCCATCAGCGCGGCAACAGCAAAGGCAAAGGCCACCGAGAAGCCCACGTAACCCATGTAAAGCATAGGTGGATGTAGAATTAGACCGATGTCCTGAAGCAGCGGATTAAGATCTCGGCCATTGGCAGGAATCGCATTGATGGGAATACGATCAAAAGGGTTAGATGTCAGCAACATAAATAGCAGGAAGCCGATGCTGATCAAGCCCATTATCGCAATCACCCGAGCCACAGTATCCTGGGGCAGGCTATGACTGAATTTGGCAACAGCTACAGTCCAGAGTGATAAGAGCAGAGCCCAGAGTAGCAGTGAGCCTTCATGGGCCCCCCAGAGTGCAGAGATCCGGAAGGGCAGCGGCAGCGCTGAGTTGGAGTTCGATGCCACGTAGACCAGGCTGAAGTCATTGTAGATAAAGGCATTCAGTAATACGGCAAAGGCCAGGGAGATAAAGAAAAATTGTCCCCAGGCCGCGCGTCGAGCCAGGGCCATCCAGCCCGGCTTGTTCAGAACTGAGCCGAGCAGGGGGACGGTTCCTTGTACAATAGCGAGACAAAGGGCGAGTATCAGGGCGAAGTGGCCAAGCTCTGGAATCATAGGGCTAGTTTCCTATTAGTGTTTTTTGTGCATCATTGATAGCCTGAGTGGCTTCGGGGGGCATATAGTTTTCGTCATGTTTGGCGAGTACGGTATCGGCAACAAACACACCATCTTCACGCAGTTTGCCCTGGGCAACAATACCCTGACCTTCGCGGAATAAGTCCGGTAAAATACCGGTATAGCTGACCTGGACTTTATTCACCGTATCGGTGACTTCAAAGAATATTTCCAGACTGTCCTTGTTACGTTTCACTGAGCCTTCCTCCACCATGCCGCCAATACGGAAGGCATGATTTATCGGGGCTTCCCCGGCCAGAATCTGGGTGGGGCCATAAAATAGATTGATATTTTCTTTCAGGGCGATGGTGGCCAGTGCTACGGCACTGCCGATGCCGGTAATCATCAGGGCAATCAGGGCCAGACGTTTACGGCGTTTAGGATGTTTGGGCAGGAATCGCATGTTTAGATCTCGTTCAGAGTAAAATTGAAAGGTTTAGTATTGGTCAACTAAAAAGCAAAAAAGTTTAATCGGATTACTTTTCGTTTTGCGCGCGACGCAGACGGCGCTTGATCATGCTGATGTGCTTTTTTCTGCGCTGCATCGGCAGGATGACATTCCAGACAAGAATAACCAGCGCTAGCCCGTAAGAAACCCAGACATACAGAGCATAGCCGCCCATATTGAAAAAATCACTCATTTCTCGGACTCCGTAATCATCGCCTTTATCCAGGTGGTGTCGCGTTCACGCTCCAGAATTTCGACCCGAGCCCTCATCATCAGGGTTAGACCAAAATACAGCTTGAAGGCGAGGAACATGGTCAGCAGCGGAATCAGCATACTGGTGGCCATGGCGGGTTTATCGAAGCGGGTCACAGTCGCGCCCTGATGCAGCGTATTCCACCATTCGACTGAATAGTGAATGATGGGGATATTCACCACACCCACCAGTGCTAGCACGGCGCAGGCATTGGCGGCGGTGCGTCTGTCCTCAATCGCGGATTGTAGCGCAATAAAACCCAGATAAAGAAATAGCAGGATCAGCTCTGAGGTTAGCCGAGCATCCCAGATCCACCAGGTGCCCCACATGGGTTTGCCCCAGAGCGAGCCGGTAACCAGAGCCAGAATGGTAAAGGCGGCACCGAGTGGGGCGGCACTGGAGGCCACGATATCGGCCATTTTCATTTTCCAGATAAGGCCAATGCCTCCGGCTGTGGCCATCACCATGTAGACAAACATGGACATCCAGGCTGCCGGCACATGAATATAAATAATCCGGTAACTTTCACCCTGCTGATAATCCGTGGGGGCAACAAATAAACCCAGATAGATACCGATAATGAACAGAATCAGGGTGCTCCATCCTAGCCAGGGGATCAGACGACCGGCAAACTGATAAAAGTGCTTGGGAGACGCGAGTCTATGAAAAAATGACCACATAAAATTCTATAGTTCCAGATGCAAAAATAGCGGCTACCTGTCAGGTGGCAGAGCAGCAGATTATGTCAGACTGACAGTGCTGACAGCCTTGACGAATATCAACCAACTTTAACATTCAGTAAAGCGAATTTCTCGTAAAAATCAATAATAAAAACCCATGCTTAGCGCAAGCTTATCCGTAATGCTGCTGCCGTTGCGAGTGGTGCCATAGTCAGAGCCAACGCAAGCATGGCGGCAAGAAAATACAGTTGTCCTTTGATGCTTAAATCAGCCGCCGCCGTGGCAATCGCGTTACTGGCAAAAATCAGTACCGGAATATACAGGGGCAGCACTAGCAAGGAAAGCAAAACCCCACCCCGACGCAGGCCGACCGTCAATGCTACCCCAATCGCCCCGACCAGACTGAGCACCGGTGTGCCCAGGGCCAGCGTTGCTAGCAGGGCAGGCATGGCCTCAAAGGGCAAAAACAGCAGTACACCCAGCAGGGGACTGAGCAAAATCAGTGGCAGGCCGCTGACCAGCCAGTGTGCGGTGATCTTAGCCAGCACCAGCACGGTCATGGGATGGGGGCTGAGCAGCATTTGTTCTAAAGAGCCATCTTCAAAATCTGAGCGGAAAATACTGTCCAGGGAGAGCATGGTGGAGAGCAGGGCGGCAACCCAGATAACCCCCGGTGCCACGGTTCTCAACAAGCCGGCTTCTGGACTCACTGCCAGCGGGAACAGGCTGACTACGATAATAAAGAAAATTAAGGGGTTGGCAATTTCCGATCGTGTGCGCAGTGCCAGGGTTAGATCGCGTTTAAGGACGGTGAGAAAGACTTTGAACAGGGATGAATTTGTCATGTACTGAGCGTCACGCTGGATAAATGCTCGTCAGAGAGGTCGAGTGGGTGATGGGAGGTGAGAATGGCCATGCCGCCATCAAGTACGTGCCGGGTAATCATTTCTTCAATCTGCTTCTGGCCATGAACATCAATGGCGGTAAAGGGCTCGTCCAGGATCCACAGCGGAGTCGGATTGATTAATAGCCGAGCCAGTGCCACTCGGCGACGCTGACCGGCCGAGAGAGTGCGTGAGGGCACATCTTCAAAGCCAAACAAGCCGACTTTTTCCAACGCATCATCCAGCGATAGCGGGTTATTGCAGGCCGCCATGGCCTGATAAACGCGCAGGTTTTCCAGCGGGGTAAGCTCGCCTTTGACCCCGTGGGCGTGACCGATGTAACTCAGGTTACTGAGATAAGCTGCGCGTTCCTCACTAATATCCTCTCCGTTCCAGAGAATTTCGCCTTCATCGGTAAGGCGCAGGCCACAGAGCATACGCAGCAGGGTGGTTTTACCACTGCCATTGGGACCTTCTATCTGGATAGCGTGGCCTGGAGTTAGCTGAAAATTCAATCCGCAAAACAGATCTCGATCTTCACGAGAACAGCTTAAGTTACGGACTTCCAGCCCTTCATAGGAAGAAGCGGGGTGTGTGGGGCTTGAGTTTGCGGTCATGGGGCCAGTGTGTTGATACCAAATACTGTAAAAATCAACAAGGATACCAGTACTTAATAGTATGTTGCCAGCACAGATTGATAGCAAAATTTTATAAGTATGGTTTTAATCCTGAGGGGCTTTGTGACTAAAGCCTAATATTCACCTGCCGATAAAGGGGGTATGAATCAAGTTGAGAATAATGAAATATGTGCCACCGATCAGGAAACGTTAGCGCGCTTTAAGCAATTTGCTTTGATAGCCCTGTTGATCGGTTTGGCGGCAGCCATTGTGCTGGGGGGGCTGGTTTATTTTTTGGGTGCGGAAAGTGGTGGCAGCTATACCGAAATGATCAAGGCACATTGGTTGACCCGCTCACATCTTGTTCCGGCATTATGGGTTGCCGGTCTGTTCCTGCTTTCGCTGGCGGCGATGATTACCGGGGTGATTACACTCTATAGTAGTTTCCGTGTGGCTGGCCCGTTGTATCGTTTTGCCCGCAACCTTGCGGTTTCAGAAAATCATTCCATTATCGGTATTCGTGATGGTGACTGCCTGCAAGATGTTTCCCGGCAGTTGCTGGATAGTATCCAAACTTTAAAACAGCATCGACAGTCAATCAGAGAGTTGACCGATAAAGCGGAGCAATGTCTGCAATCTAATAATGAGAATGCAGCGGCGGAGTATGCAGCATTAATTAAACAACTGACGGCACGCATCGCCAGAGTAAATGTTTCATGAAACGAACCAGTTTGTCGTTTTTACTGTTTGCTGGGATTTTATTAAGCACGTTGTTAATATTGGAAAAGGTGACTGCCATTAGCCATCCAGCACATGATGCAAATTGTGTTGCCTGCCACCTGGCGGGAGACAATACGGTTGCCGACAATGCCCACAAGTTGCTCAGTAGTCAGGAGCGTATTTGCGGAGCCTGTCACGAAGATGCACTGCGTCTCAGCCATGCTACCGGTTTTACTCCTAATCGTGTTTTGCCAGCTGAGTACCCGGTTGACTGGAAAGGTGATGTGACCTGTAGCACCTGCCATGATATTCATTCTGGTAAACCGGGATTGATGCGTGGTGACAAACGCGGCCGGGAGTTGTGTATGTCCTGTCATGACAGCACTTTTTTTGCGGCCATGCCAGATGCCGGGGCATCAATTATCAGTAACGGTCATCTGAATGCCAGTACCATCAAAGAACCATTGGGTCTGGATGCCTTCTCTATCCAATGCCTGGGCTGTCACAGCAGTAATGCCGATGGTGGCCCGCCCGTTGTTGATATCGATCCGCGTGGTCTGGTTCGACATGCCGGTGGTGCAGTGAATCATCCTGTTGGTGCCAGCTATGCTAAGGCATCACGTTATGGCGGTTATCGTTCACCCACGCAGTTGTCGAAAAAGATCATGTTGCCAGAAGGTCGGATAGGTTGCATTTCCTGTCATCAGGGTTACACCCAGGAACACGGCAAGCTGGTGATGTCCAATCAAGCCTCGCGGCTGTGTTTTGAGTGCCATGATTTATGAATAATTCCGAGCAGAAAAGCAAAACAGAAATCTCAATGGCATCTCGCCGTCACCGGCACTTTATTGATGCCACCATTCAGGGACGTTTACTGGCCGCGCTTATTGGGCTGGAAGTGATTCTGTTTGGTAGTGCCATGATCTGGTTGTATCTTGATTTAAGTGAGATCATTGATGGCAATCTTTATCGTGTTCATTATGCAGATACAGCGGGGTCATCACCTTTCATAAGTACTCTGCTGACCGTGATTCCGGTAATTTTGTTGGTGAATGTAGTGGCGCTGTGGCTTGCTGATATGATCTGGCGCGCTTATGTCCGGCGAGTCGTGAATCAATTGCGGAGGATATTGAGTCGAGTTTCAAATCTGGATTTGCGGGATGAACCCAAAGATCAGCGTATCGATCACGATGTTATTCATAAAGCACGTAGCTGGCTGGAAAATGAGCGGGATGAATTTCAGGCAATCAAAAATGTAGTGAGCACCTTGCCGGTTTCAATTGAGCCACTCGATGAAAATGAATTAACCCGGGCAAAAGTGGTGTTGCGGGAGTTGCATATTCTGCTTTAATTCCCGTGGAGCGAGGGTTTGTCGCTACGGTTTCAGTCGTACTAATTGAAGTGACAATGCGGCTTCGTTTAACTCCGTGTACGATTAAAATCGAATTGACAGCTGCAAGAAAAAAAACCGCAATAAATTGCGGTTTTTTCCAAGTAAAATGCTTTCTCAGCCCCGCTGACGTTCACGAATCTCATCCAGACTTTTGCAATCAATACATAAATTTGCGGTTGGACGTGCTTCAAGACGACGAATGCCGATTTCCATACCACACTGTTCGCAATAACCGTAATCACCGGATTCCAGATGATCCAGGGCTTCATCAATTTTCTTGATTAGCTTACGTTCACGATCACGGGTGCGAAGCTCGATAGTGAACTCGGACTCCTGAGTGGCACGATCGTTGGGATCCGGAAAATTGGCAGCTTCGTCCTGCATGTGATGCACAGTGCGATCCACTTCTTCCATTAGTTCATGTTTCCAGTCGAGCAATAGTCCATCAAAATGAGCCACATGGGCATCATTCATATACTCTTCACCCTTGACCATCTTATAGGGTTCAAAGGATTTCGTATCTGAATTTGCAGTCACCGGCTTCTTGCGAGAGATTTTTTTCTTGCTGGCCGCGCCTGTTTTTGCAGTGGTTTTTTTGCTGACTGATTTTTGACTCGTAGCTTTTTTAGCCGCTGTTTTCTTTGCCGCAGGCTCTTTCTTGCTGGCGCTTGTCTTTTTCTTTGCAACAGTTTTTTTCTTTGTGGGCATCTCTAACAGTCTCCTACCGATACCGGGAATTCAAAATGAACGCGATTTAATACCAGAATATTTAAAACAGCGCAATCAATGAATAGATAACAATATTAAATTTTAGCACAAAATCTCATTTTTTTCCGCTAAGGCGTTGATAACAGGAATAGATTTATAAATGCTGTATTTTTGTACAAAGCGCATTAGCGAGTGCGAAATAGGCGAGTAGATGCGGCTTCAGCCGTATATCCTTATTCTAAAAAATTAAAGGACTCGATTTCCTGCCACCGTCTACGGTAAAGTACGCCCCTCATTTTTTCGCTGATTGTTCGCAATTTTGGCGCAGTGAAATTGTATGCACATAGATTATAGGTTATCAGGCATGAAGCAAGCACTACAGGCATTATTATTTGACGTGGACGGGACGCTCGCCGACACCGAACGCGATGGACATCGAGTGGCATTTAACCTGGCTTTTCAAAAAGCCGGACTGGATTGGGACTGGTCGGTTGAACTTTACGGCAAGTTACTGGCAGTCACCGGTGGCAAGGAACGGATGAAGTATTATTTGCAGCATTTTAATACTGATTTTGAAGGGCCGGATAAGCTTGATGCGTTTATCGCAGAACTACATCAATCCAAAACCGCTTTTTATACCGACTTGCTGGCAGAAGGCCGGATACCGCTACGTCCGGGAGTGGAGCGTTTACTCAAAGAAGCGCGGGCAAAGGGGATGCGTATGGGTATTGCAACTACCACCACTCCGGCCAATGTACAGGCCTTACTGACCCACACCCTGGGTGCTGATTCGGAAAGCTGGTTTGAGGTGATTGCGGCTGGAGATGTGGTTCCGGCAAAAAAACCGGCGGCTGATATTTATACCTGGGCGATGGAAAAAATGGGTCTGGATCCTGAAGCCTGCATCGCTTTTGAGGATTCTGAAAATGGTATTAAATCCTCGGTAGCGGCGGGTTTGCGTACGATTATCACGGTCAATGATTATACCCTCGAGCATGACTTTTCTGACGCTGTTCTAGTACTGAATAATATGGGTGAACCGGATCAGGCGTTTACTGTATTACAGGGTGATGAAAATATACTGGATGGTGCAAACTGTCTGGATCTGGAGCTGGTGCAACGTTTAGCCGGGGCTCTTTAGTCGCCGCATGAGCAATAATCAGTTAAATGTGTATTCGCAGCGTATCAATGAGATTGAGCCCTTCAGAGTAATGGCTCTGCTGGCACAGGTGCGGGCGCTGGAGGCCGAAGGCAGGGATATTGTGCACATGGAGATTGGTGAGCCGGATTTCCCCACACCGGAGCCGGTGACACGTGCGGCCATGGTGGCGATAGAAAAAGAAGAAATGCACTACACCCCCGCCCTGGGATTGTCTCAATTACGTGACTTGGTTGCTGCGTTCTATCAACAGCGTTATGGCCTGCAGATTTCTTCACAGCGCATTGTGATCACACCGGGAGCCTCCGGTGCTTTGTTACTGGCTTTGGGTGTGTTGCTGGATACGGGAGATAAGATCATGATGGCTGATCCTGGCTATCCCTGTAATCGCAACTTTGTACGCTTCCTCGGCGGTGAACCGCAGGTGGTGAATGTCGATGCAAAAACCGATTATCAATTAACGGCGGCTCAGGTTGAACAACATTGGGGTGCACAGACGTGTGGTTTGATGTTGGCTTCACCGTCGAATCCGACTGGTACCTTGATCAGCGATCAGGCATTGGCGGATATTACTGCTATGGTGATGCAAAAGAAGGGCAGGCTGATCGTTGATGAAATCTATCATGGCTTAACGTATTCCGAAAAAACCAGACCCAGCTCCGCACTTTCATTTAGTGATGATACCTTTGTTATTAATAGTTTTTCGAAATATTTCGGCATGACCGGCTGGCGACTGGGCTGGTTAGTGGCACCGGAAAATGCCATTGATAATATCAATAAGCTGGCACAAAATCTTTTTCTTGCTGCATCTACACCGGCACAATATGCAGCACTGGCCGCGTTTAGCTCGGAAAATTTTCAGATACTGGAACAGCGTCGGCAACAGTTTCAGCAACGTCGTGATTATCTGTTACCTGCCTTGCGTGAGTTAGGTTTTGATCTGCCGGTAACACCCGAAGGTGCTTTTTATCTTTATGCCGGTTGTGAAAAGTTTACCGATGACAGTTTTGCCTTTGCCCAAACGCTGTTGAATGAAGCCGGGGTTGCGGTTACACCGGGACGGGATTTTGGTGACAACCAGCCGGAGAAATTTTTACGTTTTTCCTACACCACCTCGATGGCACGACTCGAAGAAGGCGTGCGGCGTTTACAGGCTTTTCTTGTCTGATATTAATCGTTGCATAAGTATTTGCACTATACCCCCTTCTCCCTCTGGGCTGT